>CAYLUX010000020.1:0-30333 GCA_964386935.1 uncultured Janibacter sp.
TCCGGGCGACCTTGATGTCCAGGTCGTGCTGGCGCCGGTAGTCGAAGAAGAGGGTCTCGGCGCACCGCTTGCCCTCGTCGTAGCAGGACCGGATCCCGATCGGGTTGACGTTGCCCCAGTAGTCCTCGGTCTGCGGGTGGACCTCCGGGTCGCCGTAGACCTCCGAGGTGGAGGAGAGCAGGATCCGGGCCTTGGTGCGCTTGGCCAGACCGAGCATGTTGATCGACCCGTGCACACTCGTCTTCGTCGTCTGCACCGGGTCACGCTGGTAGAAGATCGGGCTCGCCGGGCACGCCAGGTGGTAGATCTCGTCGACCTCCACGTACAGCGGGAAGGTCACGTCGTGACGCATCAGCTCGAAGTTCGGGTGCTCCAACAGGTGGGTCAGGTTGCGCCGCGTGCTCGAGTAGAAGTTGTCGACCACCAGCACCTCGTGCCCCAGGCCCAGAAGCCGCTCCGTGAGGTGCGATCCGATGAAACCGGCCCCACCCGTCACCATCACACGCCGTGGCGTCACGCCAGCTCCCTTCCTCGCACGGGCCTTCCCGCTGCAGGGTATAGGCCTAGGCGGAGATCCCGGCGGGTGCGGTGACGACCCTCTCGTAGTGACCGACCAGCTGCTCGGTGAGGCTGCTCCAGGACCGGTCCTTGATCGCCTCCCGGCCCGCGGCACCCATGGCGGCGCGAAGGGAGGGCGAGGCCACCAGCTCACGCACGTGCCGGTGCAGGTCGCCGGGCGCCTGCGGGTCGAAGAGGAGACCGGGGGGCGGTTGGGGCGGCCGAGCCGCCGGGCGACGGCATCGGCCAGGCGGGCGCCGATCTCATTGCGGGAGGGGCCTTCGCCGACGATGACCAGCCGTGTGCCCGGCAGGTGGGCCAGCTCCGCGAGGCGGTGCAGCTCCTTCTCCGGCGCCAACCGGCCGACGTAGCCCAGGAGGACCTCGCCGCCGGGGGCAAGCTCCCTTCGCAGTGCCGCGGTGCCGGGGTCGTCCCGCCACGACGGGTGGAAGAGGCGGGTGTCCACCCCGCGGCCCCACAGGTCCGTCCGGGGGATCCGGTGGGCCCGCAGGTCGGCGAGGGTCGGCCGGCTCGGGGCGAGGGTGAGGTCCACGTGGGAGTGCAACCGGCGGATCCACTCCCAGGTCACCGACGAGGCGCCTCGACCGATGATGCCCGGCCCGTGCTGGCGGACGTAGGAGGGCATGTCGGTCTGGTAGATGGCGACCGTCGGCAGGCCGAGCTCGCCGGCCCGGGTGGCGCCTCCGGAGCCGACGAGGAAGGGGGAGGCCAGGTGCACGACGTCGGGGCGGAAGGAGCGCAGCGTCCGGCGCAGCTCACGCGTGGGCAGACCGGCGCGGAAGCCGCGCACGGGGAAGCCGGGCAGGGTCCGCACCGGGTGCCCGGCGAAGGTCGAGGGCGCCGGCCCGGGGGCGATGATCACCGCCTCGTGGCCCTGCTCGCGGAGGCACTCGGCCACGCGGCAGACGCTCGTGGTCACACCGTTGAGACTGGGGAGGAAGGACTCGGTCGCAATGGCAACTCGCACGCTGCCAGCGTGACCGGGGAAGGATGCCGGGAGGTGTCCGAAAGGTGGGTGACGGGTGAGCGGGGGATGATCTCCTGACCCGGGGTAGCGTGCCCAGCATGCCGAGCGTGACCCACTCCGACCGTTTCTGGGCCGTCGTGCCCGCAGGTGGCGCCGGGACCCGGCTGTGGCCGGTCTCGCGGGCGGGCTCGCCGAAGTTCCTCCACGACCTCACCGGCAGTGGGCGCTCGCTGCTCCAGGCGACGACGGACCGGCTCCGCGGGCTCGTCGGCGAGCGGCTCGTCGTCGTGACGGGAGCCGCCCACGTAGCGGCGGTCTCCGAGCAGCTCCCGGACGTGCCCGCCGAGCTGATCCTCGCCGAGCCCTCGCCGAGGGACTCGATGGCGGCGATCGGGCTGGCAGCAGCCGTCCTGGAGCACCGTGACCCCGAGGCGGTGATCGGGTCCTTCGCCGCCGACCACGTCATCACCGACGAGGATGCCTTCTCCGACGCGGTCCACGAGGCCGTGGAGGTGGCCACCTCCAGCGAGCGGCTCGTGACCATCGGGATCCGCCCGTCCTACCCGGCGACGGGCTTCGGCTACATCCAGCTGGGGCCCAGGCTCCCTGAGCACCAAACCGCCACCCGGGTGCGGCAGTTCGTCGAGAAGCCCGATGCGGCCAAGGCGGCCTCCTACCTCGCGACCGGTGAGTTCCGGTGGAACGCGGGGATGTTCGTCGTGCGGGCGCGCGTCCTGCTCGACCTGCTCCACCGCTGGCATCCGGAGCTGGCCGACGGGCTGCGCGCGATCGCCGCCGACCGCACCCGGCTGGAGTCGGTGTGGCCGACGCTGGAGAAGATCGCCATCGACCACGCGGTCGCCGAGCCGGCGGCCGACGAGGGGCTCGTGGCCGTGGTCCCCGCGAGCTTCGACTGGGACGACGTCGGTGACTTCCGTTCGCTCTCGACCCTGCTGCCGAGTCGGGACGGGCGGATGACCGTCGTCGGCAGCGACGAGAACGTCATCGGCGTGGACGCCGGGGGCCTCGTGCTCTGCGACTCCGATCGCCTGGTCGCCGTCGTCGGTCTCGACGACGTCGTGGTGGTCGAGACCGACGACGCACTGCTCGTGACGAGTCGGGAGCGGGCGCAGGACGTCAAGCAGGTCGTCGAGGAGCTCAAACGGTCCGGACGCACGGACCTGGTCTGAGGATGGCGGCCCACCCGCCGACCGCCGCTGGATAAGGTGCACTCGACATGACTGCTCCACTCGCCCCGACGCTGATGCGCGTCATCGACGGACTCCACGACGAGCTGATCGACTTCCGGCGGGACCTGCACACCCACCCCGAGCTCTCCTACCGGGAGCACCGGACCACCGAGCGGCTGCGCGAGCGGCTCCTCGCCGCGGGCCTGCGGCCCCGCCCGGCCCTGGACACCGGGCTCGTCCTCGAGATCGGTGACCCCGACCCGCGCCGCCGCGTCGCGCTGCGGGCCGACATCGACGCGTTGCCGGTGCGCGAGCGCACCGGTCTGGACTGGAGCTCCACGAACGAGGGCATCTGCCACGCCTGCGGCCACGACGTCCACACGACCGCGCTCCTCGGCGCTGCCCTGGCCCTCGGCGAGATCGAGGAGGAGCTGGCGCGCCGCCACGTCGGGGTCCGGCTGATCTTCCAGCCCGCCGAGGAGGTCATGCCCGGCGGCGCCTCCAAGCTCGTCGCCGGCGGGATCATGGAGGGCGTCGACGCCGCCTACGCCCTCCACTGCGACCCCTCGATCGACGTCGGCGAGATCGGCCTGCGCGCCGGACCCCTCACCGCGGCCGCGGACCAGGTGACCGTCACTCTCCGGGGGCGGGGCGGCCACACCTCCCGGCCCTTCCTCACCGAGGACCTCACCTACGCCCTGGCCAAGGTCGTCACCGAGGTCCCCGCGGTCCTGGGGCGCCGGGTCGACCCGCGAGCCGGCCTGGTCCTCGTGTGGGGCCGGATCGAGGCCGGTGAGGCCATCAACGTCATCCCCTCGGCCGGGCTCGCCGAGGGAACGCTGCGGATGCTCGACGTCGCCGTGTGGGAGCAGATCGGACCCCTGCTGCGTGAGGTCGTCGACGAGGTCGTCGCGCCCTACGGGGCGGAGGCCACCGTGGAGCACATCCGAGGGGTGCCCCCGGTGGTCAACGACGAGGCCGCCGTCACCGCCCTGGAGCGGGCGACGATGACCGCCGGCCTGCGACCCGTGCCTGCGCCGCACAGCCTGGGCGGGGAGGACTTCGCCTGGATGCTGCACGACGCCGAGGGGGCGCTGGCTCGGCTCGGGACGCGCACGCCCGGCAGGCGCACCTTCGACCTGCACCAGGGCGACCTCGTCGTGGACGAGCGTGCCGTGCGAGCCGGTGCCACCCTGCTGGCGCTCGTCGCCGCGGGGGAGTGGACCCGGGTGGACCGGGACTGAGCCGACCGTCTCCGGTGGGCAGCAGCGAGGGTTAACCCTCGCGGGACTCGGGCGGGCGACGAGAGGGTCACATCAGCATCGCGGTCTGGTAACGGTTGGTCCCATCCGTCACGCGGAGTGGGTTCCGGGTACCCGGCCGCGCGTAGCATCCTCGGTTGGCTCGGCTTCGGCCTGCCCTCCCCCTGAAATCCCTGTCCTGAAGGAGAGCGCTTTGCGTCACATCGCCAAGGCCGCATCGATCATGTCCGTGGCCGCACTGGCCCTGACCGGCTGCGGTGGCAGCGACGACGGCGGCGACGGCGGCGGTGGCTCCAGCAGCGGCGCGAGCGACGTCAAGGCCTGCCTGGCCTTCGACGTGGGTGGCCGCGGCGACCAGTCCTTCAACGACTCGGCGGCCAAGGGTCTGGACCGCGCCGCGGACGAGCTCGGCGTGCAGACCGAGGAGGTCGAGGCCTCGCAGAACGAGAACGACTCGGCCCGCGTGGACCGCCTCAACCAGCTCATCGACGCCGGGTGCACGAACATCATCGGTGTCGGCTACCTCTACGCGCCCGCGATCGGCCAGGTCGCCAAGGCCAACCCCGACCTCGGGTTCGCCATCGTCGACGACGCCTCCGCAGCCTCCAAGGGCGACAACGTGGCCCAGCTGACCTTCCGCGAGCAGGAGGGCTCCTTCCTCGTCGGTGCGGCCGCCGCGCTGAAGACCAAGAGCGACAAGATCGGCTTCATCGGCGGCACCGACGTCCCGCTGATCAACAAGTTCGAGGCGGGCTACGTCGCCGGCGCCAAGGAGGTCAACCCCGACATCGACGTCAAGGTGAAGTACCTGGCCCCTGACGACTCGGGCTTCAACGACCCGGCGAAGGCCAAGACCGCCGCCGACGGGATGTACGACAAGGGCGTCGACGTCATCTACCACTCTGCCGGCGGGTCCGGCTCCGGTGTCTTCGAGGCGGCCGCGCAGGCCAAGAAGATGGCCATCGGCGTCGACTCCGACCAGGCCAAGACCGCGAACAAGAAGGTCCGCGACACGATCATCACCTCGATGGTCAAGAACGTCGACGTCGCCGTCTACGAGTACATCCAGGCCGCGACCGAGGGCAAGAACCAGAGCGGCAACATCTCCTTCGGCCTCAAGGAGGGTGGCGTCAGCTACTCCACCACCGGCGGCAAGATCGACGACATCACCGACAAGCTCGACAAGTACAAGAAGCAGATCATCAACGGGAAGATCACCGTTCCCTCGAAGTGATCCCGCAGGTCCCCACGACCCCACCAGGTACCCAGGGAGCTGCCATGCCCACTGACGGACCCCCCTTCGCCGTCGAGGTGGAGTGCGTCACCAAGCGCTTTCCCGGCGTCATCGCCAACGACGACGTCACCTTCGCGGTACGCCGCGGCACGGTGCACGCCGTCGTCGGCGAGAACGGCGCCGGGAAGTCGACGCTGATGAAGATGCTCTATGGCGTGCAGCGCCCGGACGAGGGCACGATCCGCATCGACGGCGAGGAGGTCGCCCTCCACACGCCGGCGGACGCGATCGCGCACGGCGTCGGCATGGTGTTCCAGCACTTCATGCTCGCGGACAACCTCACCGTCCTGGAGAACGTCGTGCTCGGGGCGGAGAAGCTGCACGGCATCGGCGCCCGGGCGCGGGCGGAGATCCGGCGCATCTCCGAGGAGTACGGTCTCGGCGTCGACCCGGGGGCGCTCGTGGCGGACCTCGGCGTCGGCGCCCGCCAGCGCATCGAGATCCTCAAGGTGCTCTACCGCGGTGCCCGCACGATCATCCTCGACGAGCCGACGGCGGTGCTCGTGCCGCAGGAGGTCGAGGAGCTCTTCGGGAACCTGCGGGAGCTGAAGCGCGAGGGCATCACCCTGCTCTTCATCTCCCACAAGCTCGACGAGGTCCTCGCCGTGGCCGACTCGGTCACGGTGATCCGAAGGGGGAGCACGGTCGACACCGTCGACCCGCGGGAGGTCACCGCCCGCCAGCTCGCCGAGCTCATGGTCGGCTCCGAGCTGCCCACCCCGGAGACCGAGGAGTCGACGGTCACCGAGCACGTCGTCCTCGACATCGAGGAGCTCACCCTCGCCTCCGGGGCGGGGTCGCGCAACGTCCTCGAGGGGATCTCGTTGTCGATCCACGCCGGCGAGGTCGTCGGCATCGCGGGCGTCGAGGGCAACGGCCAGGCCGAGCTGGTCGAGGTGATCGTCGGCATGCGCGTCCCCACGTCGGGCCGGGTGCTCCTCGAGGGGGAGGACACCGCCCGCTGGGACGTGCGCCGGATCCGCGAGGCGGGCGTTGGGTACATCCCCGAGGACCGTCACCGCCAGGGCCTGCTGCTGGACGCCCCGCTCTGGGAGAACCGCATGCTCGGGCACCAGACCCAGGAGCCGGCCTCGAAGAACGGGTTGCTCACGGCCCGTGCCGCGAAGACGGACACCGAGCGGATCGTGCAGGAGTACGACGTGCGCACCCCCGGCATCGACGTCACCGCCGGGTCGCTCTCGGGCGGCAACCAGCAGAAGCTCATCGTCGGCCGCGAGATGAGCCACGCACCCAAGGTGCTCGTCGCGAGCCATCCCACGCGGGGCGTCGACGTCGGCGCCCAGGCCGCGATCTGGGACCTCGTGCGCCGGGCCCGGCGCGAGGGGCTCGCGGTGCTGCTCATCAGCGCCGACCTCGAGGAGCTCATCGGCCTCTCCGACACCATCCAGGTGATCCTGCGCGGTCGACTCGTCGGCGAGTTCGACCCCGGGTCGGTCTCCAGCCAGGAGCTCGGCAGCGCGATGACCGGCGCCGGGAAGGACGCATCATGACCCTCAACCCGCGCCGTCTGGGCCTGACCCTCGCGGCCCCGCTGCTCGCGGTCGTCGTGGCCTTCGTCGTCACCTCGCTCGTCCTGCTCGCCGTGGGCGACCCGGTCGGGCAGGTTTGGTCGACCCTGCTCTCCGAGCCGAGCCCCCGCACGATCGTCAACATCCTCAACAGCAGCGTCACGTACTACATCGCCGCCGTGGCCGTGGCCATCGGCTTCAAGATGAAGCTGTTCAACATCGGTGTGGACGGCCAGTACCGGATCGCCACCTTCGCCGCCGCGCTCTTCGCCGGTCAGGCGTGGCTGCCCGGGATGCTCAACGTCGTCGTCGCCATGCTCGTCGCGATGATCGTCGGTGGCTTCTGGGCCGGGATCGCCGGCTACCTCAAGGTGACCCGCGGCGTCTCCGAGGTCATCTCGACGATCATGCTCAACGCGATCTCGCTCGGCCTCGTCAGTTGGGCGCTGCGGTCCTGGGGCGAGCGTCCGGAGGGCAGCAACACCCGCCAGACGACCGACATCCCGCTGTCCAACCAGCTCGAGGGGCTGCCGCTGGTCCCGGACGCCACCAACCGGGTGTACACGCTCGTCATCCTCGCGGTCCTGCTCGGGCTCGCCTACTGGTTCGTCCTCAGCCGGACCCGATTCGGCTTCGACGTGCGCGCCACCGGCGAGTCCGAGTCCGCGGCCGTCGCCAGCGGCGTGAAGGTGGGCCGCATGGTCGCCCTCGCGATGGTCGCCTCCGGCGCGATCGCGGGCCTCATCGGCATGCCGGCCTTCTTCGGGGCCGACCACAACTACGGGCTGAACATCCAGTCCGGCGTCGGCTTCGTCGGCATCGGCATCGCGCTGCTCGGCCGCAACCACCCGGTCGGCATCGTCTTCGCCGCGCTGCTGTGGTCCTGGCTGGAGAAGTCCAGCGACGCGCTGCAGCTGCAGGCCGACGTCTCACCGGCACTCGTCTACATCATCCAGGGAGTCATCCTGCTGGCCGTCGTCATCGCCTACGAGGTCGTGGCCCGCCTGGAGCGGCAGCTGGAGCAGCGGCAGGTCGCTCGCCAGCTGGACGCCGACCCCGCCCGCGAAGGGGCCGAGGCATGAGCTCAGCACTGAGCGTCGGCACGGTCACCGAGAGCGAGGCCGAGGCGCCCCGTCGTCGGATCCCCTTCTGGGCCTGGCCCATCGGGCTCGCCGCGGTCATCGTCCTGCTCTCTGTCGTCCGCCTGGTCACCGGTCGTGAGGACGTCTCCGCCTCGGGGACGCTCAGCGCCGCGCTGGCCTGGGCCATGCCCCTGGCCCTCGCCGGTCTGGGCGGTCTGTGGTCCGAGCGCGCCGGCGTGATCAACATCGGCCTCGAGGGGATGATGATCCTCGGCACCTGGGGCGCCGCCTTCGGCGGTCTGCACGGCGGGCCGTGGATGGGTGTCCTCGGCGCGATCGTGTGCGGCGCGATCGGCGGGCTCGTCCACGCGCTGGCCACGGTCACCTTCGGCGTGGACCACATCGTCTCCGGTGTCGCCCTGAACATCGTCGCGCTCGGCGCCGCCAGCTACCTGGCGTCCCGCTTCTTCGGTGAGCTCGACGGGGGCAGCGAGGTGCAGTCGCCGCCGCTCCCTTCGCTGCCCGAGGTCGGCATCCCGGGCATCTCCGAGCCCTTGGGGGCGGTCGAGGACAAGGGGTGGTTCTTCGTCTCCGAGCTGGCCGCGATCGTCAAGGCCGTGACGACGAATCTCTCGCTGCTGACGATCATCGCCCTGGTGCTCTTCGTGGGGACCTACTGGGTGCTGTGGCACACCCCCTTCGGCCTGCGCATCCGCAGCTGCGGGGAGTCGCCGGCGGCCGCGGAGTCCCTCGGCGTGAACGTCTACCTGTACAAGTACCTCGCCGTCACCGCCTCCGGCGGTCTCGCCGGGCTGGGCGGCGGCTTCCTCGCGATGGTGGCCTCCAACGCCTATCGAGAGGGGCAGACCGGTGGACGGGGTTACATCGGCCTCGCGGCGATGATCTTCGGCAACTGGCGGCCCGGCGGCGTGCTCATGGGTTCCGGCCTCTTCGGGTACATGGACGCCCTGCAGCTGCGCGGTGGCGGCGCCGCCATCCACGCCCTGCTGCTGCTCGTCGCGATCCTGCTGGTGGCGCTCGGGCTGTGGCAGCTGCTCCGGACGAACCGCAGGGTCCAGGGAGCCATCGCGCTCGGGTGTGGTGTCCTCGTCGCGGTCTTCTGGATGCTCACCGAGACCATCCCCGGCGACGTGACCGCCTTCGCCCCGCACCTGACCACGCTCCTGGTCCTCGCCCTGGCCAGCCAGCGTCTGCGGATGCCGGCAGCCAACGGCAAGGTCTACCGTCGAGGGGATGGACACTGAACTGACCCCGGCCCTCGACGCCGCGGCGTGGGAGCGCCTGCACGCCGCCGCCGTCGAGGCCCTGGGACACGCCTACAGCCCCTACTCCCGCTACCCGGTCGGCGTCGCCGGCTACGCCGACGACGGCCGCGTCGTCAGCGGTTGCAATGTCGAGAACGCCTCCTACGGCGTGGGCCTGTGTGCCGAGTGCGGCATGGTGAGCGACCTGGCCCGCACCGGCGGCGGCCGCCTCGTCGCGGTCTGGTGCGTCGACTCCGCAGGTGAGACGCTCATGCCGTGCGGTCGGTGCCGACAGCTCCTCTGGGAGCACGGCGGGGCCGGCTGCCGCATCCAGACCCCGGAGGGGGAGCGATCCCTCGCCGATATCCTTCCGATGGCCTTCGGGCCGGACGACCTGGCGAAGGGAGCGCAGTGACCGAGACCTACGACGTCATCGACATCATCCGGACCAAGCGTGATCGGGGTGAGCTCACGGGCGGCCAGATCGACTGGGTCGTGGACGCCTACACCCGCGGCGGGGTCGCCGAGGAGCAGATGTCCGCCCTCGCGATGGCGATCCTCATGGGCGGGATGTCCCGCGAGGAGATCGCCCGCTGGACCGCCGCGATGATCGCCAGCGGCGAGCGGATGGACTTCTCCGGCCTGAGCCGCCCCACGAGCGACAAGCACTCCACGGGCGGGGTGGGCGACAAGATCACGCTGCCGCTCGCGCCCCTCGTCGCGACCTTCGGGGTGGCCGTGCCGCAGCTCTCCGGCCGAGGTCTCGGGCACACCGGGGGCACGCTGGACAAGCTCGAGTCGATCCCCGGGTGGCGGGCCGACATGGACAACGCGGCGATGCTCGCCCAGCTCGAGGACGTCGGCGCGGTCATCTGCGCCGCCGGGTCGGGCCTGGCACCCGCGGACAAGAAGCTCTACGCGCTGCGCGACGTCACCGGGACCGTGGAGTCGATCCCGCTCATCGCCAGCTCGATCATGAGCAAGAAGATCGCCGAGGGGACCGGAGCGCTCGTGCTCGACGTCAAGGTCGGCTCCGGTGCCTTCATGAAGACCCTCGAGGACGCCACCGAGCTGGCGCGCACGATGGTCGACCTCGGGGCCGACGCCGGGCTGCACACGGTCGCGCTCCTCACCGACATGGCGGTACCGCTCGGCCTCACGGCCGGCAACGCCCTCGAGGTGCGCGAGTCGGTCGAGGTGCTCGCCGGCGGCGGGCCCGAGGACGTCGTCGAGCTCACGGTCGCCCTGGCGGACGAGATGACCCGGGCCGCGGGCGTCGAGGTCGGCCCGGACGAGCTGCGGGCGGCCCTCTCCGACGGGCGGGCGATGGACGTGTGGCGTCGGATGATCTCGGCGCAGGGCGGCGACCCCGACGCGGCGCTGCCGACCGCGAAGGAGACCCACGTGCTGCGCGCGGACACGACCGGTCACCTCGAGGGGCTGGACGCCTATGCCGTCGGCGTGGCCGCGTGGCGCCTCGGCGCCGGGCGGGCCCGCAAGGAGGACTCGGTGCAGGCCGCCGCCGGCGTGGAGTGGCACGTGCGACCGGGGGAGCAGGTCACCGAGGGTGACCCGGTGATCACCCTGCACACGGACACCCCGGAGCGCTTCGCGCACGCCGAGGCGGCGCTCGAGGGCGCCTGGAGCGTCGGTGGGCTGCCGCCGGAGGAGCGCTCCGTCGTGCTCGACCGGATCACCCCCGAGGGGGCCTGACGTGGCCGAGGTCAACGCCTCACCGGCGATCATCGACGTTCCCGGCGGCAAGGTCATCGCCGAGCACGTCGGGCGGGTCGCGACCGGGACCGAGGCGATGTCGGTCGCGCACATGAAGGCACCGCCCGGGTGGAGCGAGCCCGGGCAGACCCCGGAGTTCGACGAGGTGACGCTCGTCGTCGCCGGCACCGTGCTCGTCGAGCACGACGGGGGAGTGACCGAGGTCGGTGCCGGCGAGAGCATCGTGACCCGGGCCGGTGAGCGGGTGCGCTACTCGACCGGTCCCGACGGCGCCGAGTACGTCGCCGTCTGCACGCCCGCCTTCGCACCGGAGACCGTGCACCGGGAGGAGGGGTGAGCACCATCCAGCCGGGCCGCGAGGCCATCCGCGCGCTGCCCAAGGTGCTGCTGCACGACCACCTCGACGGCGGGGTGCGTCCCTCGACCGTGCTCGAGATCGCCGAGGAGCAGGGCCACGAGCTGCCCGTCAGCGGCGCGGACGCCACGCCGGAGGGGCTGGCCGGGTGGTTCCGCGATGCCGCGGACTCCGGCTCGCTGGAGCGCTACCTGGAGACCTTCGTGCACACCGTCGCGGTGATGCAGACGCCGGAGGCGATCGCCAGGGTCGCGCGGGAGTGCGTGCTCGACCTGGCCGAGGACGGGGTCGTCTACGCCGAGTCCCGCTTCGCGCCGGAGCAGCACCTGCAGGGCGGGATGGAGCTGCCCGAGGTCGTCGAGGCGGCGCTCGCCGGCTTCCGGGAGGGGGAGCGGCTGGCGGCCGAGGCGGGGCACCCGATCGTCGTGCGGGCGCTGCTGACCGCGATGCGGCACGCCGCGAAGTCCCGGGAGATCGCCGAGCTCGCGGTGCGCTACCGCGACGACGGGGTCGGTGGCTTCGACATCGCCGGCGCCGAGGCCGGGTACCCGCCGAGCCGGCACCTCGATGCCTTCGAGTACCTGCGCACCGAGAACGCACACTTCACGATCCACGCGGGGGAGGCCTTCGGGCTGCCGAGCATCTGGGAGGCGCTGCAGTGGTGCGGCGCCGACCGGCTCGGACACGGTGTGCGCATCGTCGACGACATCGGCATCGGTGAGGGCACGGTGACCGACGACCCCGGCGCCGCGCTCGCCGCCGTCCACGAGGACCCCTCCCGACTGCGCCTCGGGAGGCTGGCCGCCTTCGTCAGGGACACCCGGGTGCCGCTGGAGATGTGCCCGCACAGCAATGTCCAGACCGGGGCCGCCCGCTCGATCGCGAGCCACCCGATCACCTTGCTGACCCGGCTGCGCTACCGCGTCACCCTCAACACCGACAACCGGCTGATGTCCGACACCTCGATGACCAAGGAGATGCACGCCCTGGTCACCGATGCCGGCTGGGAGCTGGAGGACCTGCGGTGGGTGACGACCAATGCGATGAAGTCGGCCTTCCTGCCCTTCGACGAGCGCCTGGAGATCATCGAGGGGACGATCAAGCCCGCCTACGCCGCTGCCGCCCGAGCCTGAACCCCGGTCGGGGTGCGGGTCAGTACCCGCCGCCGGGGGCCGTGGGGGTGCTCGCGCCGGGCTCGGGGACGACGAGCGCGTCCTCGCCGAGGTCCCGCGCCTCCTGCAGCAGCTTCATCGTGCTCGAGGTCCCGATCCGCGTGACGCCCTCGGCGAGCATCGCGAGCAGCGTCGGGATGTCCCGCACCCCGCCGGAGGCCTTGACCTCCATGTGCTCCGGGGTGTTGGCGCGCATGAGTGCGACGTCCTCGAGCGTGGCACCGCCACCGGCGAAGCCCGTCGATGTCTTGGTGAAGTCGGCGCCGGCCTCGGTGCTGACCCGGCAGGCGGCGAGCTTGGCCGACTCGTCGAGCAGCGCGGTCTCGAAGATCACCTTGACCAGGGCCCCGGCCTCGTGACCGACCTGCACCACCGCCGCGATGTCCTCGCGCACGGCGTCCAGGTCGCCGCCGAGCAGCCGGCCGATGTTGAGCACCATGTCCAGCTCCACCGCCCCGTCGGCGAGAGCCTGACGGGCCTCGGCGACCTTCCCGGCCGTCGAGGTCGTGCCGTGGGGGAAGCCGAGCACCGTGCACACGCGGGTGGGGCTCCCCTCGACCTGCGCGATGGTCTGCGCGGCGAGGGCGACGTCGCTCGGCCGCACGCACACACTCCAGATCCGCTCGGCGGCGAGCCCACGGGTGCTCTCGGCGACCTCCTGCGGGGTCAGCTCGGGCTTGAGCAGGGCGTGGTCGAAGAGGTCCGCGACGTCCTGGATGGTCAGCCGGGTGCCGGTGGCGAAGGGGGGACGAGTCATGTCCTCCACCCTACGAGTCCACCCAGCGCGAGCCCACCTCGAGCGGCGCGGCCGCGCCGCCGGTCAGCTCGGCGACGGCGGCGGCGAGGGAGCCCCCTTCGCCCGCGGCCACGCCGAGCCGCAGGGTGACCTGCGCGGCGTAGCCGGTGTCGAGGATCCGCACGCCCCGGGAGCGCAGCTCGTTCTCCACCCGCCCGGCCTCCGCGTGGGGGACGACGAGCTCGTGCTCGGTCAGCAGCGAGCGCTGCCGGGTGCCCACCGACTCCACGCCGGCCCGGACCGCGTCACCGTAGGCCCGCACGAGCCCACCGGTGCCGAGCAGCACACCCCCGAACCACCGGGTGACCACGGCGACGACGTCGCTCAGCTCGTGACCGCGCAGCACCTCCAGCATCGGGGCACCGGCGGTGCCCGAGGGCTCGCCGTCGTCGGAGGAGCGCTGGACCGACGCGTCGGGCCCGAGCACGAAGGCCGAGCAGTGGTGTCGGGCGTCCCAGTGCTCCTTGCGCAGCCGCTCCACGACGGCGCGGGCGTCCTGCTCGCTCTCGACCCGCTCCAGCGTGCAGCGGAAGCGGGATCGCTTGACCTCGATCTCGGCCTCGCCGTCGCGGGCGATCGTGCGGTATGCGTCGGTCATGACAGTCTGCGCGGTCGGTGCCGGAGGCCGGCTACCGGGAGAGCGCCTGCTCGGCCGTGCGTGGGGTGGCGCAGCGGGCGCCGAGCGACAGGTGCCGGGCGATGACCTCCGGCTCGCGCCGCATGAGCACCGTTCCGCGGCGCAGCAGGGTCAGCGGTGGCTTGCGGTGCTCCCGGAGGTCACGGACGAGCCGCAGCCCGAAGGTGTGCAGCCGGTGGTGACGGATGCACCAGGCCGAGTGGAGCAGCCCCCTCTCGGCAAGCCCGGCGATCGTCTCGGCGGCGAAGATCCCCTCGGCCAGGACCAGGTCGGTGGGACGGGCGGTGACGGTGTGCCGGTCGACCGCCCGGGAGACCGAGATGTCGTAGACCGGCAGCTCCACCGAGCCGGACTCGCAGAGCCGGGCGAGTGCGTCGACCGCCGCCTCGCGGTCCCAGCTGTCCGGGTGGTCCCAGTCGACCATCCCGAGCTCCTCGCTGCGCGGCAGGTCGGGGGCGTCCAGGTCCTTGTAGAAGTCGTCCAGCCGCACGATGGGCCAGCCGTGGCGTCGGTGCAGCCGCTCGGCGAGCCGGGACTTGCCGGAGCCGCTCGGACCGGAGAGGACGACGACGCGACCGGGGCCCCCTTCGCCGGGCAGGGAGTGGGGAGTCGACACGGAGACGGAGTCTACGAGGCGACCGTCACAGGGCGGTGAGCGCCTGCGTGCTCTCCCGCAGCACCGCGAGCCGTTCGGAGGCGGCTGCGCGGGCGGAGCCGAGGGCCTCCGGGCCGGACACCGGCTCGATCACCTCGAGGTAGGCCTTGAGCTTCGGCTCTGTCCCCGAGGGGCGCACGATGATCCGGGAGTCGTCGGTCAGCAGGAAGCGCATCCCGTCGGTCGGGGGGAGGCCGCCGGCCCCCTTCGACAGGTCCTCGGCGGAGGCCACGGCGATCCCACCGAGGTCCGTGGGCGGGCCGGACCGCAGCCGGTCCATGAGCACGTCCAGGTCGGACAAGTCGCTCACCCGCACCGAGAAGGCGTCGGTCGCGTGGACGCCGAACCTGCGGTCCAGGTCCTCGAGCACGTCGAGCAGGGTGCGGCCCTGCGCCTTGAGGGAGGCGACCATCTCGGCGACGAGCAGGGCCGCGGAGACCCCGTCCTTGTCGCGCACGATCTCCGGGGCGACGCAGTAGCCGAGCGCCTCCTCGTAGCCGTAGGCCAGCTCCGGGACGCGGGCGATCCACTTGAACCCGGTGAGGGTCTCCTCGTGCGGGACCCCGGCGTCGCGGCACATCGCGGCCAGCAGCCGGGAGGACACGATCGAGTTGGCCATCCCGCGTCCGTCGGCGACGCCGCGGGCGAGCAGCTGGGCACCGAGGAGCGCTCCCAGCTCGTCCCCGCGCAGCAGCCGCCAACCGCCCTCCACCTCGGTGTCGGGGACCGCGACGGCGCAGCGGTCGGCGTCCGGGTCGTTGGCGATGACCACGTCGAAGGGGGCCGTCCGCGCCTGCTCCAGCGCCGCGTCGAGGGCGCCGTCCTCCTCCGGGTTGGGGAAGGCGACGGTCGGGAAGTCCGGGTCCGGCTCGGCCTGCCGGCCCACCGTCGCCGGCTCGGGGAAGCCGGCCCGGGCGAAGGCGGCGCGCAGCGTGCCGTCCCCGACCCCGTGCAGCGAGGTGTGCAGCACCGAGAGCTCCCGCGGGGAGTCCGCAGCCACGACGCCGGCCACCGCGTCGAGGTAGGCCTCGAGGACCTCGTCGCCGAGCACCTCCCAGCCGGACTCGGCGCGGGGCACGTCGGCGAGGCTGCCCACCTCGGCGATCCGGTCGGCGATCTGCCGGTCGCTCGGCGGGACGATCTGGCTGCCGTCACCGAGGTAGACCTTGTAGCCGTTGTCCTGGGGCGGGTTGTGGCTCGCGGTGACCATGACGCCCGCGTCGGCGCCCAGGTGGCGGATCGCGAAGGCGAGCACGGGGGTGGGCAGCGGGCCCGGCAGGAGGGCGGCGCGCCCACCGGCGGCGGTGACCACGGCGGCGGTGTCGGTGGCGAAGTCCGCCGACCCGTACCGGGCGTCCCGCCCGATGACGACGAGCGGCTGGTCGGTCGACGCCTGCAGGTGGGCCACGAGGCCCGCGGCCGCGCGGATGACGATGGCGCGGTTCATCCGGTTCGGGCCCGCGCCGAGCTCGCCGCGCAGGCCGGCGGTCCCGAACTGCAGCATCCCGCTGAAGCGGTCGGCCAGGTCCTCCTCGGCGGCCGTGTCCCCGCCCTCGACCGCGGTGACGAGGTCGGTCAGCTCGCGCGCGGTGCGGGGGTCGGGGTCCTCCGCGGCCCAGGCACGTGCGGTCGCGATCAGCTGGGTGTCCATCAGATGCGCTCCACGATCTTGGCGAGCAGGTGGCCGATGCGGTCGGCGGAGGCCTTGCCGGCGGCGACGACCTCCGCGTGGTCCAGCGGCGCGTCCATGCCGGCGGCCGCGTTCGTCACGAGCGAGATGCCCAGCACCTCCAGGCCCGCCTGCCGGGCGGCGATGGCCTCGAGGCTCGTGCTCATCCCGACGAGGTCGCCGCCGATGGTGCGGACCATCCGGATCTCGGCGGGGGTCTCGTAGTGCGGGCCGGGGAACTGGACGTAGACCCCTTCGCCGAGCTCCGGGTCGACCTCCCGGGCGAGGTCACGCAGCCGGGGGGAGTACAGGTCGGTGAGGTCGACGAAGTTCGCCCCCTCGATCGGCGAGGTGCCCGTGAGGTTGATGTGGTCGCTGATGAGGACCGGTGTGCCCGGGCCCCACTCGGGCCGCAGGCCGCCGCACCCGTTGGTGAGGACGATCGCGCGGCAGCCGGCGGCGGCCGCGGTGCGCACGGCGTGCACGACGGCGCGCACGCCCCGCCCCTCGTAGTAGTGCGTCCGGGTGCCGAAGACGAGCGCCCGACGGCCGGTCCCGGCGATGTCGACCGAGCGCATCGTGCCGGAGTGCCCGGCGACCGAGGCCCCCTCGAAGCCGGGGACCTCCGCCTGGTCGAAGCCGGTGACGGTGTCCCCGACGAGGTCGGCGGTCCGGCCCCAGCCGGAGCCGAGCACGAGGGCGACGTCGTGGCGTTCGACGTCGGTGCGTCGGGCGATCTCCGCGGCCGCCTCGCGGGCGAGGTCGAAGGGGTCCGTGCTGTCGGTGCTGTGCTGACTCACGCCCGCAATCTACAAGGATGATTGGATGGAGGCGTGACACACGCGACATCAGTGGTGATCCTCGGAGGTGGCCCCGGGGGCTACGAGGCGGCTCTCGTCGCCGCGCACCTCGGCGCCGACGTCACGGTCGTCGACTGCGACGGCCTGGGAGGGGCGGCGGTCCTCACCGACGTGGTCCCCAGCAAGACCCTCATCGGGACGGCCGACTACCTCGGCGGCTTCGAGACGGCGTCGCACCTCGGTGTGCGCCTCGAGGACCACGAAGGGGACGAGCTCGCCCGTGCCCGGGCCGAGCTGGGAGCCGTCAACGCCCGCATCCGGGACCTGGCCGAGGCCCAGTCCAGCGACATCGCCACCCGGCTCGGTGAGGTCGGGGTGCGGGTGGTGCGCGGCCGCGGCCGGCTCGTGAGCGCGACCCGGGTGCTCGCCGAGACCGACGCGGGCACCGAGACCGTGGACGCCGACGTCGTGCTGCTGGCGACCGGCGCCACCCCGCGGGTGCTGCCGACCGCGCAGCCGGACGGGGAGCGGATCCTCACCTGGAAGCAGCTCTACGACCTGCCCGAGCTGCCGGAGCGGCTCATCGTCGTCGGGTCCGGCGTCACCGGCGCCGAGCTCGCACAGGCGTATCTGGGGCTCGGCTCCGACGTCACCCTCGTCTCCTCCCGCGAGCTCGTCCTGCCCCAGGAGGACCAGGACGCGGCAGCGGTCATCGAGGACGTCTTCCGCCGTCGGGGGATGACGATCCTCAACCGCTCCCGGATGGCTGCAGCCGAGCGACGCGGCGACGGGGTCGTCGTGACCCTCGAGGACGGCCGGGAGGTCGAGGGCAGCCACGTGCTCATCGCAGTCGGCGCCGTCCCGCGCACCGACGGTCTCGGCCTCGAGGAGGTCGGCATCGACCGGACCGACAGTGGTCACGTCGAGGTCGACCGGGTCTCGCGCACCTCGGTGCGCGGGGTCTACGCCGCCGGTGACTGCACCGGGGTCTTCCCGCTGGCCTCCGTCGCGGCCATGCAGGGCCGCACGGCCATGGCCCACGCCCTCGGTGATGCGGTCACCCCCCTTCGCATGTCCGCGGTCTCCAGCAACGTCTTCACCGACCCGGAGATCGCCACGGTCGGGGTCAGCGCCGCCGACGCCGAGGCCAACTCCGACATAGAGGCGGTCATGATGCCGCTCTCGCGCAACCCGCGGGCGAAGATGCTCGGGATCCGCGAGGGCTTCGTCAAGCTCTTCGCCTACCGGGGGACCGGCACCGTGCTCGGCGGCGTCATCGTCGCCCAGCGCGCTTCGGAGCTGATCTTCCCGGTCGCGATCGCGGTGCAGAACCGGCTCTCCGTGGACCAGGTGGCCTCGACGTCCACCGTCTACCCCTCGCTCACGGGCACGGTCGCCGAGTCGGCCCGCCGGCTGCACCCGACCCAGCGCTGAGGAGCGAAGGGGGCCGGCCCCCTTCGCCCCCGCCACCGCACCACGAGAAACGGGCCCGCCCCACACGATCGTGTGGGGCGGGCCCGTCTCTCACCGCTCGGGGCGGTCAGTCCTTGATGTCGGCCAGGACGGCGCCGTTGTTGACGGTCGCGCCGACCTCGGCGTCCAGGTTGGTGATGGTCCCGGACTTGTGGGCGTTGATCGGCTGCTCCATCTTCATCGCCTCGATGACGACCACGGTGTCGCCCTCGGCGACCTCCTGGCCCTCCTCGACGGCGACCTTGACGACGGTGCCCTGCATCGGCGCGGCGAGGCTGTCGCCCGAGACCGCGGCCTTGCCGCCGCCGGCGCCGGAGCGCTTGGGCGCCTTCTTCTTCTTGGCGCCACCACCGCCTCCGAGGGAGAGCTCACCGGGCAGCACGACCTCGAGCCGGCGGCCGCCGACCTCGACGGTGATGCGCTGACGCTCCTCGTCCTCCTCGGCCTGGCCGGTCTCGCCGCCGTAGGGCTCGATCTGGTTGTCGAACTCGGTCTCCATCCAGCGGGTGTGCACCGTGAAGGGCTTGCCGTCGGTCGGTGCGAAGGCCGGGTCGGTCACGACCACCCGGTGGAAGGGGATGACGGTCGGCATGCCGCCGACCTCGAGCTCGGCCAGGGCGCGGCGAGAGCGCTCCAGGGCCTGTTCACGGCTGGAGCCGGTGACGATGAGCTTGGCGATCATCGAGTCGAAGGCACCGGCGACGGTGTCGCCCTGCTCGATGCCGGCGTCCCAGCGCACGCCGGGGCCCTGCGGCACGTTCATCGTGGTGACGGTGCCGGGGGCGGGCATGAAGCCCCGGCCCGCGTCCTCGCCGTTGATGCGGAACTCGAAGGAGTGGCCGCGCGCGACCGGGTCGTCGTAGCCGAGCTCCTCGCCGTCGGCGATCCGGAACATCTCGCGGACGAGGTCGATGCCGGTGACCTCCTCGCTCACGGGGTGCTCGACCTGCAGACGGGTGTTGACCTCGAGGAAGGAGATCGTCCCGTCCTGCCCCACGAGGTACTCGCAGGTACCGGCGCCGACGTAGCCCGCCTCCTTGAGGATGGCCTTGGAGGCGCGGACGAGCTCGGCGTGCTGCTCGTCGGTGAGGAAGGGGGCCGGGGCCTCCTCGACGAGCTTCTGGTTGCGGCGCTGCAGCGAGCAGTCACGGGTGGAGATGACCACGACGTTGCCGTGCTGGTCGGCGAGGCACTGGGTCTCGACGTGGCGCGGCTTGTCGAGGAACTTCTCGACGAGGCACTCACCGCGGCCGAAGGCCGTGACGGCCTCGCGGACCGCGGACTCGAAGAGGTCGGGGATCTCCTCCATGGTGCGGGCGACCTTCAGGCCGCGACCGCCACCGCCGTAGACGGCCTTGATGGCGATGGGGAGGCCGAACTCCTCGGCGAGCTTCACGACCTCGTCGGCGTTCTCGACGGGGTCCTTGGTGCCGGGAGCGAGCGGGGCGTCGGCCTTGGCAGCGATGTGCTTGGCCTTGGCCTTGTCGCCGAGGCCGTCGATGGCGGCCGGCGGCGGGCCGATCCAGGTCAGTCCGGCGTCCATGACGGCCTGGGCGAACTCCGCGTTCTCGGAGAGGAAGCCGTACCCGGGGTGGACCGCGTCGGCGCCGGCCTCCTTCGCCACCTCGAGCAGCTTCTCCTTGACGAGGTAGCTCTCGCCCGGCGTCGAGCCGCCCAGGGCGTACGCCTCGTCGGCGACCTTCACGTGCAGTGCGTCGCGGTCGGGCTCGGCATAGACGGCGACGGAGCCGAGGCCGGCGTCACGGCAGGCGCGGGCTACTCGGACGGCGATCTCGCCGCGGTTCGCGATGAGGACTTTGCTGATGGCCATGAGCGGCAGACTACTGCGTCTGGTGTGCCTCCTTCGCACGGCGGGGTCGTGACCATCTTCACCAGGGCCCTCCCTCCCCGCCGGCTCGCAGGAGCCTCGGATCTCAGCGGGTCGACAGGACGCAGTGGTCCGGCGTGGCGTACTCCGCCCGGATCTGCTCGGCGCGCTGCCGGGCGAGGTTCCAGCCCGGGACGGGGTTCTCGTCGGCGGAGCCGTGGACGCCCTGCCCGGAGAAGATGCACGCCTTGAGCTGCCTGGGCAGCGGACTCGAGTCGATGGTCGGCACGGCGTCGTCGGGCAGGTTGCTGAGGTAGTAGGTGTCGAGCTTGCCGGTCTCCTGCCACCGCTCGATGTTGTGCTCGGCCACCTGCGCGCTCGTGTTGCCGACGGTCCCGACGATCGTCAGGGCGGCGGCGGTGACGAGCACGACCCGGCCGACCCAGCCGCGGGTCGGCGTGAAGAGGGAGACGAGCACCGCGAGCACGACGAGGCCGAGCCAGATCTCGAAGAGGTCGGCATTCACCCGCAGGGTCGTGTACCCGTAGGCCTCCTGGTACAGCGCCATCCGGCGCAGGGCCGAGGCCACGACGAGGAGGGTGAGCAGGCACAGGATCGCGCTCATCGCCTGCATGACCCGACGGTCGCGAGCGGTGCGCGTGCGGCCGAGGGCACGCACCCCGCCGATGAGGACGAGGACCAACGCCGTCGCCACCGTCAGCTGGCCGAAGCCCTGCCGCGCCGACTCGGCGTACGTGACCCCGGCGGTGCGCAGGACGTAGTCGTGGCCGCCGAGGAACGCCGCGCCCTGCGCCGCGATGAAGGCGAGGAAGATCGCGATGACGACCCCGAGCGGCACCTGCCACTCCCGCTCCGGGATCCGCGCGGCAAGCCGCACCCCGTCCACGAGCGGCGGGTTGATCGCCAGGTAGAGCCCGGCGAGCGTCACCCCGGCGAAGAAGACGAGGACGAAGCCCCGGAAGACCGCCATGTCGCTGATGTCCGGTACGAGCGCGGAGGCCCAGGAGCCGAGCACGGCGTCGGCCGAGGCGAGCAGCCCACCGAAGACGAGCAGCAGGACCAGGCTCACGGCGCCGGTGCGCAGCACCGACCACGCGCTGCCCTGCCGGGCGATGACCCGGATGGTCCGGTCGAGCAGCGGCAGCCCGCGCAGCGCGGAGAGCGGCCACGCGATGACGGAGGCGACGATGCCGGGCACCGTGCGGGCGCCGGTGCACGCGGCGGCGGCGAGGACCCCCGCGACGGCGACGGCGAAGAAGCTGGCGACCGGGTCGTCGCGCAGGATCGTCGTCAGGCCGAGCGGCAGAGCGAGCGCGGCCGTGAACCATGACCACCGGGTGCCGCGGCGCGGCGACGCGAGCCACAGCGAGGCCCCGCCGGCGGTGAGGACGAGGAGCAGGCCGAGTCCGATCG
Organism: uncultured Janibacter sp.; assembly: GCA_964386935.1. Taxonomy (GTDB): domain Bacteria; phylum Actinomycetota; class Actinomycetes; order Actinomycetales; family Dermatophilaceae; genus Janibacter. The sequence goes on from CAYLUX010000020.1 coordinate 21,722, forward strand.
CGTGCCCCGGCAGGACCGCCGCGGCGAGCACGCCGACGGCAAGGGCGGCCAGGAGCAGCCGGGGGCGGCCCTCGGAGGTCCGCTCCGGCCACCACCGTGACACCGAGAACGAAGGGGGCATCGCCGCGGGCGACGTACTCGCGGCCACCGGGGTGGGCGCGGACTCGTGGGTGGCCAGTGGGGCAGGGGAGGGCGAGGCCGGCGGGTCCAGGGGCAGGGTCATCCGGATCCGGGCCCCCGTCGCACCTTCCCCGGCGGGCAGCGCGCGGATCGTGCCGCCGTGCATCGAGGCGACCCAGGCGGCGATCGCGAGACCGAGGCCGGTGCCACCCCCTTCGTCCCCGCCGGGACCGAAGCGGTGGAAGAGCCGCTCGGCTCGTTCCGGGGAGATCCCGGGGCCCTCGTCCGCGACCGTGAGCGACCACTGCTCGTCGTCGGCCCGCGCCGTCAGGGTGACCGTGGCGCCGGAGGGGCTGTGCCGGATGGCGTTGTCGAGCAGGTTCGCGGTGACCTGCGCCAGCCGGGCACGGTCGCCGGTGACGACGAGATCGGTGGGCTGGACATCGGTGAGGAGGGTGACCCCGCGGTCCTGGAGGGAGGCCTCCGCGGTCGCCTCCTCGACGAGGTCCCGGACCCCGATGCGTGTGGGGGAGAGGGGGATCCCGCGACCGTCCGGTCGGGAGAGGTCGAGCAGGTCGGTCACGAGGGAGCCGAGCCGCTCGGACTGCGCGAGCGTCGCCCGCAGCGACTGCTCGTCGGGTGCGGTGACCCCGTCGACGAGGTTCTCCAGCAGTGCCTGCTGGGCGCTGAGGGGAGTGCGCAGCTCGTGGGCGACGGTCGCGACCAGCCGGCGACGGTGCTCCTCGGCCTCGGCGAGCTCGCCGGCCATGCTCGTGAAGGCACGCGCGAGGGCTCCCACCTCGTCCCGCCCGGTCGTGGTGATCGGGGTCGAGTAGTCCCCCTTCGCCATCCGCTCGGCGGCCCCGGTCATCTCCAGGAGGGGGCCGGTCATGCCGGCCGCGAGCCATCGGGTGACGACGAGGGCCACGGCGATGGTCGCCGGCAGGCCGAGCCACAGGGGCACCCCCGCCTCGGTGCCCACGGCGCCGACCACGGCAGCGACGAGGACGCTCGCGCCGACGAGCACGGCGAGACGGGTGCGGATGGAGGTGATGCCGACGAGCGGCGCGGTACGGCTCATCGCCCGACCCCGTCCTCGAGGGCGTAGCCGACGCCGTGGACGGTGCGGATGCGGCCGTGACCGACCTTGGCGCGCAACGACTTCACGTGCGTGTCGAGGCTGCCCCGGCCGAGGCCGTCGTCCCAGCCCCAGAGGTCGGCGACGATCTGCTCGCGTCGCAGGACGGTGCCGGGCTGGTGGGCCAGGAGTGCCAGGAGGTCGAACTCGGTCGGCGTGAGGTGGACGGGCCGTCCCTCGACGCTGCAGCTGCGGGTGCGCTCGTCCACGACGAGCCCGGAGTGCTCGACGGGACCGGTGTCACGCCCGAGCTCGGCGGCACGCTCGACGCGGCGCAGCAGGGCTCGCACCCGGGCGACCACCTCGCGCATCCGGAAGGGCTTGGTCAGGTAGTCGTCGCCCCCGACGGCCAGGCCGACGACGATGTCGTTCTCGTCGTCGCGGGCGGTGAGCATGAGGACCGGGACGGGGCGCTCGGCCTGGACGCGCCGGCAGACCTCGAGGCCGTCGAAGCCGGGGAGCATGAGGTCGAGGACCACGAGGTCGGGGTGGTGCTCGGCGAAGGCGCTCACGGCGCCGGGGCCGTCGCTCGCCCGCACGACGTCGAAGCCCTCCGAGTGCAGCCGGTCGGTGAGTGCCTGGTTGATCGTGGGGTCGTCCTCGACGACCAGGATCCGGGCCGTGGGCGGAGGTGGGGCGGTTGCCATGGACACAATCTAGGCAGCCGGATCGGGGGATCGTCGGGGTGAGATCTGGAGTTCCTCTGAAGATCCCGCCGGGACTCACATGACGGGCAGGCGGGCGACGAAGGCGCGCAGCTGGTCGATGTTGCGGACCTCGTGCATGTCGATGAGCTCGGCGTACCGGCCGGCGACGGAGTCACCGGTGTCCCACTGGCGGGCCGGCTCCGGGTTGAGCCAGACCGCGTGGCGGGCACGGGAGACGATCTCCCGCAGGGCATCGGTGCGCGGGTCGGTGCCGTTGGTGCGGGCGTCCCCGAGGACCAGCACCGTCGAGCGCGGGCCCACCGCGTCGAGGTGCTCCTCGGCGAAGTCCCGCAGCGCCGACCCGTAGTCGCTGCTGCCGTGCCACCGGGTCAGCGTCGCCTCGCTCGTGATGCGCTCGCTGATGTCTTCCCCGACGCGGCTGCCGCGGACCAGCTCGGTGATGTCGTCGACCGTGTTGACGAAGCCGAAGAAGCGCACCCGCCGGAACTGGCCCGCCAGTGACTGCAGCAGCAGGATCGTGAAGCGCGAGAAGCCCGAGACCGACCCGGACATGTCGCACAGCAGCACCACGTCGGCCCGGCTGCGGGTGCGGCGCCGGTGGGCCGGTCGCACCGGGACGCCTCCGGTGGACATCGCCGCGCGCAGGGTGCGCCGGATGTCGATCGCGCCCCGGCTCTGCCGCCGCTGCCGGGCGGCGAGCCGCGCCGCCAGCTTGCGCGAGAGGGGGTGGACGGCGGCATGCAGCTCTGCCGCCTCGGTGGTGCCCGTGAGCAGGAAGTCCTTGCGCTCCAAGGGGTCCCGCACGCCGTACTTCGAGATCCGGTCGCGTCCGCGCACCTGCGCGTTGCGCCGCGTCGCCTCGGTCTCCACCCGCCGTCGGAAGGCCCCGACCCTCGTGCGGATCTCGTCCCGGTCGAAGCGGTCGCTCAGCCGTTCCGGCCGCCAGTCGCTCCCGGGTCCGCCGCCGCTGCCCGAGCCGGACGCCCCGCCGGACCCGCTGCCGGACCCGCCCGAGCCCTCGCCGGAGCCGCCGACCACGTCACCGGCGTCGCGGGCCCGTTGCAGCGCAGCGGCGATCGCGGTCTGCGGCGCGAGCCGGTCCAGTGCCTGGTGTGCGGAGAAGCCGCCGTTCGTGGCCTCGTTGGCCAGCCGCCCCAGCTCGGCGACGGTCCGGTTGGCGAGCCGCTCCAACGCCTGCTCGTCGCCGTCGGCGAGGGCCGTGACGAGCTCGCGCCGGATCGCCTCGGCCCGCTCCCGGGCCTCGCTCGCGTCCGCCGCCGGGTCGAGCGCGTCCTGGTCGGTGCGATCACCCGCGGCCGCGGGGAAGTGGATGTCGAAGAGCTGATCGAAGAGGTCCCGGTCCGCCGAGCGGCGCAGCATCGCCGCGGCCAGCCCGGCACGCAGCCGCGCCCGGTCGGTCAGGCCGAGCGTGCTGGCGACGGCCGCCCCGTCGGTCACCTCCGTGGTCCCGACGTTCATCCCGTGGCGCCGCAGCGACCGGCCGAGGTCGACCAGCCGGCTGCCGAGGGGATCAGGCGAGGGCACGGCCGAGGTCCAGGCGTTCGGCGGCCACGTCGATGTCCTCGCGGTGCTTGAGGACGACGCCGAGGGTCTCGCGGACCAGCTGCGGGTCCGGCTCACCACCGGTGCCCTCGCCGGCGCCGAGGCTGAGGAGGGTGCGGGCCCAGTCGATGGTCTCCGCGACCGAGGGTGACTTGCGCAGCCGCATCTCCCGCAGCGCCCCGACGAGCCGCACGATCGAGTCGGCGAGGCTCTCCTCGAGGTCGGGAACGCTGAGGCGCACGATGCGCCGCTCCAGCTCCGCCTCCGGGTAGTCGATGTGCAGGTAGAGGCAGCGGCGCCGCAGCGCCTCGGACAGCTCCCGGGTGGCATTCGAGGTGAGCACGACGAAGGGGGTCTGCCGCGCCGTGATCGTGCCCAGCTCCGGGACGGTCACCTGGTAGTCCGAGAGCACCTCGAGCAGGAGCCCCTCGATCTCCACGTCCGCCTTGTCCAGCTCGTCGATGAGCAGGACGGTCGGCTCCTCGGTGCGGATCGCGGTCAGCAGCGGCCGGGAGAGGAGGAACTCGTCGGTGAAGATGTCCTCCTTCACCGAGGGCCAGTCGGCCTCGTCCTCGCCGGTCGGGTCCTTGTGCGCGCCGGCGGCGGTGATCCGCAGCAGCTGCTTGGCGTGGTTCCACTCGTACAGCGCCCGGGCCTCGTCGACGCCCTCGTAGCACTGCAGGCGCACCAGCCCGCTGTCGGTGGCGGTGGCCACCGCGCCGGAGAGGGCGGTCTTGCCGACCCCGGCCGGGCCCTCGATGAGCAGCGGCTTGCCGAGCCGGTCCGCGAGGAAGACCGTGGTCGCGATCGCGTCGGAGGCGAGGTAGCCGTGCTCTGCCAGCCGGTCGCGGACGTCCTCGACGGAGGCGAAACGTGGGGAGTGGGTCATGCCCGCAGTCTGCCGGACGTGACCGACGGCCCCGAAGGGAGACCTGCGGGCCGGTGGCGCTCCGCGCCCCGATGCGGGCTGCATCCTAAGATGGCCGCGACACGAAGGGGAGAGATCCGTGACCGACGACCTCCAGAGCAACCTGGACCGGCAGCGCCAGCTGTACGGCGAGACGCTGCGCGATCTCGCGGACCGCGTGATGTCCGCGCTCGACCTGACCCAGGGGCGACTCGCCGAGGCACTCGGTCTGTCCGCTCCCATGCTCTCCCAGCTCCTCTCGGGACGGCGGGTCAAGATCGGCAATCCGGCGGTCGTGCCGCGGCTGCAGGCGCTGCTCGAGCTCGCCGAGGAGGCGCCGACCCTGACCCGGGAGCAGATCGCCTCCCGCGTGGCGGCCGCCCACGACGTGCAGGGGACCTTCACGACGGGGATGACCACCCGCGACGAGCGGCGGGCCGGGGCGCTGGACGTCCTGCGCGCCACGGCGAGCGGGCCCGAGCTGCTCGACGCCGCCGGCCTGCTCGACGGGAAGCACCCCCGGTTGGCCTCGCTGCTGCGGGAGGCGGGAGCCGCAGGTGGGTGAGGTCTTCGCAGGCCGGTACGAGCTGCTCGAGCTCATCGGGCAGGGCGGCATGGGCTCGGTGTGGCGTGTCCACGACCGTCGTACCGACCGGATCGTCGCGGCCAAGGTGCTGCGCCAGTCCGATGCCGCCTCCCTGCTGCGTTTCGTGCGGGAGACCGCCTTCCGGGTCCAGCACCCGCACGTCGTCACCCCGCTCGGCTGGGTGGGGGAGGACGACCGCGTCCTCTTCACGATGCCGGTCGTCGACGGCGGGTCGGTCTCGACCCTCGTGGGGGACAACGGGCCGCTGCCGGCCCCCTTCGTCGCGGAGATCATGCGCCAGCTCCTCGACGCGCTCGCCGCGGTGCACGCCTCGGGGATCGTCCACCGAGACGTCAAGCCTGCGAACATCCTGCTCGCGGCGACCGGGAGCGACCGGCCGCACATCTACCTCACCGACTTCGGGATCGCCTCGGAGCTGGACGGCCCACGCCTGACCGAGACCCACATGGCGCTCGGCACCCGCGGCTACATGGCGCCGGAGCAGAGCCGCGGCGAGCTCGCCACGGCGAGCGACCTCTACGCCGTCGGGGCGGTCGCGGGCTACATGCTCACCGCGCAGTCACCGACCGGTGTCGGCCCACGGGCCTTCGCCCGGCCTCCCGGCGTGCCCGACCCGATGTGGGGCCTGATCATGGAGCTGCTCGCGGAGCACCCGGCGCAGCGCCCGGTCTCCGCGACCGTCGCCCGGCAGCGGCTGGAGATCCCCGAGCTCGCCTGGACACCGGAGGCCTCGGGAGAGGTCACGGTGCTGCGCCAGGTGGAGGCGCCCGAGTCCGAGGGGGAGGCCACTCCGCCCCCACCGGTGCGCCCGGAGTCCGCGCGGCCGTACCCGCCGCCGCCGAACGTCCCCGCCCAGGCTGGTTCGCCTCCCCCCGGACAGCCCGCGGCCCCCGGCCCCACACAACCGGCTGGTCCCGGCCCGACGCTGCCCGCGGGACCCGGCCCCACGACGCCCGAGCCCGGCGCCGGCTCGTCGGCCCGGCGGCGAGGCCGCGTGCTCGTCCCGCTCGGGGTCGTGACCGTCCTCGCCGTGCTCGTCGCGCTCTCCTTCGTCGTCGTCTGGGCGCCGTGGTCCGGGGGCGGGGGAGAGGACGCCACGGACCTGCCCACCGTCACCCAGGACGTGGGCGATGACTGCGACTTCACCGAGGTCGGCCTGCGGGGCGCGACCGAAGGGGGCGACGCCGTCCTGTGCACCCGGGCCGAGGACGGCACCTACTCCTGGGAGAGCGGGACCGAGCAGGACTAGCCCAGTCGCCGGATCACCAGCCAGGTGCCTCCGCCGAGCAGCACGAGGAGCACCACGCCCCCGCCCAGCCACGGGAGCACCGCGCCGATGTCCGTCGAGGAGCCCTCGCTCGCATCGCCCCAGTCACCGGCGGTGAGGTCGTAGTCCACCTTCTTCGAGGCGGACCCGTCGACCTCCACCGTGAAGGCGACCTTGATCTCCTGGCCCTTCAGGGACTTGCCGAGGTCGCCGGTCCCGACGTTGACGGCGTAGTAGTACCACCCGCCCATGTGCGAGGCCCACGTGTAGTCCTCGAAGCGGTTGAGGTAGCGCACCTCGGCCGTGTTCACCGAGGACAGCATGTTGTAGCCGCCGCCGTAGCTGCCGGTGTTGGGGTCCTCGACCAGGTTCCGGTCCGGCGAGTAGAGGAGGCCGGCGATGCTGAGCGAGTCCATCCCGTCCGAGGGGTACCGGAAGCCGCCGGTGGGCCCGTTGACGGTGAAGCGGGCGGTCTGCCCGTAGTCGACCCGGACCCGGTAGACCCGGGTCTGGCCCGGCGCGATGGTGTCGGTCCAGGTGCCGGGCGTGATCTCCGGGGCGTCGGTGAAGCCGGTGCCGCCCTTGACCGGCGTCGGGTCCGAGGCCTTGAGGTCCTTGGGGTCGTGAGTGTCCTCGACGCCCTTCGGCAGGTTCTTCAGGTCGCCCACCGGAGGCTCCTCGAGGACCTGGATCTCGGCGGGCAGGGTCTTGGTCGGCCCGTCCCTGCCCAGGAGCGCGGTGAAGGTGCCGGTGTTGCGGCAGGAGGATTCGTAGGAGGCATCGTCCGAGGGCGGCACCTTGCCCTGCACGGCGCCGGAGAGCGTGACGAAGGGGGTGGTGCCGCTGCCGGAGTCACCGAGGTAGGTGTCGTCGTCGAAGCACTCCGTGCCGTCCGGGGCGAGGAGGCGCAGGCGCAGGTCCTCGGTGTTGTAGTCGTCCGGGTTGCCGTAGGAGGTGGGTCGCGTGGTCAGCGAGACGTGCAGCGTCGAGCCCGGGGCGGTGCGCTCGACCCGGTAGGCCCGCCACCCCTCTTCGCTCGACGTGATCTTGTCCCGGTACACCCCGGGGGAGAGGGTGGGAGCGTCGTCGGGAACCTGCTCGGCACCCTTGAGATCGACGCCCTGCACCGACTTCCCGGCGAAGGGGGCCGGCGGCCCGTCCGCGGCGGCCGGAGCGGTGGCCGGCAGCGAGAGCCCGCCGATCAGGGCAGCGCCGATGAGCGCTCGTGCCGCGATGGTCCTGCTGCTCATGCCCCGTCCTGAGTATCCGGTGGTGCCCCGCCGGATACTAGTCGCCGCAGCCGTACCCCGATCACCCGCCACGCCCCGCACAGTCGGGAAGCCCCGGCCGGAGCCGCCGCCCACCCCCCTGCGATGGACGACGGTCCGTGCCCCTGTCCACCCCCCTGCGATGGACAAGGACCGGGGCTTCCCGTTCCCCTGTTTGCAATAGCAATCTAAAGGTTTGCGTATGCAAAGTCAACTAGCGCGGCAGGGGATGGTGATGCGGCTAGGTGCTATGCCTTGCCGCGGCGGCGGAGGCCGAACCATCCGGCCACGCCGATCGCGACGACGGCGAGCAGGCCACCGCCGACCCAGGGGAGGAGGGAGCCCCCTTCGTCCTCGTCGCTGTCGGCGGCGCCGGCCTCCTCGCTCGTCCCGTCCGGGCCGGAGGGGTCCGCCTTCTCCCCGATGGCTGCTGCCTGCCAGTCCTCGTCCCCGGCGTACTCCGGCCCGCCCGAGGGCTTGCCCTCGAGGTCCACGGTGAAGGCCACCTTGATCGGCTGCCCGGCGAGCTGCTGGCCGAGGTCGCTGGTGCCGATGCCGACGGCGTAGTAGTACCAACCGCCCATGCTCGACGCCCGCACCTCGTCCTGGAGCGGTACGTCCGAGAAGCGGTTCGACCAGCGCACCTGGGGCCCGGCGACCGACTTCGGATCGCGTCCGTAGGTCGGGCTGAAGGACCCGGAGATCAGGAAGTTGTCGGTGAGGGCCTGCCGGTCGGGGCCGAAGGCGCGCCCGTCCACCCAGAGGGTGCCCAGATCGGAGTCGTCGGGGTAGCGGAAGCCGCCGGTCGGCCCGTTGGCGGTGAAGCGTGGGATCTGTCCCGGCTCCACCCAGACGCGGTAGACGAGGGTCTCGCCGGGCACGAGGGTGTCGACCCAGGTCCCCTCGGCGATCTCGGGGGCGTCGGCGAAGGAGAGTCCGCCGGTGATCGGCTCGGCCTTGCCGGGCTTGAGCTTCTTCTCCTTCGCGTAGTCCTCGGCGGGCCCCCGGAGCTCGGCCAGGTTGGTCACGCGGGGTTCCTCGATGACCTGGATCTCGGTCGGGGTGGTCTTCGTG
>CAYLUX010000021.1:0-17428 GCA_964386935.1 uncultured Janibacter sp.
TGAAGAGCAGCGAGGTGTCCTTGATGATGATGACCAGCTCGTTGGTCAGCGGCGGGGTGATGATCCGGAAGGCCTGCGGCAGGACCACCGAGACCATCGTCCACCCCGGGCTCATGCCCAGCGACCGAGAGGCCTCGACCTGGCCCTTGGGGACGGCCTGGATACCGGCGCGGATCGTCTCGGCGATGTAGGCCGCGGAGACGATGATCAGCGCGATCAGCCCCGCGCCGGCGCTGCCGCCCGGTGGGCTCCAGTTGAAGGCGATCGGCACGGCGAAGGCGAAGCCGAAGATCACCAACAGGGCCGGCAGCCCGCGGAAGAGCTCGATGTAGGCGGTCGAGACCCAGCGGTAGGGGGCGACCGGCGAGAGCTTCATCAGCGCGAGGATCAGGCCGAGGACGAGACCGCCCGCGAAGGCGATCGCCGTGTAGACGACGGTGTTCTTCGCCGCGGTGGTGATGACGTCGGGGAAGGTCGACTTGGCGACCTCCGAGTTGAAGAAGTTCGTGTGGATCGCGCCCCAGTCCGCGACCAGGAGGACGACTACCACGGCCACCACGAAGACGGCATAGAGCGTGCCCCGGAAGAGGCGTCTGCGGGTGGAGGGTTTCACGTGATGGGCCTTCCGACGGGTGTGAGCGTGGCCCGGACGGTGGTCCGGGCCACGCTCATGGGGTGCTACTTCTTGTTCTCGCTGAAGTACTTGTCGTAGAGCTTGTCGTAGGTGCCGTCCTTGCGGAGCTCCTTGAGCTCCTTGTTGACGGACTTCAGAAGCTTCTCGCTCCCGGACTTCTTGACGGCGAAGCCGTACTGCTCGCTCGTGTCGTACTCCTGGGCGATGGTGAACTTCCCGCCCTGGGTGTGCCCGAGGTTGACCGGCAGGTCCTGCAGGACGACGTCGACGCCGCCGGACTGCAGCGCCGGGAAGAGCTCGGCGTCGCTGGGGTAGGACTTGACCTCGGCGTCGCCCGGGACGTGGTCCTTGGCGTACTTCTCGCCGGTGGTGCCCTGCTGGACACCGACGGTCTTGCCGGCGAGGTCCTTGATGTCCTTGATGTCGGAGCCCTTGGGGACCAGCAGGGACTGCAGCGAGTCGTAGTACGGGTCGGAGAAGCTGAGGTTCTTCTCCCGCTCCTTGGTGATCGTCATGGCGCTGGCCCCGATGTCGCAGGTGCCGGCGTTCAGGGCGGCCCCGCTCTGCAGCCCGTCGAAGCCGACGTCCTTGACGGACATCTTCAGGTCCATGCCCTTCGCGATCTCACGCATGAGGTCCATGTCGAAGCCGGTGTACTCCCCACCCTTCTCGAACTCGAAGGGCGGGTAGGGGATGTCCGAGCAGACGGTGAGGGTGCCGGCGGAGGCGAGGTTCATGCCCGAGTCGTCGTCGCCCCCTTCGCTGCTGCCACAGGCCGTCAGGCCGAGGGACGCGACGGCCACCAGGGCCAGGGGAAGTGCCGCTCTCATTGAATTGTTCCGCCCTTACTCGCTGAAGTACTTGTCGTAGAGCTTGTCGTAGGTCCCGTCGTCCTTGAGCTCCTTCAGCTCCTTGTTGACGGCCTTGAGCAACTTCTTGTTGCCCTGCTTGACCGGCATGCCGTACTGCTCACCGGTGTCGTACTTCTCCGAGATGGTGAACTTCTTGCCCTGGTTCGCGATGTTGGAGGGCAGGTCCATCATGACCGCGTCGACCGCGCCGGACTCCAGCGCCGGGTAGAGCTCGGAGTTGCTCGGGAAGGACTTGATCTCGGTGCCCTTCGGGGCGTGCTTCTGGGCGTATGCCTCACCGGTGGTGCCCTGCTTGGCCGCGATCGTCTTGCCCTTGGCGTCCTCGAGCTTGAACTTCGCGTCCTTGGGGACGAGCAGGGACTGCAGCGAGTCGTAGTAGGGATCGGAGAAGTCGATGTTCTTCTCCCGCTCCTCGGTGATCGTCATGGCCGCGGCGCCGAGGTCGCAGGTGCCGGCGTTGAGGGCGGCACCACTCTGCAGACCCTCGAAGCCGATGTCCTTGACCTCCTGCTTCAGGCCGATGCCCTTGGCGATCGCCTTGGTCAGCTCCATGTCGAAGCCGGTGTACTCGCCGTTCTTCTCGAAGGCGAAGGGCGGGAAGGGCACGTCCGCGCACACCGTCAGGGTGCCCGGCGTGGCCAGGTTCATCCCGGAGTCATCGCCGGAACCCTCCGAGTCCCCGCCTCCTCCGCAAGCGGTCAGGGCCAAGCCTGAGGCGGCCAGTACAGCGACTACAACACTGGAGCGCATGGGGTTCCTTTCCTCCGAACACCGACGGCGTGACGATATCAGCGCAATCCGCGCCCCAGATCACGAAGGCGTCTCGTTTGGGGTCACCGAGCGCGCCATCGTCCCGGGTCGGGCGCCGCTGGCGAAGGGGACGAAGCCGCATCGGTGAGTGGTCGGCCACCGGCGAGTCGTCGCTCCAACGTCGCCCCGGCGAGCACCCCGGAAGGGAAGGGCCACCGCAGCACCTGCCGCCGGATCTCCTCGACGTCGAGGGCCCGCTCCGACGCGACGAGCACGGTGTTGCCGTACCGCCGCCCCTTGACCACGTCCCGCATCGCGATGAGCGCCACGCCCTGAAACGAGTCGCGAAGGGCCGCCACCACGTCCGCCACGTGCCGCAGCCCCGGCTCGTCGGGACAGTTCAGCGCGAGCAGCCCACCGGGCCGCAGCACCCGCGCGACGTCGGCGAAGAACTCCAGGGTCTGCAGCTCCGCCGGCACCCGCCCGTCGGCGAAGGCGTCGATCAGCACGACGTCGGCGGAGGCGTCCTTGAGTGCGGCGACACCCTCGCGGCCGGCCTGCGGGCGGACCCGGATCCGGCTGCCGCGCGGGAGGGGCAGGCGCTCGCGCACCTGCGCGGTGAGCCGCTCGTCGGGTTCGAGGACGATCTGCGGGGAGCCGGGCCGGGTCGCGTGCACCCACCGCGCGAGGGTCAGGCCCGCACCCCCGACGTGCGTGATCCCGATCGGGTCCGGCCGCGGGAAGGTCGCATCGATGACCGCGGCCATGTGCTGGACGTACTCGAAGACCAGCCCCTCGGGGTCCTCGAGGTCGACGTGGCTCTGCGGGTGCCCGTCGACGGTCACGGTCACCCCGCCGTGCTCGTCCGGCACGAAGTCGATCTCCGCCACGGTGGGAGGATAGCCGCGTGGCAACCAGGCGACGGATCCCCGAGGACGAAGGGCGCTCCGCCGTCCGCGCGTGGCGTCAGGCCCCCGACCGCTCGGCGGTGGACCGCCCGACGATGGCGACGGCCGTGCGCCACACCGTCACCGCGCTCGCGGAGGTCGCCCCCGGGCGCAGCGTGGAGGTGCGGGTGCCCCCCTTCGCCGCGGTGCAGTGCGTGGAGGGCCCGGTGCACACCCGCGGCACCCCGCCGGCGGTGATCGAGACCGACCCGCAGACCTGGCTGGCCGTGGCGACCGGCGAGACGACCTGGACCGACGCGGTCGAGGCAGGGCGCATCCGGGTCAGTGGTCAGCGCACCGACCTCTCGGCGTGGCTGCCGCTCAGCGCAGCGAGCTGACCAGCTCCCGCATCAGCGCCACGATCCGCACGGACTCGTCCAGGGGCATGACGGGGGACTCCAGCTCTCCGGCGGTCACCCGCAGGGCCACCTCCGTCGCCTCGTGCCGCAGGCCCCGGTGCAGCTCCATCGGGTCACCGGTCATCGTGTCGAGCACGACACCGTCCGAGCCGACCAGGTGCATCGTCGTCGGCGTGTAGAAGTCCGCCTCGAGCTCCAGCCGCGCCCACGGGCCGTTGACGGACGCGGTCGTCGGGGTGAGCGCGGACATGTCCGTCGACAGCGCACCGACCCCACCGCCCGGCCCCTGCACCGCGTAGGCCATCCGCCGGTCCACCCCACGGTCGGTGAGCGTGCCCAGCCCGGTTGCCGAGGTGATGCCGCCGAGCACGAGCGAGGCGAAGGAGAGCGGGTAGATGCCCAGGTCGAGCATCGCGCCGCCCGCGAGGTCGGGGTCGGTGAGTCGCTGCGGGCCGTCCGGCCAGAGTCGCTGCCCGTGGTCGGCGAGGACCGTGCTCACGCCACCGAGGAGGCCGGCTTCGAGCACCTGCCGCAGGACATCGATGTGCGGCAGGAAGCGGGTCCACATCGCCTCCATGCAGAAGACCCCCGCCTCGCGCGCCGCGTCGGCGAGCTGTCGGGCCTCCTCGGGGGTGGGGGCGAGCGGCTTCTCGACGAGCACGTGCTTGCCGGCGCGGATGGCCAGCAGCGCGTGCTCCAGGTGCTCGCTGTGCGGCGTGGCGACGTGCACGACGTCCACCTCCGGGTCGGCGACCAGCTCCGCGTAGTCCCCGTGGGCTGAGGCGTTGGGGGCGTGCCGCGCCACGAAGTCCTCGGCCCGCTCCCGGGACCGGGACCCGACCGCGACGACCTGCTGCGCGGTCCCCTCCAGGGCATGGGCCATCTCGCCGGCGATCCACCCGGCGCCGAGCAGGCCCCACCGCAGCGGCGGCGCCGTCGCCGGGTCGGGGGTCCGAGGGGGCGGGAGCTTCATGCCCGGGACGTCCGCACGGGGTCGCTGGTCAGCCATGCATCCAACCTACGATGGAGCGTGTGAAGAGGACACGTCGCAGCCAGCCCAAGCCGTTCCCGTTCATCGCGACGGGGGCGATCCTCGGGCTGGTCGTCTTCGGGATCATCTCGATGGTGGGCCCGAACCGGAACCAGGGCTACGGCATCACCTACGACCCGGGCGCCGCGCTCGGGTACATGAGCGTCCTCGGGCTCTGCGTGGGCGCCCTCGTCGGCGCCGTCGTCGTGGCACTGCTCACGTACCGGCGCTGAGAGCCCCGACGTGGAGGCGCTGGGCGGCTGGACCCGTTAGGGTCACGGGGTTGTCAGTCCTCGGTCCAGGAGGTTGGAAGTTGCGAGTTGCCAGCGCTGTGAAGGCCATGAAGCAGGCCCGCCGGAGCGGGTCCGCCGAGTGGCGCTCGTACTGGCGTGAGCGCCCCGTGGACCGGAGCCGAGTGCTCTACGAGTCCTTCGCCGGGAACGGCGCCCTGGGCAACCCCGAGGCGATCTTCCGCGCGCTCATGGCCGACCCCTCCTTCGACCACCTGACCCACGTCTGGGTCCTGTCCAAGGAGGCCTGGTCCGGAGCGAGCATCCGCGTGGAGTTCGCGAACCACCCCCGCGTGGAGTTCGTGCGGTACAAGTCCCCGCAGTACTTCCGCGCGCTCTTCACCGCCGGGTACGTCATCAACAACGCGACCTTCCCGACGGAGTTCACCAAGCGGGACGGTCAGGTCTACCTCAACACCTGGCACGGGACCCCCTTCAAGACGATGGGCTACGACGAGCCGGGCGGGGGACCGAACGCCCGCAACGTCATCCGCAACTTCCTCTCCGCCGACTACCTGCTCGCGGCCAACGGCTTCGTCGCAGAGCGGATGTACGAGCAGGCCTACCGACTCACCAACATCCACCCCGGTCGGATCATCACCGAGGGCTCGCCGCGAGTGGACCGCCAGTTCCTGGATGAAGGGGGCAAGGAGCGGGTCCGCCGACGGCTCACCGACGCCGGGGTCTCGATCCGGCCGGACCAGAAGGTGGTCCTCTACGCGCCCACTTGGCGGGGGACGTCCTTCCAGAAGCCCACCAACGACATCGTGCGGCTGGCCAAGTGCGTCCGGGAGCTGAAGCGTCGGCTGCCCGAGGACCAGCAGGTGCTGCTCCGGGTCCACCAGCAGGTGTACAACTTCGCGCTGGAGCACCCCGACCTCGCCGACATCCTCGTCCCGAACGAGGTGCCGAGCAACGAGGTGCTCGGGGTGACCGACGTGCTCGTGACCGACTACTCGAGCATCTTCTTCGACTTCCTCGCCACCGAGCGGCCGATCGTCTTCTACGCCCCGGACCTGGACGACTACGACGACTACCGCGGCTTCTACCTCGACCCGGAGGAGCTGCCCGGGCCCGTCGTGCGCACCGTGTCCGACCTCGGTGACGTGCTGCTCGCGACCGGGACCGGCAGCGAGGCCGACCCCGCGGTCAGCCACGGCGCGGTCCGCGACGAGGCGCAGTCGATCTACGCCTCCCGCGAGGACGGCGAGGCCTCGAAGCGGGTCATCGACGTCGTCTTCAAGGGCTCCCGCGAGCACGACGTGCGCCCCGTCGCCTCCGACGGGCGCACCCGGATCCTGCTCTACCTCGGCGGCATGCGCTCCAACGGCATCACGACCTCGGCGCTGAACCTGCTGAACAACATCGACCACGACCGCTTCGACGTCTCGGTGCTCTACCAGTACTCCTCGAGCAAGGAGATCCGGGCCAACGAGGCGAAGATCCACCCGCGCGTCCGGGTGCTCCCGCGCTCCGGCGGGATGCTCTGGTCGCTGCGCTCGGAGCGCGAGCGCGCCCAGATCCTGCACGGGGGAGAGGCCGCCCGTGGGCAGTCCTTCGAGACCGCCGAGCGGATGTTCGGCTTCGAGTGGCGCCGCTGCTTCGGTCTGGCCGAGTTCGACCACATCATCGACTTCAGCGGTTACGCCGCCTTCTGGGCGCTGCTGCTGCAGCAGGGCCCGGCGAAGACCCACTCGATCTGGCTGCACAACGACCTCAAGGCCGACCAGATGCGCGAGATCGACGGCGAGCGGCCGCACGAGCTGAACCTCGGCTCGGTCTTCAACACCTACACCGGCTTCGACCACCTCGTCTCGGTCTCCCCGGCGTTGATGGAGATCAACGCGAAGAACCTCGCCGACGCCGCGCCCCGTGAGAAGCACACCTACGCGCGCAACACCATCGACGACGCCTACATCACCCGGAATGCCTACGGCGAGCGGCTCGTCGACCCGGACACGGACGCCAGCGTCCCGGTCGCGGACCTGCCGCGTGCCGTGCGCGAGCTCTCCGACGTGCACGGCGTGGCCACCCTCGAGGCGGCCGTGCAGCGCCACAGCGTCGTCCGCGAGCTGATGCCGCGGGAGAAGGACGCGAAGGTCTTCGTCACCATCGGCCGGCTCTCCCCTGAGAAGAACCACGAGCGGCTCATCCGGGCCTTCGACCTCGTCCACCAGGAGGACGAGCGTGCCCGGCTGATCATCATCGGCGGCGGCCCGCTCCAGCAGGAGCTCACCGAGCTCTCCCGCGACCTCGGGCTCGGATCGGTCGTGACGATGGCCGGCCAGCAGAGCAACCCGCACGCGGTCCTGGCCCGCTCCGACGTCTTCGTCCTCTCCAGCGACTACGAGGGCCAGCCCATGGTCATCCTCGAGGCGCGCGTGCTGGACCGACCGGTGGTCTCGACGAACTTCGACTCGGTCGGTGGCTCACTCACCGACGGGGTGGGGCTCGTCGTCGAGCGCGACGTCGAGGCCCTCGCCGAGGGCATGCGGGCGGCGCTGCGCGACGAGGTGCCCAATCCCCCCTTCGACCCCGCCGCGTACAACAGCGAGGCGACCTCGGAGTTCTACGAGGTGCTCGGCGTCGCTCAGGCGGAGTAGCCGAAGCGCTTGTAGTCCGCCTTGTAGAAGTCGCGGACCAGCCGCTCGGCCTTCGGCGTGACCTCGACGTCCTTGCTCGAGTGCTTCGTCGCCGAGCTGCCCTCGCGCACGCGGGGCAGCTTGTCGGGCAGACCGAGGTCCCACTTCTTGTTCAGCGTCGCGGCCATCGTGTCCAGGCCGTCCTCGAAGCGGAAGACCTCTGTGCCCTGGACGAGGAAGTCCGCCTGCGGGCGGATGTGGTTGTCGAAGATGAAGGGGTGCTTCCGGTACCGGGAGAGGCTCTTGGCCACCCACTCCTCGACGGCCCGGCCGCTGATCGAGAAGTCGTCCTGACGGTGCCGCCACAGGTACTCGGACTTGATCCGCGCCATCGGGTCCCGCACGACCGCGAAGATCCCGTCGAAGCGCTCGATGCGGAAGAGCGTCTCGAGCATCTCCCGGTGCATGTGCTGGGGCGTGCAGCGACGGATGTCGTTCCACGACGTCGGCCCGACCCGCCCGTCCTTGTAGAGGGTGTCGTACCCGACGTCCGCGAAGGCTCGC
This sequence comes from uncultured Janibacter sp., assembly GCA_964386935.1. Taxonomy (GTDB): domain Bacteria; phylum Actinomycetota; class Actinomycetes; order Actinomycetales; family Dermatophilaceae; genus Janibacter. The sequence goes on from CAYLUX010000021.1 coordinate 8,029, forward strand.
TCGATGCTCGAGCCCCCCGTCTTGGGGATGTGGATGAAGAGGAACTTGCGCTCGCCCTTGCGGAAGACAGGCATAAGGGTCCTTTGCTCGAGATGCCGTCACGACGTTGACCGGGACTCTACCGACTCGTGCGTTGTGGGAGACTGGACCCCGTGCCACGCGGAGACGGAAACCTGTCCCATGACCTCCTGCCCGGCGAGAAGGGGCCACAGGACGCCTGCGGCGTCTTCGGGGTCTGGGCCCCCGGCGAGGACGTCGCCAAGCTGACCTACTACGGGCTGTACGCGCTGCAGCACCGGGGCCAGGAGTCCGCGGGCATCGCCACGTCCAACGGCGAGGCGCTGCTCGTCTACAAGGACATGGGTCTGGTCTCCCAGGTCTTCGACGAGCGGACCCTCTCGACGATGCGCGGCCACCTGGCCGTCGGCCACTGCCGCTACTCCACGACCGGCGGGTCGACGTGGGAGAACGCCCAGCCGACCCTCGGCGGCCACGACGCCGCCACGGTCGCGCTCGCGCACAACGGCAACCTCATCAACTCCGCCGAGCTGCGCGAGCTCGTCGAGGCCCACGACCAGGAGCCGGAGGAGGCCGGGCAGCGCCGGATCACCGACGGCGAGCTGCGCCGCGGCAACACCTCGGACACCGCCCTGGTGACCGCGCTGCTGACCCGCGACCCGGACCGCACCCTCGAGGCCGCGGCGATGGACCTGCTGCCACGGCTGCGCGGCGCCTTCTGCTTCACCTTCATGGACGAGGGCACCCTCTACGCCGCCCGCGACCCGCAGGGCCTGCGCCCCCTCGTCATCGGCCGCCTGGAGCGCGGCTGGGTCATCGCCTCCGAGACCGCCGCGCTCGACATCGTCGGTGCCTCCTTCGTGCGGGAGGTCGAGCCCGGTGAGCTCGTCGCCGTCGACGAGGAGGGGCTGCGCACCCGCCGCTTCGCCGAGGCCGACCGCAAGGGCTGCGTCTTCGAGTACGTCTACCTCGCCCGCCCGGACACCTCGATCAACGGCACCACGGTCCACGAGGCCCGGGTCGAGATGGGGCGCACCCTCGCCCGGGAGCACCCCGTCGACGCCGACCTGGTCATCGCGACCCCGGAGTCCGGGACACCCGCGGCGATCGGCTACGCCCAGGAGTCGGGCATCCCCTTCGGCCAGGGCCTGGTCAAGAACGCCTACGTCGGGCGCACCTTCATCCAGCCCAGCCAGACCATCCGCCAGCTCGGCATCCGGCTGAAGCTGAACCCCCTTCGCCACGTCATCAAGGGCCGACGGCTGGTCATCGTCGACGACTCGATCGTGCGCGGGAACACCCAGCGGGCCGTGGTCCGGATGCTGCGCGAGGCCGGCGCCGCCGAGGTGCACGTGCGCATCTCCGCGCCGCCGATCAAGTGGCCCTGCTTCTTCGGGATCGACTTCGCCAGCCGCGCCGAGCTCATCGCCAACGGTCTCGGCGTCGAGGAGATCTGCACCTCCCTCGGCGCCGACTCCCTCGGCTACATCAGCGAGGAGGGCATGGTCGCCGCGACCGCCCAGGAGCCGACCCAGCTCTGCACCGCCTGCTTCTCCGGCACGTACCCGATGGAGCTGCCGAGCCGTGACCGCCTGGGCAAGCAGCTGCTCGAGCTCGACTTCGCCCCGACCGAGGACCCCGCGAGTGCCGAGGAGGCCGTGCGCCCATGAGCGAGACCCCCATCACCTACGCCGGCGCCGGCGTCGACGTCGAGGCCGGTGACAAGGCGGTCGAGCTGATGAAGGCCTCCGTGGCCCGCGCGACCCGTCCCGAGGTGCTCGGTGGCCTCGGCGGCTTCGCCGGGATGTTCGACGCCAGCGCACTCAAGGACATGGACCGCCCGGTCCTCGCGACCTCCACCGACGGCGTCGGGACGAAGGTGGCCATCGCCCAGGCGATGGACCGGCACGACACGATCGGGCAGGACCTCGTCGGCATGGTCGTCGACGACATCGTCGTGTGCGGGGCCGAGCCGCTCTTCATGACCGACTACATCGCGACCGGCCGGGTCGTGCCCGAGCGCATCGCCTCGATCGTCTCCGGCATCGCGAAGGGGTGCGAGCTCGCCGGCGTCGCGCTCGTCGGCGGCGAGACCGCAGAGCACCCCGGCCTGCTCGACCCGGACGAGTACGACGTGGCGGGTGCCGCGACCGGTGTCGTCGAGCACGACGCCGTCATCGGCCCCGACCGGGTCCGGACGGGCGACGTCGTCCTCGCGCTCGCCTCCTCCGGGCTGCACTCCAACGGCTACTCGCTCGTGCGCCGGGTGATCGCCGCCGCCGGGTGGGAGCTGGACCGTGACGTGCCGGAGCTCGGCCGCACCCTCGGCGAGGAGCTGCTCGAGCCCACCCGTATCTACACCCGCGCGCTGCTGGACCTCGTCCGCAGCGAGGACGTCGACGTCCACGCCCTCAGCCATGTCACCGGCGGCGGCCTGGCGGCGAACCTCGCCCGGGTGCTGCCGGCGGGCACCCTCGCGCGGGTCGATCGGTCCACGTGGACCCCGCCGCCGATCTTCTCCCTCATCGGGTCGCTCGGCTCGGTCCCGCGCTCGGACCTGGAGCGCACCCTGAACATGGGCGTCGGCTTCGTCGCCGCGATCCCGCAGGAGCACGCCGACGTCGCGATCGCCCGCTCCCGGGCCGCCGGGATCGAGGCCTGGGTGCTCGGCGACGTGACCGACGCGGCGAGCGCCGACGCGGACGCCGAGGTGGTCCAGGGGGCGAAGGGGGTCGACGGCGGCGCCGTCCAGGTGCTCGGGGAGCACCGCTGAGCACCACCGTGCGGGTCCTGGTCGCCGACGCCGACGAGGGCCACCGGGAGGGCCTCCTCGCGGTGCTCGCGACCGAGCCGGGTCTGGAGCTGGCGCCGCCCGCCGCGACCTGCGCCGAGGTGGGCGCCACGGCGGGAGTCGATGTCCTGCTGCTTGTCGGGTGTCTGGACGCGGCGGACCTGCCCGACGCGCTCTCGCTGTGTCCCGACGGCCCGGCCCGGATCGTCCTGGTCGCCGACGACGCGGACACCACGGACCTGCTCAAGGCCGGTGCGCACGGGTGCCTGGCGGTCTCCAGCACGCCGCTGCAGATCGTCGCCGCACTGCAGGCGGCGGCAGCGGGGGAGCGTGCCGATCCCTGGAACGGGTCGGTCACCGGTCCGCTCGTGCAGCGTGTCCGGCACGAGGTCTCGGAGCTGACCGACCGCGAGGTCGACGTGCTCCGGCTCGTGGCCGCCGGGTTGGGCAACCGGCAGATCGCCGAACGGCTCTACCTGAGCCGCTCCAGCGTGAAATCCCACCTGGCGCACACGTACGGTCGACTAGGGGTCAACCACCGTGGTGCGGCAGCGGCGGAGGCCCGCCGCAGGGGACTGATCTGAGAGTCGAGGAGACCAGGTCAGCGCGTGGTGTCCTCCGGGGAAGCCCACTCGTCGTAGTCGTCCTCGCCTGCGTCATCGTGATCGTCGCGACGCCCGCGAGTCTTCCCGTGAAGTTCCGCCTCCAGCGCCGCAAGGTCGGTGTCCGGCGAGTAGTACTTCAGCTCGCGGGCAACCTTCGTCTGCTTCGCCTTTGCTCGGCCGCGCCCCATGGCGTGACCCCCTCATTACGCTAGTGCGGGTCGGCATCAACTCTCCCACGACCCCCGATGGAGGGCGTGGACGACTTGTGCGGACCCGGATCTGTGTGGTTTCTCGTGGTTCCAACCGTACATGGTCCGCGGTTGTTCCGCCCCATCCGGGTCTCAGGCGTGGACGGCGCCGAGGGCCTCGCCCAGCGAGCCGCGCAGCTGGGGCGGCAGCGTCTCGCGGGTCCCGCACAGCGCGACCTCCTCGGGGGCGAGCCGCTCCAGTGCCGCACGGGTGACGTCGGAGAGGCGCCCGGAGCTCGCGAGCAGCAGCGGCGTGTCGGTGTGCCCGGCGACGGCGATGGCCGAGAGCAGCTCGACCGTGGCGGGCCCGGCGAGGATCGCCCGGCCGCCGGGTTCCCTGCCCTCCCACAGGCTCGCGGCCATGGCCATCGGGCCGTGGTCGGTGGAGTAGGCAATCTCCGCACCCGTGGCCTCGCGCAGCCGGTCGACGGTGGCCACGGGCCACTCCTCCTCGTACCCGATGAGCACGAGACGTTCCGGTCGGAGGTCGGCGAGTGCGGAGAGGTGCTTGTCCCGCAGCCGGTTCGGGTTCCCGGCCGTGACCGCGCGGCCGGTCACCGCCGCCACGAGCGAGACCATGGTGGTGCGCGCCGGGTTGTCGTTGCGGGTGAGGTAGACCCTCGAGCTGTCCTCCGGGGGGAAGGCCCGCAGCAGGTCGCCGGCGGTGCGGCCGGTGTCGTCGTCGCCGAGGCGCTCCATCGCCCCGGGCACGACCCGCTCGATGCGCGCGAAGGTGTCGGGCGAGACCGACCCCTCGCCACCGACGACGACGACGCGTTCGGGGGCGAGGCGAGCCAGCTCGTCGCTGGTGGCCCCGGGCAGGCCGCCGGGGCGCACCCACAGCAGCGGCCAGCCGAGCCGGGCCGCGATCGGGGCGACCATCCGGCCGACCGCCTGGGACTTCACGCTCACCACGAAGCATCCCGGGACGCCCGGGGACCAGGTGGCCCGACTGATCTCCCGGACGACCTGGAAGCTCGTCGTCCCCGACCAGCGGACCGTTCCGGGGACCTCGGGGTCCTCCTCCTCGGGTTCCTGCTCGCCCTTCTGGCTCTGCGGCAGGGTGGCCTCGTAGGCGGCGAGGACCTCCTCGGTGGGGCCGTCCATGATGAGCTGGCCGTGGTCCATCCACAGCACCCGGTCGCAGATCTGGCGGATGCTGGAGTTGGAGTGCGAGACGAGGAAGACCGTCCCCGCCTCCTGACGGATCTGAGCGATGCGGGCGGTGCTCTTCTCGCGGAAGGCGGCGTCGCCGGTGGCCAGGGCCTCGTCGATCATCAGCACGTCCGGCGCAGCTGCCGTGGAGATCGCGAACCGCAGCCGCGCGCCCATCCCGGAGGAGTAGGTGCTCATCGGCAGGTGGATTGCCTCCCCGATGCCGGAGAACTCGACGATGTCGTCGAACTTCTCGTCGATCTCGGCCGTGGTCAGGCCGAGGGCCTGGCCGCCGACGTAGACGTTGCGGGCGCCGCTCAGCTTGTTGATGAGAACGGCGTTGACGCCGAGCAGCGAGGGCTCGCCGGCGGTCCACACCTGTCCCTCGGTCGGCGGGATGAGCCCGCTGACCGCGCGCAGCAGCGTGGACTTGCCCGAGCCGTTGTGGCCGATGATGCCGATGGACTCCCCGTGCCTGGCGACGAAGCTGACGTCCTTGACCGCCTTGACCTCGCGGGTGCGCTCGCCGGGGTCGGGCCGCAGCAGCTGGCGCAGGGAGCGCCGCTCGCCCTGGTTGCTCGGGGCGCCGCGCCGTTCGCCGCCGAGCACCTGGTAGGTGACGCTCAGGTGGCTGACGACGACGGTCGGGGCCGCGTCCTCCTCGCGCTCAGCCACGGCCGTACCTGGTCTCTGCGCGCCAGAAGACGATCAGCCCCACGGCGGCGACGACGATCGCCCAGGCGGCCATGGCCAGCCAGTCGGTGAGGACCACGCTCTCGCTGCCCATGAGGGACTGCCGACCGGTGGTGAGCATCAGGGCGAAGGGCTGCATGGTCAGGATCTCCTGGACCACCGGGGGCATGGCCTGCGCGTAGTGCACGACGGGGAAGAAGACACCCGAGACGTAGCGCAGCAGCCGCACGACCACGGGGATGAGGTTGGCCATGTCCTGCGAGGCGTTGACCAGCCGGGCGGCGATGAAGGCGAAGCCGACGAGCGCCACCCCCTGCATGACCACCGCGACGGGGAAGAGCAGCCACTCCCAGTCCGGCCGCTCGCCGGTGACGAACATCAGCACGAAGAGCAGCCCGAAGGCCGGTATCGAGGCGAGGAACTCGGTGAGTGTCACCGACATCGGCAGGATCGCGCGCGGGAAGTGCAGCGTGCGCACCAGCCCGAGCCGACCGGTGATGGCCTTCGCGCCGCGCGTCACCGTGGCGGAGGTGAAGGCGAACATCACCACGCCGATGCCGAGGAAGCCGACGAAGTTCTCGATCCCCCCGCGGGTGCCGAGCAGCAGCCCGAAGATCATGTAGTAGCTGAGGATGAGCAGCGCCGGGTTGAGCACCGCCCAGACCTGCCCGAGGTGGTTGTCCTCGTTCTTCGCGTGGGACTCCGCGGAGGAGAGGGTCCACAGGAAGGAGCGCCGGTCCCAGATGTCGCGCAGGTACCGGCGCAGCGGGGGCCGCTCGCTGAGCGCTCGTAGGCCGTGGCCGGTGGCCAGATCTCGGGCCTCCCGGGTACTCAGCGCAGGCATGCCGGTGATCATACCGACCTGTCCATAGACTGCCGTGCAGGTCGATCCGGGAGGCAGGTGCGCATGAGCAGGACGAGACGGATGCTCTCGGTGCTGCGGCGGGCCCGACGGATCCCGCGGGCGCAGTGGGTGGCCCACTGGCGCGGCCGGCCGGTCCAGGCCGACACCGTCCTCTACGAGTCGACCTTCGGCGCGGGCCTCGTGGACAGCCCCTACGCGATCTTCCGCCACCTCGTGGCCGCCCCCGACATGCGCCACCTGAGGCACGTCTGGGTGGTCGCGGACCCCGAGCGGCGCCGACGTGCCCGCGAGCACGTGCGGGCCCTGGGGCTGGACGAAGGGCGCGTGCGCCTCGTCGGACGCCGCACCCCCGAGTACTTCCGCCACCTCGCGACGGCCGGCTACCTCGTGACCAACTCGACCTTCCCCGCGGAGCTCGGCAAGCGCCCCGGCCAGACCTACGTCAACACCTGGCACGGCACGCCGCTGAAGTCGATGGGCTACGACACGCCCGACGGGGCGCTCGGCGCGGCCAACGTCATCCGCAACTTCCTCGCGGCCGACCACCTGGTCTCCTCGGGCCCGTACATGACGGACACGATGTACCGGGGCGCCTACCGGCTGGAGGGGCTCGCCCCGGGCAGCGTGCTCGAGGTGGGAGTGCCACGCACCGACGTCCAGGTCACGTCCGGTGAGGGGGAGCGCGCGCGGATCCGTGAGCGCCTCCGGGCCGAGGGCGTGGCGATCGAGGCCGATCGGCCGGTCGTGCTCGTCGCGCCGACCTGGCGGGGCGAGGCCTTCGCCGACCCGAGCCTGGACGCGGGTGCCCTGGAGGACCTCGTCGCGGAGCTGCGCTCCTCGCTCGGCGGGGACCGGCAGGTCCTCGTCAAGGCCCACCCGGTGGTCCACGAGCAGGCGCGGGCCCTCCCTTCGCTCGCGGGCGTCCTCGTGCCGTCCGAGGTGCCGGCCAACGAGGTCCTCGCCGTCACCGACCACCTCGTGACCGACTACTCCAGCATCCTCTTCGACGCGCTCGCCGACCCGCGCGTCCCGATCACCTTCCACGTGCCGGACCGGGAGACCTACGAGACGTCGCGCCCGCTCTACCTGCCGGCGGAGGAGCTGCCGGGCCGGGTCTGCACGACGCCGCAGGAGGTCGCCGCCGACGTGGCCGAAGGGGGATCCCGCGCCGGGGCCCGCCGGGAGTGGGCGGCGCGGTACGCCCCCTTCGACGACGGCGGTGCCACCGAGCGGGTGGTGGACCGCGTGTGGCGGGGCCGGCCGCCGACCACCGGGCGGGAGGTCCCGTTGGCGACGACCCGTGAGGGGCGGCGGGTGCCCCGGCTGCTCGTCCACGGCGGGTCCTTGCAGCGCAACGGCGTGACCTCCTCGCTCATCGCGCTGCTCGGCGGGCTCGATCTCGACGAGGTCGACGTCTCCATCGCCTGGGGGCCCGCACGCAAGGCCGCCCCCCGGGCCTTCGCCGAGGCGATCGACCCACGGGTCCGGCTGCTGCCTCGCGTGGGCGGGATGAACGGGCCCAAGCGCGTCGTGTGGTCCCGCCGGCTGCTCCAGCGCTTCGGGGCCGACCACCCGGTCGTCCCGGTGCGCGCGCTCGTGCGCCTCCTGCAGGAGGAGTGGGTGCGCTGCTTCGGGACCGCGCAGTTCGACCACGTCATCGACTTCGGCGGGTACTCGCCCTACTGGGCGCTGCTCTTCTCTCGCGGGGTCGCTCCCGGGTCGGTCCGCACGCACTCGATCTGGCTGCACAACGACCTCGCCGCCGAGGTGGCCAGCACCAACGAGCACGGGCGGACCCGGGCCCACCACCTCGAGCAGGTCTTCGGTCTCTACGACCGCTACGACCGGCTCGTCTCGGTCTCGGAGTCGCTCTCGCAGGTCAACGAGTGCTCCCTCCGCCGGGTCGCCGGCGACGCGCGCTTCGTCAGCGTGCGCAACATCGTCGACGCCGACCGGGTGCGCACGCTGGCCGGCGTGGACCTCGTCGACCTCGACCTGCCCGAGGGCGTGCTCGCCGCGCTGCGGGACGAGGACACGGTCACCGTCGTCACCGCCGGCCGCCTCACCCACGAGAAGAACCAGGCACGGCTCGTGCGGGCCGCCGCCGCTGTCCGGGCCGCCGGCCACGACGTCGCCGTGGTGATCATGGGCGACGGGCCGCTGGAGGCCGAGCTGCGTGAGCTCGTCGCCGACCTCGGGCTCGAGGGCTCGGTCCACCTCACCGGGCACGTGGCCAACCCCTTCCCCGTCGTGGCCGCCGCCGACTACTTCGCGCTGACGAGCGAGCACGAGGGGCTGCCGATGGTCATCCTCGAGGCGCTCGCGCTGGCGACCCCCGTGCTGACCACCGCCTTCTCCTCCGTCGAGGGGGTGGTGCCCCGGGGCTGCGGGGTGGTCGTTCCCCGCGAGGACGAGGCGGTCGCCCGTGCGATGATGGAGCTCGTCTCCGAGCGGCCTGAGTTCGCCACCTTCGACGTCGATGGCTGGAACGCCTCCGCACTCGAGGAGTTCGCCGCGGCGATCGATCTCGGTGCCGGGCCCGGGGGACGTCCCGGACCACGACCCACAGGAGACACGTGAGCGAGCAGAGCCCGCGGCCCGCCCGACCCACGCTGGAGGAGCTGCGCGCGGTCGTGCAGCCCCCTTCGGTCGTGGGGCGACGCAACTCCGAGCACTGGGCCGGGACGCTGTACCTGCGGCGGATGTCCCTCTACTTCACCCGCCTGATCATCCCGACGGGCATCTCCGCCAACGGCGTCACCTGGCTGATGATCCCCGTCGGCCTCATCGCCGCGGCGGTCCTGGGCATCCCCACGTGGTGGGCGGTCCTCGTCGCCGCACTGCTCATCCAGTTCCAGATCCTCATCGACTGCTCCGACGGCGAGGTCGCGCGGTGGCGCCGGACCTCCTCACCGATGGGTGTCTACCTCGACCGCATCGCCCACTACGTCACCGAGGCGGCGCTGCCCATCGGCCTCGGCATCCACGTCGACGGCGGCTTCACCTCCATCGGTGGCTGGACGAC
>CAYLUX010000021.1:17528-28067 GCA_964386935.1 uncultured Janibacter sp.
CGGCCCGGCCGGGGCCGGCAGCGCGCTGCTAGCCTGACGATGCTCGTCGAGCGGGGCCCGATCGCGCCTCCCGTCATCTCGCGGGCGACCAGATCTCGGAGGGGTTCAGTGAGCCACAACATCATCGTCGCCGGCCGCCAGAAGACCGGAACCACCGGTGTGTACAGCCTGATCAAGTCGGCACTGGCGCCGATGGCGCAGGAGTACCTCTTCTCCTTCGAGCCGATCCGCTTCGACCCGCTGGAGCGGGCGCTGCAGACCTCGCCGCAGCTGAGCGTCATGACGAAGATCATGTACAAGAACATGGCCAACTTCCCGGTCTCGGCCTTCGACCGCCGGGTGATGACCGTGCGCGACCCGCGGGACGCCCTCATCAGCACGCTGCTCTTCAAGCCGCTCATCAAGAGCGTGGTCTCCAAGGTGGAGATGTCCGAGCACGAGCGCTTCATCAAGGCGCTGCGCCGCAAGGAGCGCAACCCGGGCAGCATCAGTGTCAAGCGGCTCATGCGGCTGGGCAACCAGGTCGGGTACAAGAAGTGGCGCCCGGCCACCGAGGAGCTGCTCGAGATGACCGACTTCGCCCGGGCGAACGAGTTCTTCCTCGTCTACTACGAGGACTTCGTCGACGACCGCGTGGACACCCTCGCCCAGTACCTCGGTCTCCCGCTCAACGCGCAGGAGTCCGCCACCCCGGCATGGCTCTCCCACATCTCCCGGTCCAAGGGGCACGGAGCCTGGCGGGACTGGATGACGCCCGAGGACGTGGAGTTCTACCGTCCCCTCTTCAAGGAGGCCATGGACGCCATGGGCTACGAGGACGACTGGGAGCTGAACCCCGAGCCCCGCATCGACCCGGCGACCTCCTCCAGGTACGTCGCCGACGCGATCGCCAAGCGCCGCACGGAGCTCGCCGCGGTTCGCCAGTCCGGAGAGGGGCACTCTGCGGCGACGCTCGCGACCCTCCACTCCCGAGCCACAGACGGGGGCGCGGCCGACGCCCTTCGTCTTGCACAGGCGCTGGACCGGCCGGAGACGGGGATGGTGAGGTGGCCGCGCTCGGCGCTGCACTGGGCGCGTGAGGCCGAGATGCAGGGCGTGCAGGAGGCCACCGAGGTCCGGGCACGCCTGGAGCGCGAGCTGGCCGACACGCCCCCGCCACGTGCGTGACCGGATCCCCGTCGGGGTGCGCCGGCGCGTCCTCGGCGCGCTGCCGAAGGGGGCGTGGCCGAGGATCCGTACGGTCCTCGACGGCGAGACACCGGCCCAGCAGGCCCTCCGGGAGGCCCGGCGCCGCCGGCATGAGCAGCGGCACGCGTCCGCCCCCGGGCTGGTCTCGGTCGAGCACGACGGCCAGCTCGTCGTGGCACGGGAGGTCGACTCCTTCGCCGGGGAGATGGTGCGTCGGGAGAACCTCGCCCTGACCGCGGAGCTGCTCGACCGGGCCGGCATCGAGTGGGTGCTCCTCGATGACCCGCCGGCCGCACGCAGCGTCGTCGTCGTGCCCGCGACCTCCCGGGAGCGCTTCCGGGAAGTCCTGCGCGGCAGCGGGGCCGATTCGTCACTGCATGTCACCCACCCGGGTGGGGGCCACCTCCGGCAGGCGAGTGCTGGTGGGGTCGAGGGGCACTCGGTGGTCCTCTTCCGCCTCCTCGCCCGCGACGGGCGCGTGCTCGACGCGGGGGCCCTGGGCTGCGAGGTGCAGTTCTGGGCGGTGGCCGCGGCCGGTCAGCGGGACTCCGGTGGTGACCTGCTCCCCGAGGGCACCTTGACGGCGCCGGTGCGCAACCGCTGGGTCGACCACGTCCGCCCGCGCGAGTGGGCGGACGCGTGCCGGGGCAGCGACGGCCACCCCCGGCTGCCCGGGACCGAGGGGCCCCACGTGGATGACGTCACCTTCCCGATCGACGTCGTCTACACGTGGGTGGACGGCCGGGACCCGGAGTGGCTGGCACGCAAGGCCGAGGCCCGGGGCAGCGAGGTCGACGGGGCCCGCCACGCGACCGCGACGAACGAGTCGCGCTACGAGGACCACGACGAGCTGCGCTACTCGCTGCGCTCGCTGCAGATGTACGCCTCGTGGGTGCGTCACGTCTACCTGGTCACGGACGCGCAGGTGCCGTCCTGGCTGGACCGGGACCACCCCGGCCTCACGGTGGTGGACCACCGGGAGATCTTCACCGACACCGGGAACCTGCCGACCTTCAACTCGCACGCGATCGAGGCGCAGCTGCAGAACATCGAGGGACTCTCGGAGCAGTTCCTCTACCTCAACGACGACGTCCTCCTCGGGCGGCCGGTCCCCCCGGGGCTCTTCTTCACCCCGACCGGGGAGACGCGCTTCTTCCCGTCGACGGCAAAGCTCGGCCTCGGCCCCGCCGAGGAGGACGAGGCGCCGGTCATGACCGCCGCGAAGAACAACCGCGACCTGCTCCGGAGCCGGTTCGGCCGGACCTTCACCGCGAAGATGAAGCACGTCCCGCACGCGTTGCGCCGCAGCATCCTGCAGGAGATGGCGGCGGCCTTCCCGCAGGCCTACGAGACGACCGCGGCCCAGCGCTTCCGCAGCCCGCAGGACCACGCGATGGTCTCCTCGCTGTACCACTGGTACGCCTACGCGACCGGTCGGGCAGAGCCCGGCACCATCCGGTACTTCTACACCGACATCAACCACCCGGCCGCGCCGCGACGGCTGCGCTCGCTGCGGGAGCGGCGGGACGTCGACGCGCTGTGCCTGAACGACCACGCCCGGGACGAGGCCGGCACCGATGAGGGCCATCGGGCACTCCGGGACCACCTGGAGCAGGTCTACCCGGTGCCGAGCTCCTACGAGCGCTGAGCGGCCTCAGCCGCGCTTCTCGAAGGGGGCCGGCTCAGGGAAGTACTCCGCCATCCAGTCGACGATGAACTCCTGGTTCTCCGGGAGGGCCTCGGCGTTGTCGTTGATGCAGAAGCAGTCCCGGTTGCGCCGGTCCATCAGTCGCGACATCCGCTCGGGGATGCTCGGGTCGCTGAGGTCGAAGTAGTCGTAGCGGATGGACCCGGGCACCGCCATCCCCTTGAGGTACCCGTAGTAGTGGTGCAGCCACTGGTTCGGCTCGTAGTCCTGCTTGGAGCGGAAGCGGCTGCCCACGTTCTGCTCGAAGACCTCCGGGAAGTCGAGCTCGAGCTCCAGGAAGATCTCCCGCCGCTGCGGCACCGGGGTGTGGAAGAAGTTGCGGGTCGCGGTGCGGCCGAAGTGCTCCTCGAGCAGCCGCGCGACGTTGCGCCGGGCGTTCTCGTGGGGCGGGCCCTCGCCGGGGGGCGCCAGCGGCAGCGTGGAGCGCGACATGAAGAACTTCGCGACGCCGTTGGGGTGGAAGAACTGCTGCGGGGAGACGGGCCGACCGAAGAAGACGTCGTCGTTGACGTAGAGGTAGTGCTCGGAGAGCCCCGCGATGTGGTGCAGCCGACTGCCGATGGAGTGGGAGTTGAAGGTCGGTAGCTGGTGGGGGTCCTCGAAGATCTCCCTGTGGTCCACGACCGTGACGCCCGGGTGGTCCGTGTCCAGCCACTCCGGAACCTGCCGGTCGGTGACGAGGAAGATGTTGCGCGCCCACGGGGCGTAGTGGTGGGCCGAGCGAAGGGCGTAGCGCAGCTCGCCGTAGTCCCGGAAGCGTTCCTCCGAGACGCCCGAGGCGACCGGGGCCTCGTCCACGGGTCGGCCCGCGCCGCGCAGGGCCTCGGCGCGTCGCTCCCGCCACTGCGGGTCGCTGTCGTCGACCCACAGGTAGACCAGGTCGACGTCGAGGTCGAAGTCGAAGACGTGCTTGGTCGCGAGCGGGGCGAAGGTGCGCAGCGAGGTGCCCGCCACCGTCAGCTGCGTGCTCTGCTGCAGCGCGGCGGAGATGTGCCGGGTGCGCGTGTTGCGCGTCGGTGACTCGAGGGAGCCGTCCTCGTCCCGCTCCCACTGCTGGAGGTGGATGCCCTGGCCCCGCCCGTAGATCTCGCCGTGCTCGTGCGCGGCCCGCACCTCGAAGAGGACGATGTGGGTCTGGGTCGCGAGGGCGGCGGGCACCTTCGGGTCCTGCAGGGGCGCCGACCACCACCGCACGGTGTCGTGGCGGTCCCGGGCCCGGAGGGCGACGTAGAGCTGCTCGGTGCCCTCCGGCGCGGTGCCCAGCACCTCGAGGAAACGAGTCCACTCCTGCGGCGCCATCCCGATGTTCACCGACCCGGACCCGGACTCGGGTGCGGCGAAGTAGTCGACGTCGTGGCGGTCCAGCAGCTCCGCGACGACGCGCAGGTTCTCGCTCCGGGCCACGTCGGCCGTCATGCCGGGTCGGGTGCGGTAGAGCACGAGGCGCCCGTCCCGGCGGTTGACGAAGGTGCCGGGCACCGATGTCGCCCCCGGGAGGGAGTCCCGGAAGCGCTTGCGCTCCAACCGGTTGGCCACCCTGTACAGGTAGCGCGCCCGGCGGTGCCCGCTCAGGCGCTGGGCGATCGAGGGGCGCGGCGCTGCGGGGAGGGCGGGACCCTCCTGCGGTGAGGGGCTGGGCATCGGATCCACGCTACTGGCTGACGGGTCGGCGGAGTCGGTCATCGCGGCTCGCTCCGGACGTCCGTCTCGAAGGGGGAGGCGAAGGGCAGCAGCATCTTCAGGACCCGGTCGACTCGGGCGTCCGCGGTCTCGCAGTGCTCGGGGTCGATCCAGGTCTCGTTGAGGCAGTAGAAGTCCACGTCATCGCGCAGCAGCAGCCGGTCGATGCGCACGTCGACGTCCGGGCTCCAGATGTCGATGAACTCGTAGCTGGTGTCCGTCGCGACCCCGCGTCCCGTCGCGGCCGCCCAGTAGGACTGCAGCTGCGCCGCGAGGGAGATGTCCGCGGCGGAGCGGAAGCGTGCCCGGCGGGTGCGGGCGACCAGCTCCGGTTCGGCGCGTTCGATCTCCTCGATCACTCCCCGGTGCTGGGGGTGCGGCGTGTGGCGCGGGCGCGTCATCGGGCGGCGGGCGAAGTGGCGCTCGATGACGCGCCGACCGTTCTTGAAGGCGGACACGACCGGCAGGTCGACGTCCGAGGGGGCCTCGTCGTCGATCGGGATCTGGGAGGGGAAGTAGCGGATGCCCCCGCCGGCACCGAAGAAGTCCTCGGGCCGCAACGGCCGGGCGAGGAAGACGTCGTCGTTGAAGTAGACGTAGTGCTCGCTCAGGCCGGGTATGCGGTGCAGGCAGGCCTCGATCGCGTGGGAGTTGAAGGTCGGCAGGTCACCCGGGTCCGGGAAGATCTCGTCGTGGCTGACGACGTTGATCTGCGGGTGGCTGGTGTCGAGCCAGTGCGGCACCTGACCACTGGTGACGATGTGGATGCGGCGCACCCAGTTGGCGTGGGCCACCAGCGAGCGAAGGGAGTAGCGCAGCTCCTCGCGGCTGGTGAAGCGGGCCGGTGACCAGGCACTGGCGTGCGAGCCGGTCGGCGACTCCTCGGCGCGCCGGGCGTCGAACTCCGCCCGCCACTGCGGGTCGATGGAGTCGACCCACGTGTAGACGACGTCGATCGGGAAGGTGACCTGCTCCAGCGGTGGCGCCTGCTCGCGCCGGTCGGCCGGCGCCTTCGCCAGCTCCTCCGGGGTCAGGGTGCGGGTCCAGGGGTTGGTCCGGGGCGCGACCAGCGATCCCGCGGGCAGCATCCGGCCGTCCGTGGAGGCCCGGGGGGTGCGGAGTCGCTCCCAGATCTCGATGTCGACGCCGAGAGCCATCGTCGGCAGCAGCCGGCCGGTCACGGACACCTGCGGGGAGAAGACGCGCAGCACGTCCCCGGAGCGGATGCTCGGCAGCCGGGGCAGGGCGTGGGCGGGTCCGGCCCCGTGGGAGGTGATCCGGGCGAGGTGGAGGCGCCGCTCGGTGCCGAGCACGGAGAGGGTCGCGCGCAGGGCCTCGATGTCGCTCGAGGCGACCACCACCCGGTGGGGCTCCTCGCGCACGGCGGGCAGCTCCACGTGGGCGATGCGGGCGTCCCGCAGTGCCTCGGTCACACGGTCGCGGCACTGGTCCCGTAGCGCCCACGCGTCGAAGCGGTCGACGATGCGGGCCTCGAGGACGGACCGGCCGCGGCGCACCCGCACGGTCTGCCCGGGCGTCATGCCCGACACGGAGACGGGGCGGGTGCCGTCGCGCACGGACCGCGCGAGGAGCCGGACGTCGGAGGTCAGGTCCTCGAGCAACGGTGGTCCTTGAACGTGTTTCGCAGTGGGTGTGGGCACCGTCACTTTAGGTGCCACGGAGTCGCAGGTGGGCCGCGACACGGTGACCGATCCCGCTCAGACCACCGGAGGGTGCCCCATCCGGGTGAGCCGCAGGACGGTCCGCCACCGCATGGGGCGACGCTCGCCCGGGTCGACCGTGAGGCCCTCGCGGAAGCCGCGGAACCAGGTGAGCAGGTTCTTCGGCTGACGCCAGGTGCGGGCGACCGTGATGAGGGTCCACGCGAGGACGTAGACGACCGCGAGCGGCCAGGGCAGGTTGCGCCGGGCCACCCACACCCGGTTCCGGGCGTTGAGTCGCCAGAAGATGGCGTGCCGGGTGGCCTCGGTCGCGGGGTGGTGGATGACCACGGACGGGTCGTAGACGAGCTCCCAGCCGTGGTCGCGCAGCCGCCAGGCCAGCTCGAGGCCCTCGTGGCCGAAGAAGAAGGACCCGGGGAAGCCGTCGACCTCCTCGTAGGCCGCTCGTCGGATCACGACGACGCCCTCGCAGACGGCGAAGGCGGGCCCGCCGACGCCGGGGTCGCCCACGCGTGCCCGCGGCACCCACCGGCGCAACGTGACGCCGTCGGTGTCGGTGACCCGGGCGTGGACCAGCGCGAGGTGGGGGTCCGAGTGCAGCCTCGCCACGGCGTGCGCCAGCGCGCCGCCGTCACGCAGCCACGCGTCGTTGTCGAGGAAGAAGACGAACTCCGAGTCCCCCTTCGCGAAGCCGATGTTGCGCCCCTCCGCCGGGCCGACGTTCTCGGGGAGGTGGATGGTCTGCACGTCGTCGGGGAAGCCGGCCGGCTCCCACCCGTTGCCGACGAGGAAGAGGTGGACCTCGACGCCGCGCTGCGCGCGGGCGGACTCCAGGGCGTGCAGGGTCTCCTCGTGGCGGTCGCCCTGGCTGAGGACGACCACGTCGACGGACGGCAGAGCCATGGGGATCCTCTCGGTGGGTCGACCCGCCAGCCTACTGTGTCGCAGGACGACTGCCGGGGCGCTGCGCCATAGACTCGTGCGGTTAGTGCTGAGAGCTCCCCGCGAACGAGGTAGACCTGTCATGGGCAAGACCGTCATCACGTACGGCACGTTCGATCTCTTCCACATCGGACACCTGAACATCATCAAGCGGCTGAAGGCCCTCGGTGACCGACTGATCGTCGCGGTCTCCACCGACGAGTTCAACGCGATCAAGGGCAAGAAGCCGATCGTGCCCTTCGAGCAGCGCCTCGAGATCGTCGAGAGCATCAAGTACGTCGACCTGGCCATCCCCGAGGACCGGTGGAGCCAGAAGCGCGAGGACATCGAGACCTACGACGTCGACATCCTCGGCATGGGCGCGGACTGGGAGGGCAAGTTCGACGACCTCGCCGACAAGGTCGAGCTGGTCTACCTGCCCCGCACCGACGGGATCTCCACCACCGAGATGAAGCGGGTGCTCAGCGCCTTCGACGCCCGACACGTCGAGGAGCTCAAGCGCACGATCGACAACATCGGGCAGATCGTCAAGGAGCTCAGCTGACCTGAGGGAGTCGAGGACGGCCGCCCGTCACCGGCTGTCCATCCTGGCTCCACCCCGGGCCACTACCTTCGCCGCCGTACGAGCCCACGGCACAGGAAGGTCGAGCCCATGCCCCAGAGCCCCACCGACGAGATCCTGGCGCAGGTCGTCAAGCAGCTGCGCACCGCCCGGGAGATCCCCTCGACCGCGTTGAGCCTGCGCCGCGCCGCCGTCCAGGACTCGGTCGACCACATCCGCGGCGACGAGCGGTTCGCCGATGCGCAGGTGCACCAGCACAACCCGCAGGCCCTGGGCCGGGCGCTCACCGAGGCGCCCTCGACGGCCGGACTCGTGGCCGAGTTCGGGGTGCACAAGGGCGAGAGCCTCTCTCGGATCGCCGAGCACTTCCCGGACCAGATCGTCCACGGCTTCGACTCCTTCGAGGGGCTGCCGGAGGCCTGGAACGGGAGCGGGAAGGACGCCGGTGCCTTCGACATCGGCGGGCGTCCGCCCGAGCTGCCGCAGAGCAACATCGAGTTCCACGTCGGCTGGTTCGAGGAGACCGTCCCGGTCTTCGCGGCCGCGACGAGCGAGGCCTTCCGCTTCGTCCATCTGGACGCCGACCTCTACGGATCGACCAGGACCGTCCTCGAGCAGCTGGGGGACCGGTTCGTGCCCGGGACCGTCGTGGTCTTCGACGAGTACTTCGGCTACCACGGGTGGCACCGGCACGAGCACCGGGCATTCACCGAGTTCCTGGAGAGTCGGCCCGACCTGGACTTCGAGGCCATCGCCGTCGGCCACATGAATCTCGCGGTACGCCTGCGAGAGGCCTGAAGGAGGTGGCCAGGGGCGGGGTCGAACCGCCGACCTTCCGATTTTCAGTCGGACGCTCGTACCAACTGAGCTACCTGGCCGAGCTGGTCGATGGACCAGCGAGCGACCCTGACGGGACTCGAACCCGCGACCTCCGCCGTGACAGGGCGGCGCGCTAACCAACTGCGCTACAGGGCCTTGTGGTGCAAGGCTTCTTGCGTATCCCCAACGGGATTCGAACCCGTGCTACCGCCGTGAAAGGGCGGGGTCCTAGGCCGCTAGACGATGGGGACCCGTTGACGGACCCCTCGCCACGCAGCAGGCAGCGCCCGAATCCGTCGAGGACTTGGGAAAGCATACGAGACCTGCGCCGGAACGCCAAAACGGCCCCGACGCAGGCTCAGGAACCCCGTGCCCATGCCCGCAGCCGACCGATCTCCCAGGTCGTGACGATGCGCTCCTGCGGGACCCCGAGGCGCTTCGCGCGCTCGGCGCCGTAGGCCTTCATCTCCAGCTGCCCCGGGGCGTGGGCGTCGGAGTCGATCGCGAAGAGGCAGCCGATCTCCAGAGCCAGCTCGACGAGCTCGTCGGGCGGGTCCTGCCGCTCGGGGCGGGAGTTGATCTCCACGGCCACGTCGTGCTCGGCGCAGGCCTCGAAGACGGCGCGGGCGTCGAACTCGCTCTGCGGCCGCGTCCCCCGCGAGCCGGTGACGAGCCGTCCCGTGCAGTGCCCCAGGACGTTGACGTGCGGGTTGGCCACCGCCGCGAGCATGCGGCGGGTCATCGGCTCCCGCGACATCCGCAGCTTGGAGTGCACCGAGGCCGTGACGAGGTCGAGCCGGTCGAGCATCTCCTCGGACTGGTCCAGCGACCCGTCGTCGAGGATGTCGACCTCGATGCCCGCGAGGACCGTGATGCTCTCCCCGAGGGAGTGATCGATGCGCCGGAGCAGGTCGATCTGCTTGGTGAGGCGGGCGGCGCTCAGACCGTTCGCGATCCGGAGGCGGGGGGAGTGGTCGGTCAGGACCATCCACTCGTGGCCCAGCTCGACGGCGGTAAGGACCATCTCCTCGATCGGGCTCCCGCCGTCGGACCAGTCCGAGTGCAGGTGGCAGTCGCCGATGATCGCCTCGGTGAGGTCCTCGCCCCCGGTGACGAGCGGTCCGCCGTGCTCCTCCTGCTTGGTGGCGAGGTAGTCCGGCAGCTCTCCCTCCACCGCCTGGGCGATGACGCCGGCGGTGGAGGGGCCGATGCCCGGGAGGTCGGTGAGGGTGCCCCCTTCGACGTGGGCCGCCAGCTCCCCCTCGTCCAACCCGCGGACCACGCCGACCGCACCGCGGAAGGCCTCCACGCGGCGGCTGTGCTGGCGGGTGCGCTCCAGGAGGAAGCCGACCCGCCGCAGCGCGTCGACCGGGTCCAGGGGCGCCTCCAGCGGCAGCAGGGACCTCATCGCGTCACCAGGAGGTGTGCAGCGGTCGGCCCTCGGCGAAGCCGGCGGTGGACTGCAGGCCGACGAGGGCCCGCTCGTGGAACTCCTCGAGCGTGCTCGCCCCCGCGTAGGTGCAGCTGCTGCGCAGGCCCGCGATGATCTCGTCGATCACGTCCTCGACGCCCGGGCCGGAGGGGTCGACGTACATCCGGGAGTTGGAGATCCCCTCCTCGAAGAGCCCCTTGCGGGCCCGGTCGAAGGGGGAGTCGGTCGCCGTGCGGTTCTGCACCGCCCGCGCGGAGGCCATGCCGAAGGACTCCTTGTAGCTGCGGCCGTCGGAGTCGGTCACCAGGTCGCCGGGGGACTCGAGGGTCCCGGCGAACCAGGAGCCGATCATCACGTTGCTGGCACCCGCGGCGAGGGCGAGGGCGACGTCCCGGGGGTGGCGCACCCCGCCGTCGGCCCACACGTGCTTGCCCATCTCGCGGGCAGCGGCAGCGCACTCCAGGACCGCGGAGAACTGCGGGCGCCCGACGGCGGTCATCATCCGCGTCGTGCACATCGCGCCCGG
>CAYLUX010000021.1:28167-29959 GCA_964386935.1 uncultured Janibacter sp.
GTCGACGACGGGGGCGACCCGGCGGCGGGCGGCGTGCAGCGCCTCGAAGGCCGCGCGCGGGTCGGCGTCGGCCGAGAGGGTCATCGGGTCGGGGGACATGACGTCCCGCACCTGGGTGAAGCGGTCCACTCCCTCCAGGTCCCGACCGGTGACCACGCCGACCGGTCGGCCGGCCTCGAGCACGATGCCGGCGCCGTGAGCACGCTTGTTGATCAGGGCGAGGGCCTCGCCGGAGGTCGTGGTCGGCTCGAGCACGATCGGGGTGTCGTGGACGAGGTCGCGCTCCTTGATGAAGGAGATCACGTCGGCGACGACCTCGACCGGGATGTCCTGGGGGATGACCGTCAGGCCACCACGGCGGGCCGTCGTCTCGGCCATGCGGCGGCCAGCGATCGCCGTCATGTTGGCCACGACGAGCGGGATCGTCGTGCCCGTGCCGTCGCTGGTGGCGAGGTCGACGCCGTGGCGGCTCGCGACCTCGCTGCGGCGCGGCACCATGAAGACGTCGTCGTAGGTCAGGTCGAACTGTGGCATCAGGCCGTTGAGGAACTTCACGTCGGCGAGTCTAGGCCGCCGGCATGAGAGAGGATCTGGCCGTGAGCTTCCTGCAGGAGTCCCCGGCCGATGCCCGACGACGAGCGGGTCTGCGGCGCATGCGCACCCTCGCGACCGGGCTGCTGGTCCTCGCGGCGCTCGTCTTCCTCGCCACCCTCCGGCTGGACCACGGCGGGGTGTGGGGTTTCGTCAACACCGCGGCCGAGGCCGCGATGGTCGGCGCGCTCGCGGACTGGTTCGCGGTGACCGCGCTCTTCCGTCACCCGCTGGGCCTGCCCGTCCCGCACACGGCGCTGGTCAAGAAGCGCAAGGACGAGCTGGGGCGCAGCCTGCAGGAGTTCGTCTCGGAGAACTTCCTC
Organism: uncultured Janibacter sp.; assembly: GCA_964386935.1. Taxonomy (GTDB): domain Bacteria; phylum Actinomycetota; class Actinomycetes; order Actinomycetales; family Dermatophilaceae; genus Janibacter. The sequence goes on from CAYLUX010000021.1 coordinate 29,082, forward strand.
ACCGAGGAGATCGCCCGCGAGCGGCTGGCCGCCGCGCACGTCGCCCGGCGACTGGGCGCCTGGCTCGGCGAGCCGGCGCACCGCGAACGGGTCCTCGGCGAGGTCGCGAGCGGCGGGACGCGGGTGCTGCAGCGCGTCACGGACGAGGACGTGCACGACTTCCTCGCCCAACTGCTCCTGCCCAGGCTCTCCCGCGAGCCGGTCAGCCCGATCCTCGGGTCCCTGCTGGCCGGCGTCGTGGCCGACGGCAACCACCGGGGACTCGTCGACCTCGGGATCGACGAGATCCACCGGTGGCTCGGGGACAACCCCTCCCTCTTCGCCGAGGTCGTCGGCGAGAAGGCGCCGTGGTGGTCGCCCGAGTGGCTCGACGAGCGGGTCATCGCGTGGACCTACGAACAGGCGCTGCGCTGGCTCGCCGAGATGCGTGCCGACCCGGCGCACCCGGCACGCCGCGCCCTGGACGACTTGTTGGAGCGCCTGGCAGACGACCTGCAGCACGACCCGGACGTCATGGCCAGTGCCGAGTCGCTCAAGGAGCGGCTGCTCGCGCACCCGCAGGTGCCCACGAGCGCCGTGGCGGTGTGGCAGTCGCTGCGTACGTCGCTGCTCGGCGCGATGGCCGACCGGGACTCCTACTTCTGGTCGCGAGGCGATGAGCTGCTCGCCAACCTCGGGGACCACCTCGCCACCGATTCGGCCTGGCAGGAGCGGCTCGAGACCCACCTGGGGGAGGTCGTCGCCTTCTTCGTCAACGACTACGGCGACGAGCTCGCGGAGGTCATCTCGGTGACCGTCGAGCGCTGGGACGCCGACGAGGCGAGCGAGCGGATCGAGCTCTTCGTCGGGCGCGACCTGCAGTTCATCCGGATCAACGG
>CAYLUX010000022.1:0-27239 GCA_964386935.1 uncultured Janibacter sp.
CCTCGTCGTGGATGAGGGTGAGCGGTCGGCTCAGGCTGATCTGCCGGGACTGGTAGCGGCAGACACCCGCCCGACGCCGTGCCCGGTCGAAGGCCAGGGACCAGTGCGTCAGGTCGTGCTCGTCCATGAGGCGCCGGGCCAGGGCGCGGGCTGCTTCGATCTCCATCTCCCGGGCAGTATCCCCGCTGACGTCCCCGCCGGCCGCGCGGCCCCCTCGTGCTCGCGGCGTGCTCCCCTTGGGATCATGGAGACATGAGCACCGCCGTCCCGTCCCTGTCCCTCCTCGACCTGGCGCAGGTGCGCCGCGAGGCCTCGACCGGTGAGGCGCTGGCCGAGTCGGTGGCGTTGGCGCAGAAGGCCGACGAGCTGGACGTCTTCGAACGGCTGTGGTTCGCCGAGCACCACAACATGAAGCGCATCGCCTCGGCCGCCACGTCCGTGCTGATCGGTCAGGTCGCGGCCCGCACCGAGCGGATCAGGGTCGGCTCCGGTGGGGTCATGCTGCCCAACCACGCGCCGCTGGTCATCGCGGAGCAGTTCGGCACCCTCGCGGAGCTGCACCCGGGGCGGATCGACCTCGGGCTGGGCCGGGCTCCGGGGACCGACCCGGCCACGATGCGTGCGCTGCGCTTCGACCCGCGGGCGGCCGACTCCTTCCCCCAGGACGTGCGTGAGCTGCAGGGATATCTCTCGGGGGAGACCCTGATCGAGGGGATCCACGCCTACCCCGGCCGGGGGACGAATGTGCCGCTGTACATCCTCGGGTCCTCGCTCTTCGGGGCCCGACTGGCCGCGGCCTACGGGCTGCCCTATGCGTTCGCGAGCCACTTCGCGCCGGACGCCCTCGAGGCGGCGGTGCGCACCTACCGCAGCGAGTTCACGCCGAGCGAGCAGCTGCAGCGCCCGTACGTCATCGCCGCGCTGAACGTCGTGGCGGCCGACGAGGTGGCCGAGGCGCAGCGGGCGGCCGACGACGTCCTGCGGGCGCGGGTGCGGATGCTCGCGGGCCGGGTCGGCTCCGGGCCGCTCGACGACGCGACCGTCGACGGGCTCATGGACAGCGCCGTCGGGCAGCAGGCCCGGCACATGCTCAGCCACACCGTCGTCGGCGATCGCGCGGCCGTCGCGGAGGGGCTGGCCGACTTCGCCCGGCTGGCCGATGCGGACGAGCTGATGGTGACGAACCCGGCCGCCGACCTGGGGACTCGGATGCGTACCCTCGAGATCCTCGCGGAGACGCGCCGGGACGTCTGATGTCCGGTCCGGCGGGTGGTGGGACGAAGGAAGTCCTGACCAAGTTCTGACACGGGTTGGTTCTTCCCGTACGGCCCGAGGATGGAGTCGTGGGGTGTCCCGCTCCTAGCGTCGACGGCCGTGGGCGTGACCGCGCCCATGGCCCGACTGGGAGGGAACCCATGAAGCGCACCATCCGTGCCACCGGCGCACTGGCGATCGCCGCGACGTTGTCCCTGGGGGTGGCCGGCGCCGTCCAGGCGCAGGACTCCGAGAAGCCGAGCTACGGCGAGTTCAAGTCCCAGACCTACCAGGACCCGAACGACGGGCAGTACATCGTCAACGGTGACATCCCGGTGCAGGGGGAGTCGGCACTGCGTGACTTCTACGCCAAGGTCACGGCCGACGTGCGCACCAACCTCATCGTCAACACGGTCTACGGGAAGGACGATGTCTGGACCGCCGAGCAGGCGAAGGACCTCACCTACTGCGTCAGCGATGACTTCGGCGCCGACCACGACAAGATCGCCCAGGCGATGGAGGCCGGCGCCGACCAGTGGGAGGCCGCCAGCTCGGGTGTGGACTTCAGCCACGTCGCGAGCGAGGACGCGAACTGCACGACCTCGAACGACACGGTGCTCTTCTCGGTGGAGCCGGTGACCGGGACGCAGTACATCGCGCGGGCCTTCTTCCCGAGCACCGCGGACCGAACGCGGAACGTGCTGGTCAACACCGACCAGATCTTCTCCTCGGGCTGGGCTCCGGACGACGTCCTGGCGCACGAGCTGGGTCACGCCCTCGGCTTCCGCCACGAGCACACTCGCCCGGAGGCCGGGACCTGCTTCGAGGACGACAACTGGCGTCCGCTGACTCCGTACGACTCGTCCTCGATCATGCACTACCCGCAGTGCAACGGCTCCGACGACGACCTGTCGATGACGAACATGGACCGGGAGGGCATCAAGGAGGTCTACGGCTCCTGATCCGGTCTCGGTCGAATCCTGACCAAGTTCTGACCGATCGGCCGTGAACTGTGACTCCACAGGGATGGAGTGCGGCGCACGGGATCCGTAGCGTGAAAGCCAGTCGGGGATTGCCGCCCTCGACGACTCAAGTGGTCGCCCCCTTCGCATTGATCCTTCCTCCGTGATGCGAAGGGGGCGCTGCTGTGCCCGGCCGAAAAAGCAATTGGGGCTGTCGGAGGTGACCCCTAGTGTTCCTCCGGTGAGCGACCATGCGATCGAGGCCACCGGCCTGACCAAGAGCTACGGCGAGGTCCGCGCCCTTCGCGGCATCGACCTGGCCGTCCCCGCAGGCTCAGTGCTGGGAGTGCTGGGGCCCAACGGCGCGGGAAAGACCACGGCCGTGCGGATCCTCTCCACGCTCATCCGCCCGGACTCCGGCAGCGCCCGCGTGGCCGGCGTCGACGTCGTCGACGATCCCCGCGAGGTGCGCAGCCGGATCGGTGTGGCCGGGCAGTACGCGGCGGTCGACGAGTACCTCTCCGGCCGGGAGAACCTCGAGATGATCGGGCGGCTCTACCACCTCGGCGGGGCCGCGGCCCGGTCCCGGGCCGCCGAGCTGCTGCGGGACTTCAGCCTCGAGGACGCCGCGGACCGTCCCGCCAAGACCTACTCCGGAGGGATGCGCCGCCGGCTGGACCTGGCGGGCGCGCTCGTGGCCCGACCGCCGGTGGTCTTCCTCGACGAGCCGACCACCGGGCTGGACCCGCGCTCGCGGGGCGGCATGTGGGAGGTCATCCGCGACCTCGTGGCGAAGGGGACGACCGTCCTGCTGACGACGCAGTACCTCGAGGAGGCCGACGTCCTCGCCGACGACATCGTCGTCATCGACCAGGGCCGGATCATCGCCCAAGGCACCGCGGACCAGCTCAAGGCCCAGGTCGGCGGGGAGCGGCTGACCGTGACCGTGGCCGAGGAGGACCGGTTGGCGGAGGCCGCCGAGCTGCTCGCTCCGGTCGGCATCGGTGAGGCCGACGTCGACGAGCGCACCCGCACCATCACCGTGCCGGTCGACTCCGGCACGAGCGCGCTCATCGAGGCGGTCTCGCGCCTCGGCCGGGCCGAGATCACCGCCCAGGACATCGGCATCCGGCGTCCCACGCTCGACGACGCCTTCCTGACCCTCACCGGGCACAAGGCCGAGGACGAGGACGAGAGCACGGAGGAGAGCGCATGAACCACGTCCTGACCGACTCCTGGACCATCGTCCGGCGCAACGTCATCAAGCTGCGCAGGGTGCCGGACCTGCTCGTCTTCACCACGCTGCAGCCGATCATGTTCGTGCTGCTCTTCGGCTACGTCTTCGGCGCCCTCACCCAGGGCAACTCCCAGGGCTACCGCGAGTTCCTCATGGCGGGGATCTTCGCGCAGACCGTGGTCTTCGGCGGCACCTTCACCGGCTTCGGGATGGCCGAGGACATGCAGAAGGGGGTCATCGACCGGTTTCGTACCTTGCCGATGCATCCCGGTGCGGTGCTCATCGGCAGGACGCTCTCCGACGTGGTCAACAACGTCATCTCGCTGCTCGTCATGGGCCTGACGGGGCTGCTCATCGGATGGCGCATCCGCGACGGACTGCTCGACGCGTTGGTCGCGGCGGGACTGCTGCTCCTCTTCTCCTACGCGATCAGCTGGATCATGGCCTGGGTCGGCCTCAAGGTGCGCACCCCGGAGGTCGTCGGCAACGCCTCCTTCATCATCATCTTCCCGCTCACCTTCATCGCGAACACCTTCGTGCCGGCCGAGCAGCTGCCCTCGGCGCTGAAGACCTTTGCCGGGTGGAACCCCATCTCCACGCTGACCCATGCGGTGAGGGACAACTTCGGGAACCTCGATGCGCTCGCCGCCCAGGGCACGAGCGGTCAGGCGGCACGCCAGGCGGCCGAGTACACGTGGGCGCTGGAGCACGCGGAGATCTACACCCTCGGCTGGATCCTGCTCATCCTGCTGGTGGCGGTGCCGGTCTCGATCCGCTCGTACCAGCGGGCCGTGCTGCGCTGACGCGTGGGGCCCCCTCCCTTCGGGGGCGGTCGTCCACAGATCGGCGTCAACGCCTGACGGCTGTCGGTGGTCGAACATATGATCGATACATGTCGATGACGATCCAGCGCCGCGAGCTACCCGGGACGGCCACCGGGGTGCGCGAGGCACTGCGCTCGCTGCTGTTGTCGGCCGGTGGCCGGGACCAGCTCTGGCGGTTGGGCGACGACGAGGTCACCGAGGCGCTCGCGGACGTGGCGCGGGTGCGCCAGCTGCTCGACGTCGCCGAGGTGGCTCTGGTGCGCGAGGGGCTGGGGCGGGGCCTGCCGGGGGAGAGCGCGTGGACCGAGCGTGACTGGGTGACGCGGGCGGAGGGGCAGCGGTGCCCAGACCCGAGTGGGCGACACACCTCCCAGGTCGTGCGGATGGCCAGGACCGGCACCCCGATGGCGGGACGGTCGGCGCACGTCGCGAGCGAGGCGGTGGCCGGGGTGGTGGCAGCCTTCGAGTCGGGCGAGCTGCCCCTGGGCAAGGCGGACCAGCTGGCTCGCTTCCACGACCAGGTCGCTCCCGTCGCCGTCGAGGCGGACCTGGCCGAGGTCCTCGAGACCCTGACCGACGGCGCGAGCGACGAGGTGCGCCGTACCGGCCCGGAGGGGCAGACCCGGGAGCGGATCGGCGGCCTCACCGAACGGCAGCTGGCCACGGCCATCTCCCGGGCGGGACGCCTGCTGCGGCCGGAGAAGGAGCAGGAGGACGAGGACCGTCGGGCGAAGGCGGCCCGGTCGCTCACCAGGTCCGAGGGTCCCGCGGGGATGACCCGCTACCGGGTGCTGCTGGACGAGGAGGGAGCCGCGGTCCTCGACGCAGCGCTGGCGGCCCTCTCGGGACCGGTCACCGGACCGAACGGGGAGCGCGACCCGAGGCCGGCGACGCAGCGGCGTGCGGATGCCCTCGTCGAGATCATCCGGCGCGGGGTCTCCTCCCCGGGTGAGGCCAGCACGAACGAGAAGGCACAGGTCATCGTCACGATGGACCTCGACGACCTGCGCGAGCAGACGAATGCGGCCGGCGTGACCTTCACCGGTCAGGTGCTGGCTCCGTCGGTGGTCCGACGGATGGCCTGCGACGCGGGCATCATCCCGGCCGTCCTCGGGTCGAAGGGCGAGGTGCTCGAGATGGGGAGGAAGGTGCGCTTCTTCACCCCCGGGCAACGCTGGGCCATCTGGCTGCGGGACCAGGGGTGCACCTTCCCCGACTGCACGATGCCCCCGCAGTGGACCGATGTGCACCACGTCGACTGGTGGTGCCACGAGGGAGCCACCGACGTCTCGAACGGCGCTCTGCTCTGCGAGCGGCACCACACGAGGGTCCACCAGCTCGGGGCGAGCGCGACGGTCAGCGACACCGGGGTGACCTGGCACCTGTAGCTGTCCCGCCCCGGACCCGGCCGTGACCGGTCGGGTCACCGGCATGCCCGGACTGGCCGGCAGGGCAGGTCCGGACGCGTGGCGGGCCCGGGGGAGGAGTCGAGCGGGCAGGATGGGGTCATGGACGACATCGATGCCTTCTGGGAGCGCGCCCAGCAGCACGCGAATCTCGCCGGGGTGACCTCGTACATGGGGGTCAACCCGCTGGCGGTGCTCCGGCCACCGGCGTGGAGCTTCGGGGCGACCACCGAGCACGCCGACGAGTTGCTCGACCTCGTCCTCGCCGGGACCAAGACGGCGACGTCGTCGGCCCGGTGGGACTACGAGGCCGAGGAGGAGGACCTGCCCGAGGAGGGCACCCTCGGGATCGTGGTCGACGGTGCCGGGACTCCCCGAGCGCTGCTCGTGACCACCCGGGTGCGGGTCGTCCCCTTCGACCAGGTCGATGCAGCCCACGCCGCCGCGGAGGGCGAGGGCGATCGGTCGCTGGAGTACTGGCGCGAGGTGCACGAACGCTTCTTCACCGAGCACGCGAGCCACGACCACGGCTTCGCGCCGGACATGCCGGTCGTGCTCGAGGACTTCAAGGTGCTGCACGCCGAACCGGCGGAGGACTGAGCAGGTCGCCGAACCCGCGCTGGAGTGTCAGAGGCGGTGGCGCAGTCCCGTCGCGCGCTGGGTGCGGCGGGCGACCGCGGCCCGGACCGCCTCCTCGGAGCCGACGAGGGTCACCGACTCCCGGGCGCGTGTGATCGCGGTGTAGAGCAGCTCGCGGGTGAGCAGCCGCGAGTCCGGTTCCGGCAGCAGCACCGTGACCGCGCGGGCCTGGCTGCCCTGACTCTTGTGGATCGTCATCGCGTAGGCGGTCTCCACCTCTGCCAGCGACGAAGCAGCGTGCTCCACAGGTGCATTCGGATCCCCGAAGACCGCAACCGGTCGGCCGTCCCAGCGCTGGGTCATCACGCCGGTGTCTCCGTTGAAGAGCCCCAGGCCCCGGTCGTTGGCGGTGACGAGCAGCGGCCGACCCGAGAGGTGACGGCCGTGGTGGCCGATCGCCTCGCCGAGCCAGCGCTCGACGCGGTCGTTCCACGGACGCACTCCCCACGGGCCGTCCCGGTGCGCGCAGAGCAGCCGGTGGCTCCCGAGCTCTTCCAGGGCCGGGCCCCACTGCCGGGAGACGGCGAGGTCGTGCAGCCGTCGGGCGTGCACCAGCAGCGGCCCGCGCAACGCTTCGTCGACCGCGAGCACGTCATCGAGCGGCAGGTGCCGCACCGGTCCGACCGCGTCGCTGCCGTCGAGGAGCTCCATCACCCGGTCCGCGTCACCGACCCGGACCGCCTCGGCCAGTGCCCCGATCTCCTCGCCGAAGCGGTGCGAGGTGCTCAGCCGCACCACGGGACTGTCCTCCCCGTCGCCGTACCCGGCCACGAGATCGGCGAGGACGGCGCCGGCCTCGACCGAGGCCAGCTGGTCGGGGTCGCCGACGAGCAACAGCCGCGCGGAGGGACGGAGCGCCTCGAGGAGTCGCGCGGTGAGGGTGAGCGAGAGCATCGAGGCCTCGTCGACGACGACGATGTCGTGCGGCAGCGGGTTGCTGCGATCGCGTCGGAAGCGGTTGCTGCGGTCCGGTCGCCAGCCGAGCAGGCGGTGGATGGTGACCGCCTCGATGTCGGTGCCGAGGCGGTCGCGATCCTGGTCCGGCAGGTGGGCGAGCGAGGAGAGCACCGACTCGCGCAGCCGGGCCGCGGCCTTGCCCGTCGGGGCCGCCAGCGCGATCCGGGGCCGGCGCCCCGAGCTCTCGGCCTGCTCGAGCAGCAGGGTCAGCAGCCCCGCGACGGTCGAGGTCTTGCCCGTACCCGGTCCTCCCGCGAGCACGGTCGTCAGCCGCCGGGCGGCCGTCCGCACCGCGACCCGCTGCTCACCCCAGGTCTCGCCCACGAAGACCCGGTCCAAGCCCGCCGACAGCATCGCGTCGTCGACGGGTGGCGGGTCGGTGGCCTCGCGGCGGGCAAGGTCCTCGGCGACCTGTCGCTCCTCCCGGTGGTAGCGGTCGAGGTAGACCAGCCCGTGCTCGACCCGGACCACCCCGTGCTCGTGGAGCGCACTGGCCGTGACACGGCCGAGCCAGGTGTCGTCGTCGGGCAGGTCCTCGACCACCGGCGTGATCACCTCGCGTGCGTGTTCCGGGGCAAGGCTCGTCGAGCCCTCCCGGACGGCCCGCACGAGGACCGCGAGGGTCGCGGCCACGAGGTCGTCGCTCTCTCCGGTCAGGTCGGTCAGGCGTCCGGCGACGTGTACGTCCGCGGCCTCGACGAGGCCGGCCGAGTTCAGCTCGCCCAGCACGCCGGTCGCCGACAGGGCGTACCGACGGTCACGGGTGTCGTCGGTCTCGAAGCCGCCCGCGGCGGTCGTGTCGGCCACGAGGGTCGTGTTCATCGCGCGGGTCGTGTCGCTCACGCCGGATCCCCCTTCGCCGCAGTGCCGTTCGTGGTGGCCCCGCACCCGTCGAGGAGGTCCGAGACCGCCTCGATCAGTGCGATCGGGGGCTGCCAGGAGAAGACTCCTGTCGGATTGCCGTCGACCCATGGCGTCTCCGGGCCGGCCATGCCACGCAGGTAGAGATAGAGGACCCCGCCGAAGTGGACCCGCGGGTCGTAGTCCGGCTGGCGCCACCGGAGGAATCGGTGCAGCACGACCGCGTAGAGGATCGCCTGGAGCGGGTAGGAGGAGTGGTTCATCGCCTCACGGAGCGCGGTGTGGTCGTAGTGCCCGGTGGTGAGCGGTACGTCGGGCTCACCGAGCCAGTTCGTCTTGTAGTCCACGACGAGGTGGCGACCGCCGATCCGCAGCACGATGTCGACCGACCCGGTGAGGTAGCCGCGCAGCGGCTGGTCGCCGAGAGCCGGATCGTCCAGGACGTCGGCGAAGGGGCGCACCGGGTCATCCTCCGGCAGGTGCTCGCGCAGGAGCGCGGCGAGATCCCCGAGCACGACCTCGTCGGAGCGTGGCCGACCGGACTCGCCCCCGCCGAGCGGCAGCTCGAACTCCATCTCGCACAGCCGGTCGCGCACACCGATGTCGCGCAACGTCGCCCCCGGGGCCAGGGGGCCGAGCGGGGTGGTCATCACCTCGACGAGTGCTGCGGCCAGGCCGTCGCGATCCAGGTCGGGGACCGGCCAGCGCACGACCTGCTCCTCGATGTGCGCGCGCAGCGTCGCCAAGAGGTCGGCGGCCTGCGGGTCGGCCTCCTCGAGCACCGCGTGCACGAGGGAGCCGAAGCCTGCACCGACCGGCAGGGCGGCCATCGGGGAGGGCACGTGCGCGACACCGTCAGCGGTGGTCCCACGGGAGGTGGCGTCCTGGGCGGGGACGAGGGGGAGGTCGCCCTCGTCGTCCTCCCGGGTGGTGACCTCCGGCTCGCTGGCGACGAGGTCCTCGCTCCTCGTCGGTGCCTCGTCCATCGGCCGGGTCAGTGCGGTGTAGGAGGTACGGCGCCACCCGTCGTCGACCGTGCGCGTGAAGGTGCGCGCCGCCAGTGCGGAGCCCACCGCGTGCACGTGTGCCGGCGCCGGGTGCGGCGCGTCGACGTGCTCGACGCGCAGGGCGCCTCGTCGCTCCCACTCGAGCAGGTGCTCCTCGACGGCCTGCTCCCCGGGGACCGGGTGGTGGGTGGGCACCGCCGCCTGGTCCGCGCGGCGACCGAGGACCATCCGGTGCAAGGGGGAGGAGGGTGTGTTGCGGTCCGAGGGGAACCACCACGTGACCACCTGGCTCTGCGCGCGGGTCATCGCGACGTAGAGGAGGCGCAGCGACTCGCCGTCCTCCTCGGCGAGGTGCCGGTCCACCCGGTCACGTCGCCCGGGATCGCCCGTCACCCCGATGTCGAGGCACCGGGTGCGGTCGTCGCTGTGGAAGTGCAGCACCCCCGGCCTGCTCTTGCGGTTGCGGTCGGCGACGAAGGGCAGCATGACGATCGGGTACTGGAGCCCCTTGCTCGAGTGGATCGTCGCCAGGTGCACCGCATCGGCGTCGCTGTCGAGACGGCGGGCGCGCTCCTCCTTGTGCGCGGCGGCCATCCGCTCCCGCAGCCACGTCGTGAGGGAGGTCAGCCCGTCCCCTTCGCCGACCACCCGCTGGTGCAGGTTCTCGGCGACGTGCCGCAGGTCCGTCAGCAGCCTTTCCCCCGAGGTGTGCTCGAGGACGCGGGCGTCGAGCCCGTCGGCCGAGGCCGCGGCGAGCACCGCTGCCACGCCCCGCCGCTCGAGCAGGCCGGCCCAGGTGCGCATCCGCCGCGCGATGTCGTCGGTGAGCTCGTCGCCGAGCCGGTCCAGCTCCTCCGCGCTCGCCCCCACGAAGGGGGTCAGCGCCGCTGCCCGCACCCGCTCCGGCCGGTGGCTCAGCTCCATGGCCTCGAGGAGGGTCAGCCACGCGGCGGCGGCCGGCGACTCGTAGATGCTGTCGCTCGAGACGACGATCGAGCGCAGGCCGACCTCGGCGAGGGCGGCGTGGATCTGGTCCAGCTGGTACCGGGTGTGCGCGAGCACCGCGACGTCCCCCGCCCGGAGGGGCCGTCCGTCGAAGGTCGTCCCGCCGGCGAGCAGCCGGGTGACCTCGGCGGCGCAGTCACGGGCGACGATCGGACGGATGCCGATGATCGAGATGGTGTGGTCGCCCGGGTCGCTGACGAGGTCGCGGGGGACGACCCGCATGCGCAGCGGGTCGAGCAGCCCGTCCGGGGGCGTGCGCCCGTCGGCCACCCCGAGGCGGGAGCCCTCTCGGGCCGCGCTCACCGGGTGCACCCTGATGTCCGGGTCGCCGAGCTCGGCGCCGCGCATGAGCGTGGTGAGGGCGCGCACGAGCGGCTCGTCCGAGCGGTGGTTGACCCCGAGTGTGTGGCGGGTCGTCGCCGTCGCCGAGGCGGTGAGGTAGGTGTCGACGTCACCGCCGCGGAAGCCGTAGATCGCCTGCTTCGGGTCGCCGATGAGCACGAGCGAGCTGTGCCCGGAGAAGGCCCGGTCGAGCACCTGCCACTGCACCGGGTCGGTGTCCTGGAACTCGTCGACGAGCACGACGCTCCACCACTGCCGCATCCGTCGCCGGGCGGGCGAACCCTCCTCCGCCAGAGCGTCGGCGAGGTGGGAGAGCAGGTCGTCGTAGCTGAGCAGACCGAGGCGTTGTTTGCGTCGCTCCATCTCTTTGCGCACCAGCTTGGCGAAGCCCAGCCGCCGGGCGTCGTCGGAGCTGCCGTCGAGGTGCTCCGGGTCGAGGGCGGCGTGGGGGTTCTCGGTGACCGCGCGGGCGATGGTGCCCGCCTCCTCGCGCATGAAGGCGGGATCGCCGCCACCACCGAAGCCGCGGATGTACAGGTCGTCGACGACCTCCTCGCGCAGGTCGGAGAGGTCCTCCACGAGCCGGGCCCGCGGGTGGGAGTCGCCGGCGACGCCGAGGCTGCGCAGCACCAGCTGGCAGAACTGGTGGGTCGTCGCGATCGTCGCCGCGTCGAAGTGGGTCAGTGCCGAGTGCAGGCGTCGGGCGCGGTCGGCGACCTCGGTGGGGCTCCCTTCGCGCAGCAGCGCCACGACGGGGTCGGCGGTCGACGTGTCCGGTTCGGTGAGACCTCGGTGGACCATCTGCAGGTGCTCACGGACGCGCTCGCGCATCTCCCGGCTGGCCGCGCGCCCGAAGGTGATGACGAGCATCTCCTCCAACGGCGTGCCCTCGGCCACGTGGCGGGCCACGAGCGCACCGATGGTCCACGTCTTGCCGGTCCCGGCGCTGGCCTCGAGCAGCACCGTCTCGCCGGGCGCCGGCAGGTCCGCGGTGACGTCGAAGGGGGTCAGCTCGTTCATGCCGTGGCCACCACGTTGTCGAAGGCGGGGCCCCACACCCGCGGTGCGAGGGAGGGCAGGTCGGTGCCGGGGCCGGCCGCGTCGGTCAGCAACAGCTCGAAGGGGGCGTCCGCCCCGTGGACGCGGCGCCACCACCCGTCGTCCCGCTCGCCGGGGATGATCGCGCCCGCCTTGGTCCGGAAGGGCTCCCAGTCCCTGCGGGCCTTCGTCGCGGCGGTGTGGGTGCGGGTCGGGTTGCGGTGGACGGTCTCGGCCCAGGCGTAGGCGGTCTTGACGGGCAGGGGGAGCGGGGCGCTCAGCCCGATGGCGTGGACGTCGATGAGCTCGCTCAGGTGGGAGCGGGCGGCGGCGAGGGGCACGGGGCCACGGGTGGTGCGCGCGACCGCCTGGCCCCGCCCGAATCCCTTGCCGAGGGTCGAGGCGATCCACTCGGCCTCCTCGGTCGCGGAGAGCGCGAGCAGGCGCAGCCACGAGGCGATGTGCTGCTTGGCGCCGAGCCGGCTGAAGGTGACGTCGACGACGTGCGAGCCCTTCAGGCCGTCCACGGTCCCGGTCAGGCGGCGGCCACCCGGCAGGGACACGTCGATGTCGACCGAGCGGGACGGCCCTCCGGGAGCCTTCGCGACGTACGTGACGAGCTCCTCGACCTGCTCCGCGATCGGCGTCAGCGCCCGGTTGCCCAGGCCGCCGGGCGGCAGGTCACCACGCAGCAGCGCGGCGGTGTAGACGTCGTCGGCGGGGCGGCCGGCGAGACGGGCCGCCAGGGAGCGGTCGCCGACGGACCACTTCTCGAGGCCGTCCAGATCGATGGGCAGCCGGTCGCTCACCTCGTCCGCCTCGCGGGAGACACCGACCTGCAGCCGGTCGCGCAGGAAGCTGCGGCCCGGGTGCTGGAAGTACCCGATGAGGTCCGCCAGGGAGACGTCCTCGACCACGGATGCCGGCAGCGGTGCGCGGAGCAGCCGGGAGTCGGCGGGCTCCGGGTCGGCGCCGGACCGCGCGCCGTCGAGGGCTGCCGTGTCGAAGCTGAAGGGCCTCTCGTGGGCGAAGTTGCGCGGGTCGAAGGGCTGCAGCGGGTGGTGGACCACGTCGACCGGGGCAGTGCTCGTATCCCGGGCGGCGTCCAGGAGCTCGCTCAGCGGGACGGCCGGCGGGCGCCGCTCCCCGCTGTGCTCGTCGGCGCCGGTGTAGCAGACGACGAGCCGCTCCCGGGCGGCCAGCACGGCGTCGAGCAGGAGCTGGCGGTCCTCGCTGCGCGCGTCGCGCTCGCCGGTCACCGGGCGTCGCGCGAGCACGTCGTCGCCGTCGACGGTCTGCTGCCGGGGGAAGGTGTCGTCGTCCATGCCCAGCAGGCACACGACGCGGTGGGGGACCGAGCGCATCGGGGTCATCGTGCAGACCGTGAGACCGCCGGTGCGGAAGCTGGCCCGACTCGGCCGACCCGCGAGCTGGTCCTCGAGCAGGGCACGCACGTCGGACAGCCTCACCGGCACGTCCTCGGTGGCGTGCCGAGCGGCGCGGGAGAGGGTGCGCTGCAAGTCCCCGACCTGCCACTGCTCGCTCGGCGGCACGTGGGTCAGGGCGAGGACCGCCTCGGTGAGGACGGTCATCCACTCGCCGGCGGTGCGCGCCGTCTGCATGTCGTCCAGGCCGGTCCCGGTGCGGTCGATGAGCTCGCTGAGCCGCCCGACGAGGTCGACCGCCCCACTGCCGACGTCGTCGACCGGCATCACGGCCGCCACGTGCAGCGGTCCGTCCTCGGACATGGTCACGCCGAGCAGCAGCCGGTCCAGTCCGAATCGCCACGTCCCCTGGTCCTCCCGCTCCATGGCGAAGGGGGCCCGGTGCTCGGCATCGAGGCCCCACCGGATGCCGGCATCGGTGACCCAGCGGGTGATCGTGGCCAGGTCGTCGTCGTCCAGACCGAAGCGGCGGCGCACCGGCGGTGCCGCGGCGAGGTCGAGGACCTCGCTGGCGGTGAGCCGTCCGCCGGCGAGGCCGACGAGGCGCGCGGCGACGTCGAGCAGCGGGTTGGTGGAGCGAAGGGAGCGGTCCGCGAGACGGACCCGCAGTCGGTGTGCCGGGTGGGTGTCGACCCCTTCGGCGTCGGTGCCGTGCTCGCCCAGGCCGAAGGCTGCTCCGATGAGCGGGGCATAGGTCTCCACGTCGGGGCACATGACGAGCACGTCCCGCGGCTCCAGCGTCGGGTCGTCCTCGAGGAGGCCGACGAGGACCTCGCGCAGCACCTCGACCTGCCGGGTGGGGCCGTGGCAGGCGTGCACCTGCACCGACCCGTCGTCCGCGGCGACCTCGCGCGGCGGCTCGCCGGACTGGTCACGGTTGGCGGCGATGTCCGCCTGCAGCCACCCGAGCACCGTCCTCGGCTCCGTGCCCGGTCCCTCGGGTCCCACGTCCCGCGTGTGCGGTGCGAGGTCGTCCGCAGCACTCCCCAACACCCGCACCAGCTCCCGGGAGTCCCGACCGAGCGAGGCGAGCAGCGGGTGCCGGGCGAGGCGGCTCGAGTCGTCCTCGTCCCGGGGGACGGCACTGCTCGCCTCCGCGCGCTGCAGCTCCTGCCACAGCGCCTCCGACGGCTGCGGCAGCCACAGGTGCACCTCGCGCGAGGTGGCGAGGGCGTCGAGCAGCTCGACCTCCGTCACGCCGAGCCGGGTGTGCCCGAAGAGGGAGAGCCGGTCCGGCAGCGGCAGGCCACCCCCTTCGCCCGCGCGCAGCCGGGCCACGGTCTCCTCGTGACGCACGTCGGGAGGCGGGGCGTCGACGGCCGCGAGCAGCCGGCGCCACAGCTCCGGCTGCCAGGCCAGGTCGGCATCGAGCGCGGCGCCGACCAGCCCGTCGGTGTCCCGGCCCTCGCGCCAGTCGCGCAGCAGCTGGGGGCGGCTGGTCGCGTACCGGTGGAAGAGCCCGGCGAGCCGCAGCGCGACCGAGTACCGTCGCCCGGCCCGGACCTCAGCCACTTCGGCGTCCGCCTCGCCGTCGGCGCCGAGGTGCCGGGTGAGGTCTCTGCACCATGGCTCGCCGAGCGAGGCGTCGATGACCTCCAGCAGGGGCCAGACGAGGTGCTGGGGCAACCAAGGGTCGTCCTCGTCGCCGCCGGTGAGCATCGTGATGAGTGAACGGGGACGGAGGAACTCCACCCCGGCGCACACCCCGTCGCCCCGTCCGTCGTTCGCGCCCAGTCGGTGGGAGAGTCGCTGCGCCAACCACCGCTCGATGCCCTGCTCGGGCACGACGACGACCTCCCGGGCGAAGGGGTCCGGCAGCGGGGTCGCCAGCAGCTCGCCGAGCTCGTCGGCGAGCAGGTCGGTCCGCTGCGCGCGGTGGAGGTGAAGTGCCACGCCCCGACCGTATCCGCGCGCGCCGACAACCGTGGTCGGTACTCCACAGGAGGAATGGACGCCCATACAGCCTGCTTGCAGACTGCTAGCATTTGAGTATGACCACCGTGTACATCAGGGATGTCCCCGATGACGTTGCGAACACCCTCAAGGAGCGGGCAGCGGCTGAGGGGCGGTCCCTGTCCGCCTACCTGGCGTCCGAGCTGACCCGCCTTGCAGAGCGTCCGACGAATGCCGAGATCGTCGCGCGCCTGCGTCAACGGGATCGGGAGCAGGGGGCGAGCAGTGACGACATCCTGCGCGTCCTGCACGAGGGCCGCCGATGATCGTCGTCGACGCGTCCGCGATGGTCGAGGCTCTGGTGGGTCGTTCACCCGACCACGCCCTCCTGGATGGGCTGGAGGGGGACGTCGCGGTCCCGCATCTCCTCGACATCGAAGTGCTGTCGGTGCTGCGGGGCCTGCTCCTCGGTCACAAGGTCACCTCCGCGCTGGCCGACGGCGCGCGAGCCGACTACTTCTCCATGGGTCTGCTGCGCCACGACACCGAGCCGCTCGCGGAGCGGGTGTGGCAGTTGCGTCACCAGTTCACGAGTTACGACGCCGCCTACATCAGTCTGGCCGAGGCGCTCGACGCGCCTCTGTACACGTGCGACGGCAAGCTGGGCGCGGTGGGCCACAGCGCCGAAGTCGTTCTCCTCCCGCTCAGCCGCTGAGCACCTCGGCGTACACGTCGGCGTCGACATTGCCGCCGCTGGCGAGGACGACCACGGTCTTCCCGGCGAACCGGTCCCGGCGCGCCAGCACGGCCGCCAGTGCCGCGGAGCCGCCCGGCTCGAGCACGAGCTTGAGGGTGCGGAAGGCCTCGCGCATCGCCACCCGCGCCTGGTCGTCGCTCACCTCGAGGGCGGTCACGGGGTGCCGGGAGAGCGCGGCGAGGGTGTGCTCGCCGACCGTCGGCGAGCCGATCGCGTCGAGGAAGGCCGGCACGGCGGGCACCTTCTCCACGCGGCCGTGTGCCAGCGAGCGGGCCATCTTCGGGTAACCCTCCCGCTCCACGACGAAGGGGGCGACGTCCACCTCCGAGCGCACCGCCTCGATGACCCCCGAGGCGAGCCCACCACCGCTGCAGGGGAGGACGATCGCATCCGGGGCGCGGCCCCCTTCGCGCAGCTGGTCGAGGATCTCGAAGCCGGCGGTGCCCTGCCCGGACATCGTGCGGACGTCGTCGTAGGGGTGCACCAGCGTCAGGCCGCGCTCGGCGACGAGGTCGCGACCGACGACCTCCCGGTCCTGTGTGGCCGGGTCGTAGAAGACGACCTCCCCACCCCACCACCGCACGCCGTCGACCTTGATCTGCGGCGCGTCCTGCGGCATCACGATCGTCGCCCGTGAGCCGGTCATCCACGCCGACGCCGCCACCGCCTGACCGTGGTTGCCGGTCGAGAAGGCGAGGACCCCCGCCCTTCGCTCCTCCTCGGTGAGGGAAAGGAGGAAGTTCAGCGCGCCCCGGATCTTGAAGGAGCCGGTCAGCTGGAGTGGCTCGGCCTTGACGAGCACCGTTGCGCCCGTGGCCTCGTCGAGCATCGGGGAGGACAGGAGCGGTGTCCGTCGGACCCGCCCGTGGATCCGTTCCGCCGCTGCCCGGATGGTCTCGATGCCGAAGGCCATGGGTCCCATCTTCGTCGACGTCAGGCCGAGTCCGGAAGCGGCTGTGCGCCGCGCTCCTCCAGCATCTGCGTCATCGTGTCGACCTCGGCGCGCTGGCTGGTGATGATGGCGTCGGCGAGGTCCTCCACGGGCTCGACCCCGCAGTCCAGCACCGCCCTTGCCATCGGCACGCCCCCTTCGTGGTGGTCGATCATCAGCTGCAGGTAGAGGACCTCGGCCTTCTTGCCGCGGAGGGACCGCAGCTGCTCCAGCTCCTCCTCGGAGGCCATGCCCTTCATGCGCCCGTCCGACTCGAGCATCTCCCCGCCGTCGTGCTGGTGCCCGGTCAGCCGCATCCACTCCATCTGCTCACCGGGGCCGGTCGGCGGCAGCCCCCACACCTGCAGCCAGCCGGCCATCTGACCGGACTGACTCTCCTGGGTGCGGGCGATGTCGTAGGCGAGGGAGCGCACGTCCGGGTCCTTCGTGCGGCTGTGCACGATCCAGGACATCTCCACCGCCTGGTCGTGGTGGGTCTGCATGTCCCGCGCAAAACCCGCCGCCACGCTGTCGTCCGAGGGTGCCTGCGCCTCCTCGCCGGAGCGGTCCAGCAGGATCCCGCCGACGAGCCCGACGGCGAGGGCGACCAGCAGGGCCAGCAGCGGCTTCAGGACGCGGGTGCTCACCCGACCAGGCTCTCCGACGGGTCGACACCCCCGGTGCATGCGGCACCCGGCTCGGGGGTCTGCGGACCCTGGCGGTACTCCCGGATGAAGCCCTCGATCCGCGGGTCATCGGCCGAGTCGACGCTCAGCTGGTGGTTCCACGCCGAGAGGACGATCTTGCCCGGCATGTCCCCCTTGTACGGGGAGAGCAGGCCGAAGGTGTCAGGGGTGAGGTCCTCCAGCTTCGCCACCTCGCCGTCCGGCAGGTCGGGGTCGTAGGTGATCCACACGGTGCCGTGCTCCAGGGAGTGCACGGCGTGCTCGTCCGGGACCGGCTCGTCGTAGACGCCGCAGTTCAGCCACGCGGGGTTGTGCTCGCCGCCGACGGGCGGGGACTCCTCGTAGTCGACCCTGCCCTCCACGTGCTGCTGCCCGTCGTAGTCGAACTCCTGCACTCCGGTGAGGTCGGCGCCGGCCTGGCGCTCGTCCTTCTCGCCGACGATCGCCCAGGCGACCGCTGCGACGATGATGGCGACGACGAGGCCGGTGGCGATCGTCAGCAGCAGGGCTCGGCGGCGTTCGGTGGCGCGCTGCCTTTCGCGGGCCTCCGCCAGACGGGCCTCGCGGGCGGAGAGTTTCTTCGCGGACTTCTTGCTCATGGGTCCCTCGGGTCTCGGGGGGCGGGGCAAAGTACTTGAAGATGTTCGCACCCACGTCTGGGAGATCCCTGTCAGTGCATGCCGGTAGCCTCCCGGCATGCGCAGCGACACGACGACCATTGCCTCCCTGCAGGACTCGGTTCCACTGTTCGTGCGGACCTGGCTTCCCGACGGTGAGCCGAAGGGGGTCGTGCAGGCTGCCCACGGGATGTCCGAGCACTCCGGCCGGTACGGGCGCTTCGCCCGGGCGCTCACCGACGCCGGGTACGCGGTGTGGATGCACGACCACCGCGGGCACGGCGAGACCTCGACCCTGCCGGGGGAGGCGGGGTACTTCGCCGACGAGCACGGCTGGGACACCGCCGTCGAGGACATGTACGCGATCACCGAGGCGATCAAGGAGGCCCACCCCGGCCTGCCGATCCTCTTCTTCGGTCACTCGATGGGCTCGATTCTCGGACGCTACTTCGTCACCCGTCACGGCGAGGAGCTCGCCGGGGCGGTCTTCTCCGGGACCAGCGGTGACCAGGGGCTGCTGGGCCGCGCCGGCGAGCTCGTCGCGAAGGTCGAGTCGCGACTTCGGGGGCGCCGCGCGCGCTCGCCGTTGATGGACACGCTCGTCTTCGGTGGCTACAACCGGCAGTTCAAGCCCACCGACACCGACTTCGACTGGCTGAGTCGCGACCCCGAGGAGGTCGCCCTGTACGTCGCCGACCCTCGCTGCGGCGAGGTCATGACGGCCGGCTTCTACGCCGATCTGCTCAGCGGCGTCAACGGCCTGTCCCGGCTCCCCGCCAGCACGCCCGTCGACCTGCCGATCCTGCTCGTCTCCGGTGAGGCGGACCCGGTCGGCGACCACGGCAAGGGGGTGCGCCAGGTGGGTGACGAGCTCTCCGCCGCCGGGGTGCGGGACGTCTCGGTCACCCTCTACCCGGGTGGGCGTCACGAGATCCTCAACGAGGTGGGTCGGGACGACATCGTCTCGGACATCATCGAGTGGCTGGACGGGCACCTGCCCGCGTGACCGCACCGTCGACCGAGACCGCCCCGGACCGGCCCAGTAGGGGTCGATACCGCTGGGGCGCAGGGCTCCTCGCGCTGGCGGCGCTGTACTTCGTCGGTGAGGCGCTCGCGGCTGCCGGGTGGCAGGGACGTCCCTACGCCTGGACCGCCGACGCCATCAGCCTCTTCGGTGTCCCGGAGGTGCAGGGCTGGCGGCCGGACACGGCCTTCTCGAGCCGGCACGCACTGATGAACGCCACCTTCATCGGCACAGGGGTGCGGCTCGCGGTCGCCGCGGTGCTGCTCGCCCCCTTCGCCCCGCGGCGGGGTCGGCGCACAGTGGTCACCCTCGCGCTCGTCAACGGTCTCGGCCTCGTGGTGGTGGGGTGCTTCCCCACCGGCATGGTCCCGCTCCGCGGCGCCCTGCACGGGCTGGGTGCCGTGGCGACCTTCTACGGAGGGGCGCTGTTGGTGATCGCCGTGTCGATCAACCTGTGGCGGGCCCGCCGGGGCCTGGCACTCCTCGCCGCCGGCCTGGCTGCGCTCGCCCTCATCGGGATCGTCGGCATGTTCCTCGTCCCGCCGCTCTTCGGCATCACCGAGCGGATGACCGTCTACGCCCCACTCGTGTGGCAGGCCGTCGCCGGCGTGGTCCTGCTCGCCTCCGGTCAGCTCGCGAGACCGACGGCGACGAGCAGGTAGAAGACGAGCGTCGAGACGAGGAAGACCCGCTCCGGGATCCCGAAGAGGTGGCGGACCTTCGGCAGCAGGGCCACGACGAGGGCGATGAGCGATGCGAGGACGACCGTGCGCAGCGGGTCCAGCACCGAGGCGAAGGGGGCCAGTCCCGGGTCCGTCTTGGCGAGCCGCACGAAGTTGCCGGTGAGGCCGTAGAGGATCGCGAACTGGACGATCGCCGCGACGTAGTGCAGCAGGCCGGTGAGCGTTCGCGGCGAGCCCTCGGCATCGGTCGGCAGCGCGGCGGCCGCGAGCACGGAGGCGGTCAGGACGAGGAGCTGGGTGACGACGGAGGTGCGGTCCGACCAGTCCGGCAGCCCGGTACTCACCGCCGCGGCAAGGCATACCCAGACCAGGGCGCCCACGATCCCCATGGCGCTGAACCAGCGGCGCCCGCCGCTGAGCGCGTAGTCGCTGACGGCCTGCCGAACCGGGTGCACCTGTGGCTGGGAGACGTGCAGGTGGATGAGGATGGCGAGGCGCACCACCAGGAGCAGGGCGGCCAGCAGGGCGAGGATCTGGGACATCGAGGGTTCTCCGTTCATCGGGAGTCGGCCTTCAGGGCCGTGGTGATGGTGTGGACGGTCTCGGCCAGCGCCCCCGGATCGATGTCCAGGCCTGCGACGAAGGCGTCGAAGGACTCGCCGAGGGCCTCGCCGCTGCGATGCAGCAGGTCCTCGCCGTCGTCGCTCAGCTGCAACCGGCGACGGTTGCCCGACCCCGTGGCGGCCACGTCGATCACCAGGTGGTCGGCCATGAGGCTGCGCACGAGACCGCTGCCGGCCGCCTCGGTGATGCCGATGGCACCCGAGAGGTCGCGCCCGGTCAGCCCGGGGTGCTCCCCGATGATCGTGAGCGCGAGGAACCGCCGGAAGGTGAGGCCCAGGGGCGCCAGACGTCGCTCGGCGCTCTTGTTGAGCGTCAGCACGAGGTCGTTCAGCTCGTAGGCGAGGTCCCGCATGGGAAGTAACTTAATCACTTAAGTTACTTCGCGCAAGAGTCCTCGACCGATGAGTTCTCGGTGCTGTCCGCCCCTCAGGCGGGATCGGGCTCGTCGGTGGCCGGGAGGGACCCGGCGGCGACC
Source organism: uncultured Janibacter sp. (assembly GCA_964386935.1). Taxonomy (GTDB): domain Bacteria; phylum Actinomycetota; class Actinomycetes; order Actinomycetales; family Dermatophilaceae; genus Janibacter. The sequence continues at coordinate 20,668 of CAYLUX010000022.1, forward strand.
CCCTTCGTCGCGGCGGTCGCCCTCACCGCGTCGATGACGAGGTCCAGAGAAGGACGAACCGGCCTGCGGCGGTGGGTGATCGAGACGGTGCGCATCACCGGCTCCCGAAGGGGGAGGATGTCCACTCCCGGGGGGAGGTGCTCCAGCGCGAGGTCGGAGACGAGGGTGACGCCGAGCCCGCCCGCAGCCATCGCCAGGGCCGTCGGCTGCTCCTCGACGGTGTGCGCGATCCGCGGCTCGTAGCCCGCCTGGTGGCACGCGGTGCGCACCGCCCGACCGAATTGGGAACGGCGGCCGGCGAGGATCCACGGGTGCTCGGCCAGGTCGATGAGCGAGATCGTGCCCGGGGGGATCAGCATCTCGGTGGGCACGGCCGCGTGCAGTCGTTCGACGGCCACCACCGCGCGCACGAGTGTCGGGTCGTGGTCCAGCGGTTGGCCCGAGTAGTCGATGACGAAGGACATGTCGAGCCGGCCCTCACGCACCGCCTCGGCGGTCTCCTCCGGTGCCAGCTCGACCGTGCTCACGGTGACGCCGGGGTGGCTGTGCAGCAGGGCGGCCAGTGCCGGTGGGACGAGACCGGAGGCCACGGAGGCCCACACCCCGAGGGTGAGTCTCGCCGTGAGCCCCTCCTCCGCCTCGTCCAGCGCGGCGGTCGCCCGGTCCACGGCCTCGAGGATCTCGTCGGCGTGCTCGGAGAGCAGCAGGCCCAGCTCGGTCAGCTGGAGCCGGCGTCCGTGACGCTCGACGAGCTTGACGCCCACCTCCCGCTCGAGCTGCGCGATCTGCTGGGAGACACCGGAGGTGCTGTAGTGCAACGTCTCCGCGACGGCCGTGACCGTGCCGCGACGACGCAGCTCGCGCAGCATGTGGAGGCGACGCAGGGACAGCTCCATGAGCCAAGACTGGCACGGCTCCGAGGGGAATGCCCGCAACCCGCGAGCCCGGGATGCGGACCCGTCCGCGATCGTGAAGTGAACCTTCGCAGGAACATGCACGAACTGTTGGTGGACGGGGAGGAGAGCCCGGCCGCACGCTGGCAGTACGAGGGCAACGAGGCCCCGTGATGGCTACGGAGGTGGTTGACATGACACTGATGGACAACAGGGGTGAGTTGGACAAGCAGGCCCTGCAGGCGGTGTCGGCCGTCCCTGTGGACCTGACCGAGGCACCTCCGGCGCACGAGGTCACCTGGCGTGACCCGGTGACGGGTGCCGACGGCTTCCTCGTCGTGCAGACCCTCGTCGGGGGACTGGCCACCGGCGGCACCCGCATGCGCAAGGGGTGCACGGTCGAGGAGGTCACCGACCTCGCCCGCGGCATGGCCACCAAGACCGCGACCTTCGGCCTGCCGGTCGGCGGCGCCAAGGGCGGGATCGACTTCGACCCGAAGGACCCGCGCGCCATGGGTGTGCTGACCCGCTTCTGCGAGGCCATGCGTCCCTGGCTCGACCGCCACTGGGTCACCGCGGAGGACCTCGGTGTCTCCCAGGAGCAGATCGACGAGGTCTTCGCCGAGCTCGGGCTCTCGCAGTCCTACCACGCAGCGATCGGTCGGTCCGCCGACCCGGAGCGCGCGCTGGCCCGGGTCCGGGCAGGGCTGCACGTCGAGACCGACGACGAGTTCCCGCTGCCGCTCGGTGATGTCATCGGCGGGTACGGCGTCGCGCAGGCCGTCCTCGGCACGGCGGTGGCGCTGGGCTGGCCCCCTTCGGCCACGACGGTCGCGGTCCAGGGCGTCGGGACCATGGGCGGTGGCGCCGCCTGGTACCTGCACGAGGCAGGCGTGAAGGTCGTGGCGCTCGCGGACGCCGGCGGGACGCTGCGCGACCCGGACGGTCTGGATGTACCCGCGCTCCTGGCGACTCGTGACGAGTACGGCGAGATCGACCGCTCGCAGGTGCCCGAGGGCGTCGAGGTGTTGCCGCGCGATGCGATCCTCGCCAGCGAGGTTGACATCCTCGTGCCGGCTGCCATCTCCTACGCGATCAACGAGGGCAACGTCGCAGACGTCGCGGCCCGGGTGATCGTCGAGGCGGCGAACACGGCGACGACCGCGCCCGCCGAGGAGGAGCTGACCGCTCGCGGCGTGCCCGTCGTCCCGGACTTCGTCGCCAACGCGGGTGCCGCCGCCTGGGCCTGGTGGTTGCTGCAGGGTCAGGTCGGGACCGACCCCGAGGACTCCTTCCGCCGGCTGCGCAACGAGATGCAGTCCAAGGTCGCGGTGATCCTCGAGGCCTGGACGAGCGACCGGATCCCGCCGCGCACCACCGCACGCGGGATCGCCCAGGGCAACCGTGAGGCGCTCGCGGGGGCGGAGATCATCGTCCCCTGAGGACCAACGGTCCGAGGGTCAACGGGTCGAGGTTCCAGTGCACGTCTGGGCGCGCGCTGGAACCTCGACCCGCGCTCTTGACGGTCAGCGACCCTCGACTTCAGGCGTCGTCAGCCGGCGCGCTTCGCGGTGAGCCGGTCGACGGCGTCCTCGAGGTGTGCGCGCACGTGGTCCAGCACCTGCTCGCGCGGGGCGTCCCGGATGGCCCGGCGCAGGTCCTCGTGCTCGCGCACCTGCGTGCGCAGGTCGGGGTAGGTCGTGCGCAGCTCACCCAGGCAGAGTCGGGTCTCGACGATGAGAGTGCTCATCGCGCGGATGAGTCGCGGGCTGCCCGAGCACTCGACGAGCGCCTCGTGGAAGGCCTGGTCGGCATCGGAGACCCCCGGGCCGTTGCCCGCGCGGGCAGCGGCCTTCATCTCCCGCACCGGTGGCCCCAGCGCGCTCCAGGCCTGCCGGCGGTGCCCTTCGAGGAGCACCTCGGCGGCGCCGCGCTCGATCGCCGCGCGAGCGCGGTAGATGTCGGACATGTCCTCGATCGTCAGCTCGGTGACGAAGACCCCACGGTTGGCGATGGCCACGAGGATGCCCTCCGAGACCAGGCGCTGCATGGCCTCGCGAAGGGGGCCCCTCGAGACCTCGAAACGGTGGGCCAGGTCCGCCTCCCCGAGCTGCGCCCCGGGCGGCAGGGTCCCCGCGATGACGGCGGCGCGCAGCTCGGCCGCGATGTGCTCGACGGTCGAGCGTCGTGGTGCAGGGGTGACCTCGAGGTCCGACATCATGCCCTCCCGCCGGCGCCACCGGTGTCATCACCGACGCCCCCGCCGGCGGCGTCAGCGATGGCGAAGAGTGCCCCGAGGGTCCGCCCGGGCGGGGGCATCCCCTCGGGCGGAGCGGTCCCCGTGGGGCCCCCTTCGCCCCCTCCGTGACCGCCCAGGAGCTGCAGCCCCTGCCAGATCGTCACCTGGTTGGCGGTGAGCACGGGTTTGCCGATCGCCGCCTCGGCCTCGGGGATGACGCCGAGGGTGTGCATTGCCGTGTCCGGGACGAGGACCGCCTCGGCTTCCTCCCGGTCCGCTGCGGTGATGAGGTCCACGACCCGGCCGGGCGCGAGCGTGCCGACCTCCGCCGCGGTGTCGATGCCGGCGCTGGACATCGCGAGCACCCGCGCACCGCCGGCGGCGAGGTAGTCCACGAAGAGCTGGGCGATGTCGTCCGGATAGCTCGCCGCGACCGACACCCGGGAGACCCCGAGGGCGCGCAGCGCCGCGACGAAGGCGGGGCTCGTGCTGGACGTGGGCACCCCGGTGACGTCGGCGAGCCGCTCGATCTGCTCGCGGGCCCCGTCGACCCCGCGCACGAAGCTGCCCGAGGTGCAGGCCCACATCACCGCGTCGGGGACGTGCCCGGCGAGCTGGTGGGCCCCCTCGGCGAGGCGCTGCGGGCTGCCGAGGTCCATCAGCTCGGGCACCGCGTGCAGGTCCGTGCCGTAGATGTGGACCACCGGCAGCGAGACCCCGAGCAGCCTCTCGGCGAGCGGGTAGTCGTCCTCGGCGGCGTGGTCGGGGTAGATGATCCCGACCGTGGCCAGGTCGGCGCTCATGGTTGCTCCTCTCGTGGCGCGGCCTCGGCCTCGCGCTCCAGCAGTGGGGTCACCCAGCTGCCCGGGCCCATCATGGGCAGGCCCATCCGGTGCAGGCAGGACCACACGGTCAGCTGGTTCGCGGTGAGCACCGGCTTGCCGAGCTCGCGCTCCATCGGCGCGATGATGTCGTAGGTCGGCAGGTTGGTGCAGGAGACGAAGATCGCCTCCGCCGCGGGGTCGTCGGCGGCGAGGATCAGCTCGGCCACGGTGCGGTAGTTGACCCGCCAGATGCCGCCGCCGAGGCCGAGGTACTCGGAGTGGAGGACCTCGACGTCGAGCTCCCCGAGGAAGCCCTCGAGGCGCCGGGTCAGCGTCTCGTCGTACGGCGTGATGACGGACATCTTGGACAGGTCGAGCGCGCTCACCACCTCGACGAGTGCGCCGGAGGTCGTCACCGCGTCCGGGGCCCCTGCGTCGAGGATCGCCTGCACGAGCGTCCGCTCGTGCTCCACCCCGTGGATGAAGCTGCCCGAGGTGCACAGGTAGGCGACGACCTCCGGGTCGACGCCGAGCACGTCCCGTGTCGCGGTCTGCAGGTGCTTCGGGGCCGAGACGAGCTCCGCCTGCTCCAGGCTCACCGCTACCGGCTCGAAGGGGGTGCGCGCCAGGTGGAAGCTGACCTCCAGCGGCGCCCAGCGCCACAGCTCCCGCTCGAGGGCGAGGTCGAAGGGCGCGATGATGCCGATGCCGCGCTGCGCGAGTGGGCCGTCGAATTCGACGTCGGTCAGCTCCACGGTGGGACCTCACCTTCACAGGGAGGATTGCAAGATTGTTGACAATCTAGGAGCGGCGCTTCTACGTTGTCAACATGTCCAGGCAGTCCGTGGTCGTGGTGCTGCACGACGGTGATCTCCCCGATGAAGAGGCGATGGCCCCGGTGCGCGAAAAGGCGGCCGAGGTGCGCTACGCGACGGCCGAGGAGCTGCCCGATGCGCTGCCCGGTGCCGACGTGCTCTTCGCCCACGACTTCTTCTCGCAGGCGATACCGGATGCCTGGCACGCGGCGGACTCCCTTCGCTGGATCCACGTCGCGGCCACGGGGGTGGACGCGATCCTCTCCCCGGAGGTCGTCGGCAGCGACGTCGTCGTGACCAACTCACGGGGGGTCTTCAACGAGTCCATCGCCGAGTACGTGGTCGGGCAGGTGCTGAGCTTTGCCAAGGACATGCCGCGCTCCTGGGAGCTGCAGCGCGCCCGGCGCTGGGTGCACCGGGAGTCCGAGCGGGTGGCCGGCACCAGGGCCCTCGTCGTCGGTACCGGTCAGATCGGGCGGGCGATCGCGCGGCTGCTCACCGCCGTGGGCGTGCAGGTCTCCGGGTCGGGGCGTCGGGCCCGCACCGACGACCCGGACTTCGGGACGGTCACCGCCCAGGCGGACCTGCACGAGGCGCTCGGCCGCGCCGACTGGGTGGTCGGCATCGCGCCGCTGACCGAGGACACGAAGGGGATGTTCGACGCGACGGCCTTCCGCGCCATGCCGGACCACGCCCGCTTCATCAACGTCGGCCGCGGGGAGTCCGTCGTCACCGACGACCTCGTGGCCGCCCTGCGCGACGGGTCGATCGCCGGAGCCGCGCTCGACGTCCTGGACGTCGAGCCGCTGCCGGAGGACCACCCGTTGTGGAACCTGCCCGGTGTCGTCATCACCCCGCACAACTCGGGGGACTTCATCGGGTGGCGCGAGGAGCTGCTGCGCCTGTTCGCGGACAACTTCGCGCGCTGGGTCGACGAGGAGCCGCTGGCCAACGTCGTCGACACCTCACTGGGTTACGTACCGAGCACCGGGAGCTGAGAGATGAACCCCACCGAGATGACCGCCGTCGAGCTCGTCGCCGCCTACGGGGGTGGTGAGCTCTCGCCGGTCGAGGCCGCCGAGGCGGTGCTGGCTCGCATCGACGAGGTCGACGGTGGGCTCAACGCCTTCTGCCTGGTCGATCGGGAGACGACGCTGGCGATGGCCCGGGCCTCCGAGGAGCGGTGGCGTGCCGGGCACCCCCAGGGCCTGCTCGACGGGGTGCCGATCTCGATCAAGGACATCTTCCTCACCAAGGGCTGGCCGACGCTGCGCGGCTCCAAGGCCATCGACCCGAACCAGCCGTGGGACGAGGACGCGCCCGTGACGGCCCGGCTGCGGGCCGACGGGATGGTCTTCGTCGGCAAGACCACGACACCGGAGCTGGCGTGGAAGGCGGTCACCGACAGCCCGCTCACGGGCATCACACGCAACCCCGTCGACCCGAGCACGACCGCCGGCGGCTCCTCCGGCGGGGCGGCGGCCGCGGTCGCGGCCGGCATGGGCCCCGTCGCGGTCGGCACCGACGGCGGTGGCAGCGTGCGCATCCCCGCCTCCTTCTGCGGGATCGTCGCGCTCAAGCCGACCCACGGCCGCATCCCGATGTACCCGGCGAGCCCCTTCGGACCGCTCGCGCACGCCGGCCCCATGACGCGCACCGTGGAGGACGCTGCGCTGCTCATGGACATCCTCTCGCTCCCGGACCCGCGCGACCCCACGTCGCAGGCGCCGCCGCAGCTGACCTACAGGGGCGAGTTCAACCGCGAGGTCACCGGGCTGCACGTCGCCTACTCCAAGGACCT
>CAYLUX010000023.1:0-27176 GCA_964386935.1 uncultured Janibacter sp.
CGCCCGAGCCGCCACCGTGGCGGCTGCGACCCCCTTCGTCGTACCGACGCTCAGACGTCGCGCTTGGTGCGCTTGCGCAGGGCGCTCCATGCCGAGGTGCCGACGACGACCAGCAGGAGCAGGTAGATCCCGCGGGTGATCCAGCCCGTGACCAGGGTGGTCGGGTCGCCGACCGATGCCAGCAGCGCGTCGCGCAGCGAGGTCTCCGCCAGCGGCCCGAGGACCATGCCGATCATCAGCGGGGCCAGCGGGTAGTCGTAGCGGCGCATCACGAAGCCGAGAATCCCGATGATCAGCAGCAGCACCAGGTCGAAGACGGACGCCGCGGTGGCGTAGATGCCGAGACCGCAGAAGAGGGTGATCCCGCCGTAGAGGTACGGGCTGGGGATCAGCAGGAGCTTCGACCAGAGCTGGGCGAAGGGCAGGTTGATGGCCAGCAGGACCACCATGGCGATGAAGAAGCTGGCCAGCAGCGACCACACGAGGTCCGCGCTCTGCTCGAAGAGGAGGGGCCCGGGCTGCAGCCCGTACTGCTGCAGGGCGGCGAGCATGATCGCCGCCGTTGCCGAGATCGGCAGTCCCAGCGCCAGGAGGGCGCCCATCGCCATACCCGTCGTGGCGTTGCCCGCCGCCTCCGGTGCAGCGAGGCCGCGGATGGCGCCCGTGCCGAACTTCGGGCGCTTGCGTCGGCGGTCGAGCCGACGCTCGACGTCGTAGGAGATGAAGGTCGGGATCTCGGCACCGCCGGCGGGGATGACCCCGAAGGGCAGTCCGATGACCGTGCCGCGGCCCCAGGCGGGTGCGGCCTCGAGGAACTCCTCGCGGCTGAGGAAACCCCGCCCGGCCTTGCGGACCTTGAGGTCGTCCCTGTCACGGCGCACGCGGGAGGCGATGTACAGCACCTCGCCCAGGGCGAGGATCGCGACGGTGACCGTCACCAGGGAGATCCCCTCGAAGAGCTGCGGCATCCCGAGGGTGAATCGCTCGACGCCGGAGACGGAGTCGACGCCGATGACGGTGATGCCGATCCCCAGGACCAGCGAGGCCAGGCCCTTGAGCACGCTGTCGGAGACCACGGAGGAGGTGGCGATGAAGGCGAACATCGCCAACGCGAAGAACTCCTCGGGGCCGAACATCGCGGAGAACTCCACCAGGCTCGGCGAGACGAAGACCACGAGCACCGAGGAGACCATGCCGCCGATGAATGCTCCGATCGCCGCGGTGGCCAGTGCCTGTGGCGCGCGGCCGGAGTTGGCCATCTTGTGGCCCTCGAAGGTCGAGGCGATGGCCGATGCCTGTCCCGGTGTGTTGAGGAGGATGGCCATCGTGGAGTCGCCGAAGAGACCACCGAAGTAGACGCCGGCGAAGAGGATGAACGCTCCCGTCGGGTCCAGGGCGAAGGTCATCGGCAGCAGCAGGGCCACGGCCATCGACGAGCCCAGGCCGGGCAGCACGCCGACGGCGGTCCCGAGCAGGCAGCCGATGACCACCCACATGAGGTTCGCCGGGGTCAGGGCTCCTGCGAAGCCCTGCATCAGCAGGTCGAGGGTGTCCATCACCAGCCACCTCCCAGGATGCCGGACGGCAGGTTCAGGCCCAGCGCCGTGCCGAAGATGAGATAGATCAACGAGCTCAGGAAGAGCGCGATGAGGATGTCGAAGAGCGGTCGCTTGGAGCCGAAGCCGCGCGCGGTGCACCAGAAGACCAGGGCGCCGGCGAGGATCCAGCCGAGGTGGGGCAGCAGCAGCGCGAAGGCGAGGAAGCCACCGGCCACCCAGGCGATCGCCCCGAAGTCGGAGTAGGTCCGGTAGGTCCCCGGCGTGGGGTCGTCGACCGGCTCAGGGGTGCGCAGGACCTCCAGGGCCAGCAGGACCGACAGGAGGACGCCGGCCCCGCCCACGATCAGGGGGACGAAGCGCGGGCCGGGGAACTCCGCGCCCCCCGGGTCCAGCACCAGGCTGCCGATGACGAGGAAGAGGGAGAACGCGGCGATGATCGCCGGCATGACCAGGGCGGAGCGGCCGTGCCAGAAGCCGCCCCTCGCGGGTGTCTCGGGCCCCGGAGTCTCCGCGGGCGAGGTGTCGCTCATGTCGGCCTCCGTCATACGCCCATCTCCTTGATGAGGGCGCCGATCTTGTCGATCTCCGCCCGGATGTACTCGTCGAACTTCGCGCCCGACATCGGGGACTCGACCCAGTAGTTGCGTTCGACCGCGTCCTTCCACTCGGCGGTCGCGGTGGTCTCCTCGATGAGCGAGACGAACTCGGCGACCTCCTCCTCGGTCGCGGTCGGCGGGGCGAACTGCGCGCGCCAATTCGTCAGCGTCACGTCGTACCCCTGCTCCGGCATGGTGGGGATGTCCACGCCCTCGAGGCGCTCCTTGGCGGCGACGCCCAGCCCCCGCAGCCGTCCGGACTGGACCTGCGGGTAGATGTCGGGGAAACCGCCCGAGGAGGCCTGGGCGGTGCCGTTGAGCATGGCCTGGATCGCCTCACCGCCGCCGGAGGAGGGGATGTAGGTGATGTCGGCCGGCTTGATCCCCGCCGCCAGGGCGAGCTCGGTGATGACCATCTGGTCGGAGGAGCCGCCGCCGGTCCACGCGATCTGCTTGGGGTCCTTGCGCCACGCCTCCACGAGGGAGTCCAGGTCCTTGTACGGCGAGTCGGCCGGGACGTTGACGAGGAAGAGCTCCTCGACGACCTTGGCCACGGGGGTCAGGTCGGTGATCTTCGACGGGGTGTCGAACTGCGCGTGCGCCGCGATCTGCCCGGTGCCACCGACCATGAGGTAGTTGGGAGTGGTGCGGTTCTTCATGCTGCCGACCGCGATGGTTCCGCCGGCGCCGGGGATGTTGAGGACCTGCACGTTGCCGACCAGACGGTTGGCGCGCATCGCCTCCTGCATCTCCCGTTGGAAGGTGTCCCAGCCGCCACCCGCCGCGGCGGGGGCGATGAGTGTCAGGTTCGACCGGACGCTCGTGCCCTGGTCCGCGGCGCGGACCGACTCGTACCCGGCCGCTCCGATGACGGGGACGGCGAGGACGCCGAAGCCGATGCCGAGTGCGCGTCGTCGGGTCGGGTGGGCAGGCGGTGGCGCGTCGCCGACGCCGTCGTCGTCGGGTGAAATGGGATGACTCCTTGGTCTGGTGCGCGTCGCGGCCGGGGTTGCCGGGTGTGCTCTGGATCACTGGGAGTGTAGTCACCCGCGAGTGCCACGGGGTGGGTGGGCCCCGGCCGTCGCGGCACCCGCGCGGGGTTGCGTCGGACGGGCAGGGAATCATAAGTTAGGCAAGCCTTAACTACACGACGGAAGGTCCCCTGTGTCCCCGAACCGCCGCGCGGTGATCGCCACCGCGCCCGCGCTCCTGCTCGCCCTCACCGCCTGCTCCACGGGATCGACGGAAGGCTCGGACGCCAAGGCCTCGGGTGGTTCCGGCGAGGCCGAGTCCGGTGCCCTGCCGGTGACGATCGAGCACGCCCACGGCAAGACGAAGATCACGAAGGCGCCGAAGCGGGTCGCGACCGTCGGCTGGAGCGACCAGGACGTCGTCGCCGCCCTCGGTGTCGTGCCCGTCGGTGCCACGAAGATCACCTGGGGCGGCAACAAGCAGGGTTCGACCCCGTGGTTCGACAAGGCCGTGGCGAAGATCGACCCCGACGCCGAGATCACCCGTTACGACGACGCGGACGGCATCCCCGTCGCCGAGATCGCCAAGCTCTCCCCCGACCTTGTCCTCGGGGTCCACTCCGGGATGACGAAGGAGGAGTACGACAAGCTGACGAAGATCGCCCCCACCGTCGCCTACCCCGACCTGGCCTGGGCCACCCCGTGGGAGGACAGCATCACGATCATCGGCAAGGCGCTCGGCAAGCCGGACGAGGCGAAGGACCTCCTCAAGGAGACCAACGACCTCATCGACGAGGGCATCGCCGAGTACCCCGAGATCAAGGGCAAGACCGTCGCGTGGGCCTCGATCGTCCCGACCGACCTGTCCAAGGTCGACATCTACACCACGACCGACCTGCGCCCGCAGATGCTGCGACGTTTCGGCATGGAGGACGGGCCGCTCGTGGCCAAGCACTCCGGGGGAGACAAGTTCTTCTTCTCCATCTCCGCCGAGAAGGCCCGCGACATCAAGGCCGACGTGCTCATCTTCTACGCCGACGGCAAGGAGCAGATCGAGAAGATCACCAAGGACCCGCTCCTCGGTGAGATCCCGGCGATCAAGAACGGCCACTACATCGCCTCGGCCGACCAGCAGGTCTCCACGACGCTCTCCTCGCCGTCGCCGCTGGCGATGGAGGTCGCCGTCGAGGAGTTCGTCCCCAAGCTCGCCAAGGCAGTCAAGGGCAAGAGCAACGGATGACGGGCGCCGCACGCACCACCGCCATCGCCGCCGGGGGACTGGTCCTCCTGGCGGCGGCGGTGGTGGTGTCGGTGCTCGTCGGGGCCGAGTCGGTCCCCTTCGCCCAAGCGGTCTCGGCGGTGCGCGGCGCGAGCAACGACGCCGCCGGGATCATCGGCGCCCGGATCGACCGCACCCTGATCGCGGTCGTCGTCGGTGCCTGCGTCGCCCTCGCCGGGACGGTCCTGCAGGGCCTCACCCGCAACCCCATCGCCGAGCCCGGGATCCTCGGGCTCAACTCCGGCGCAGCGCTGCTCGTCGTCATCGGCATCCGCATCGGGCTGCTCGACGGGGTCCTGGACTACCTGTGGACCGCGTTGGTCGGGGTGATCATCGCGGGGGCCCTCGTGCACGCGGTCAGCCTGACGGTCCCCCTTCGCCACCAGCCGATGACCACCGCGCTCGCCGGCGCCGCGATCATGGCCGCCTGCTCGAGCATCATGGTCGGCCTGCTCGTGACCGACGACGCCGCACTCGACCTCTTCCGCTACTGGCAGGTCGGTTCCGTCGCCGGCAAGGACGCGGGCATCCTCTGGCCGGTGCTGCCCTTCGTGCTCGTCGGGCTGCTGCTCACCCTCACCTCCGCGCGCACCCTCAACGCGATGGCCCTCGGCGACGACATCGCCCGCTCCCTCGGCCAGCGAGTCGTCCTCGCCCGCGGTGCCGCACTCCTCGGTGCCCTGCTGCTGACGGCCGCCGCGTGCGCGGTCGCCGGACCGATCGCCTTCGTGGGCCTCGCCGTGCCGCACCTCGTGCGCCTCTTCGGTGGGCCGGACCACGGGCGCCTGCTCATCGGCGCCCTCCTCCTCGGCCCCGCCCTCGTTGTCGCCGCGGACACCCTCGGCCGGGTGATCGCTCCGCCCGGGGAGATCCAGGTCGGCGTCATGACCGCCGTCGTCGGCGCCCCCGTGCTCATCCTGCTGGCACGAAGGGCGGTGCGCCGGTGACCACGCTCCACACCCCGACGACCGCCCCGGAGGCAGGAACCGCGACCGGCGCGGCCGACCTCGTCCGCCGGGTCCGCCGCGGCCGGGCCCGGTGGGCGCTGCGCCGCACCCTGGTCCTCCTCGTGCTCGTGCTGGGCGCCTTCGTGGCCCGGGTGACGCTGGGGGACTTCACGATCACCATCCCGGACGCCGTCCGGATCATCGGCGGGGCCGACGTGCCGGGGGCGACCTTCATCCTCATGGAGTCCAAGCTCCCGCGTGCGGTGGGGGCCCTGCTCGCCGGCGCGGCGCTCGCTGTCGCCGGAGCGATCATGCAGGACCTCATGCGCAACCCGCTGGCCAGCCCCGACATCCTCGGCGTGAGTGGCGGCGCCTCGACCGCCGCCGTCTTCTCCCTCGTCGTCCTCGGGCTGGGTGGGACCGGCGTGACCGTCGCCGCCTTCCTCGGCGCCACCGCCGTCGCGGCCTTCCTCGTCGGGATGAGCGGCGGCAGCGGGCGGAGCAACACCCAGGCCCTGATCATCGTCGGCGTCGGCTGCGCGGCGCTGCTCGTCGCCCTCACCCACTGGGTCCTGCTGCAGGCCGACGTCTACCGGCTCTCCGAGGCCATGGTCTGGCTCACCGGCTCGGTCTCCTCCGTCACCTGGCCGCAGCTGGGCCGGCTGGCCGTCCTCGTCGCCGTCCTGATCCCGGCGATGCTGCTCCTGCACCGACAGCTGCGGGTGGTCCTCCTCGGGGACGACCTCGCGGCAGGTCTCGGGGTCGCCGTCGGCCGCCACCGCGGTCTGGCCATGCTCGGGGTGGTCCTCCTCGTCGCCGGGACCTGCGCGGTCTGCGGGCCGATCGCCTTCGTGGCGCTGCTCTCCGGGCCGATCGGGCGCCGGCTGCACCGCGGGCGGACCCGGCTGGTCGACATCGCGCTCATCGGATCGCTCATGGTCCTCGTCGCCGACTACGTCGCCGCCTACCTCGTGCCCGGGGGCTCCAACCTGCCCGTCGGCGTCGTCACCGGCCTCGCCGGCGCCCCCTTCCTCATCTGGCTCATCGTCACCCGAACCCGCGTGGAGACCGCATGACCGCCCTGCACACCACTCCTGACACCCCGACGACGCCGGACACCCCGACGGCGCCGGCACCGGCCACCACCGGCGAAGGGGGCCCCGCCCGCCTCCGCGCCGAAGGACTCGCCCTCGGGTACCGGGACCGCACGGTCGTCGAGGGGCTCGACCTGCCCGTGCCCGACGGTGCCGTCACGGCGATCGTCGGGCCGAACGGCTGCGGCAAGTCGACGCTGCTGCGCGGGATGGCCCGGCTGCTGCCGGCCAAGGCCGGCAGCGTCCTGCTGGACGGGCGCTCCCTGGCCAGCATCCCGACCAAGGCCGTCGCTCGGCAGATCGGCCTGCTCCCACAGGCTCCGATGACCCCGGAGGGGCTCACCGTCGCCGAGCTGATCTCCCACGGGCGCCACCCGCACCAGGGGCTGCTGCGCCGGATGAGCCGCGAGGACGACGCGGTCGTCGCCGAGGTCATGGAGCTGACGAACACGACGGCCCTGGCCGAGCGGGTCGTCGAGGAGCTGAGCGGCGGGCAGCGCCAGCGGGTGTGGATCGCCCTCGCGCTGGCCCAGCAGCCGGAGATCCTGCTGCTCGACGAACCGACCTCCTTCCTCGACATCGCCCACCAGATCGAGGTCCTCGACCTCGTGCGCGCCCTCAACAGCGGCCGCGGCACGACCGTGGTCATGGTGTTGCACGACCTCGCGATGGCCGCCCGCTACAGCGACCACCTCGTGGCGATGCGCGACGGTGCCGTCGTCGCGCAGGGCACCCCCGGCGAGGTGGTCACCGAGTCGCTCGTCGAGGAGGTCTTCGACGTGCGCTGCCGCATCCTCCACGACCCGGACACCGGGACCCCGGTCGTCCTGCCCCGAGCCAACCAGGAGCACCCATGAAGATCGCCGAGCTGGCCGACCGTGCCCTCTTCGGTGCGGTACGCGTGTGGAACCGCCGCTCGATGGCGGCCGTCGCCGAGCGGGACGGGCACGTGCAGTTCGAGGCCACCGTGGCCGCCGTGACCGACCTGAACCCCTCGATGCGCCGGATCACCCTCGCCGCGCCGGAGTTCGGGGAGTACGCCCTCGCCGGGCCCGACGAGTACTTCGGCCTGCTGATGCCGGGGACCGACGGGCGGCTGCACATGCCCGACGCCGAGCGGATGAACGTGCGCGCGGCCGTCGCCGAGATGGCAGAGGAGGAGCAGCCCGGTCTGCGCTGGTACACCGTGCGGGAGCTGCGACGCTCCACGGGCGAGCTGGACGTCGACATCGTCACCCACGGCGACGCGGGCCCGGGGTCGGCCTGGGCGGTGCGCGCGAAGGTCGGGGATCCCGTCGGGTTCCGCTCCGGCGGAGCGCTGTACACGTCCTTCGACCCGGCGCGTCAGCTCTTCGTCGCGGACGAGACCGCGGTGCCCGCGCTGCTGGCGATCCTGGAGGAACGCTCCCGTCGCGGGCTGCCCGGCCTCGGTGACGCGGTGCAGGCGCACGTCGAGGTGCCCACCGCCGAGATGCTGGAGGGCCTCGACCTCCCGGCCGAGGTCACCGTGCACGTGCGCGGCGACGAGGACCCGGGAAGCACCGTGCTCGCCGCGCTCACCGCGGACCCCTCGCTCACCGAGGGCTTCGACTACGCGTGGGCCTGCGGGGAGGCCGGCCTGGCGACGTCCGTGCGCCGCCACCTCGTCTCGGTCGGGATGGAGAAGCGCGACATCACCTTCTCCGGCTACTGGAAGCTCGGCACCGCCCGCGGCTGACCCCGTGGGACGAAGGGGGCCGGTGCCCGTGCGAAGGGGGCCGCCCCCTTCGCCCGTCACCGCCGCCGGATAGCGTGCAGGCATGGAGCCGCACCTCGTCGCGCTGGACGTCGACGGAACCATCCTCACCCACGACGGCCGGGTACGACCGGCGACCCGGGAGGCGGTGCGCGCCGTCGCCGATGCCGGGCACCACGTCGTCATCGCCACCGGACGTTCGGTCGTCGCGACCGCGCCCGTGCTCGAGATGCTCGAGCTCACCCACGGCTGGGCGGTCTGCTCCAACGGCGCGGTCACGGCCACGCTCGACCCGCAGGAGCCCCACGGCTACCGGGTGAGCGAGACGGTGACCTTCGACCCGCGCCCGGCGATGACGCTCATCAAGGAGCACGCGCCGGACGTCCTCGTTGCGGTGGAGGAGGTCGGCTCCGGGTTCAAGGTCGAGCGTCCCTACCCCGAGGGCGTCCTCTGGGGTGAGCAGCGGGTCGTGCCGTGGGAGGAGCTCGTGGGGGAGCCGACCACCCGCGTGACCTTCCACGACCCCGAGGGGAACAGTCAGGACTTCGTCGACCTCGTCGAGGCGGTCGGGCTGCACGGCGTCGGCTACGCCGTCGGGTACACCGCCTGGCTGGACCTCGCCCCCGAGGGTGTCTCGAAGGGCGCCACGCTCGAGCTCGTCCGGCGGCGCCTGGGCATCGAGCCGCACCTGACCTTCGCCGCCGGGGACCAGCGCAATGACCTGGAGATGCTGCGCTGGGCCGCCCGCGGGGTCGCCATGGGCGGCGCCCCCGACGAGGTCGTCGCGGCCGCCGACGAGAGCACCGGCAGCGTCGACGAGGACGGGCTCGCCGACGCACTCCGGCCGCTCCTCGACGGCGCCTGAAACCGCTTGCCCCCCCGCTGGGGGAGCCCCTAGCCTCGTGCTGTCCGACCGGTCGGTGACAGCGTCCGGCGCCCACGACCCGAAGGTGATGACCCGCCCGATGCGGCACCAGATCTCCCGCGACTGACCAGCGCTACCGACCGCGGCCCACGCACCGCGAGTCACGTCGGCGCGCTCGCCGCGACGACAGGAGATCTTCCGTGTCAGCACCCACCTCGGGGGCGGACGCCCTCGTCACCCTCACCCGCCTCACCCTCGACTGGCCCGACGGCACTCGTGCCCTCGACGACGTCAGCGGGTCCTTCGGCCGCGGCCGCACCGGCCTCGTCGGACGCAACGGCTCCGGCAAGACGACGCTGCTGCGTCTGATGACCGGAGAGCTCACCCCGACCTCCGGCACGGTGCACGTCGCCGGCACCGTCGCGACGCTGCCGCAGCAGCTCGGTCTGGGCACACACCGCACCGTCGCCGAGGCGCTTGGCATCGCGCCCGTCCTGCGCGCCATCGCCGCGATCGAGGCAGGGTCGCTCGAGCAGGCCGACTTCGACCTGGCCGAGGGCCGGTGGTCGATCGAGACCGACGCCCTCTCCGCTCTGGCGACGCTCGGCATGACCGGTGACGCCGATCTGCTCGAACGGACCCTGGGCACCCTCTCCGGGGGCGAGGTCGTCACCGTCGGTCTGGCGGCGCTGCAGCTGCAGCGCGCCGACGTCGCGCTCCTCGACGAGCCGACCAACAACCTCGACCGCGACGCCCGCACCCGACTCGTCGCCGCGATCGACGGCTGGTCGGCCCACGGCTCACTCGTCGTCGTCAGCCACGACACCGAGCTGCTCGAGCACGTCGACCGGATCGTCGAGGTCCACGGGCGGGAGCTGCGCAGCTTCGACGGGCCGTGGTCGGTGTACCGCGAGGCGGTCACGATCGAGCAGCAGGCGGCCGCCGACGCGGTCCGCAACGCCGAGCAGGAGCTGCGCCGGGAGCGCCGCGACCGCATCGAGGCCGAGCAGAAGCTCGCGGCCCGGCAACGGACCGCCGCTCGCAGCTACGCAGAGAAGAGGGCACCGAGGATCGCGATGAAGACCTGGGGGATGCAGGCCGAGCAGTCCGCCGCCAAGCACCGTCATCTTCATGACGACCGGCTCGACAAGGCCCGGGAAGCGCTCGCCGAGGCCGAGACGCGCGTGCGGGAGGACCGGTCCGTGCGGATCGAGCTGCCCGGCACCCGGGTGCCGGCGGGCCGGACCGTGCTCGAGCTGCAGGCGACCCTTCGAGGCTCGGCGCCGGGGCGCCTCGCACCTCAGGGACCGGGGGAGGGCACCTTCGTCGTCCGCGGACCGGAGCGCGTCGGGCTCACCGGGCCCAACGGTTCCGGCAAGACGACCCTCCTGCGGGAAATCCTCGGGCTGCCCACGGCCGTGCAACCCGTCGCCCGGGTGGTGCGTCGGGTGGACGAGGTCGGGTACCTGCCGCAGCGGATCGAGCTCGACGAGGACCGGACGATCCTCGAGACGGTCCGGGCGGCGGCGCCCGCCGCCACACCGCAGCAGGTGCGGGCGTCGTTGGCGCGCTTCCTCTTCCGTGGGGCGCTCGCCGACCGGAGGGTTGCCGGGCTGTCGGGTGGCGAACGGTTCCGTGTGGCCCTGGCAGCCGTGCTCCTCGCCGACCCGGCCCCGCAGCTCGTCGTCCTCGACGAGCCGACCAACAGCCTCGACGTCGACAGCGTCGACCAGCTGATCGATGCGCTCGCCGCCTACGAGGGGGCGCTGCTCGTCGTCAGCCACGACGAGGGCTTCCTCGCGCGGATCGGTCTCACCCGTCGCTGGCAGATCCGGGGTGGGAGTCTGGGCGACGTCGTGCCGGGAGGCACGCCAGGGCGATGACCGCGACGAGTGAGCCGAGGGTCAGGCCGGCCACCACGTCGCTGATGTAGTGCACGCCGAGCAGCACCCGGTCGGCCGCGGTGAGCGCAGCGCCGAGGAGGGCGAGCATCGTTGCACTCCAACGGATCCAGTTGGTGCGCACGGCCTGGACCAGGGAGATGACGAGGACCGCGCCGAGCGCGATGTTCGTCGCGTGACCGCTCGGGTAGGACCAGGAGCCGAGCGTGACGAGGGCCCCGTCGGGCCGGGGTCGCTCGACGATCTCCTTGCACACTGCCCCGAGCGCCCACCCGACGACACCGATCGAGAAGGTGATGAGCGCGGTGCGCACCGTGATCCGGCGTCGTGCCGCGAGCAGGAGCCCGAGGACGAGGACGAGCGGATGGACGAACCACGGGCCGCTGAGCATCGCCCACCAGTGCGCCGGGTCGACCAGCCACGGGTGGTCGGTGAACACACCGGTGCCGCGGGCGACGCCCCCTTCGTCCACCGAGCGGACCCACCCGGAAGGGATGAGGACCCACACCCCGAGGGCCGCGACGAGGAGCATCGTGGCGACCATCGCGACGAGCGCCGCCACGACGCGGACGACGGAGATGACGCGGTCGAAGGGCACGCACCGATTGTGGGGCATGCTTGACCTGCCATGTCCGATCTCGTCATCACCTCCCCGTCCAACCAACGCCTGAAGGACCTGATCTCCCTGCGCCGCCGCCGCGCCCGGGAGAGCACCGGCAGCACGCTCCTCGAGGGTCTGGAGGAGACCGGCCTCGCCCTCGACGCGGGCGTCGTGCCCCGGGTGATCCTCCACTGCCCGGAGCTCATGCTCGATCGGGCCGCCGGAGCCGCACTCGTCGAGCGGGCCCGCGGGGTCGGCGCCGAGGTCGTCGAGCTCGGCCGCACCGCCTTCGAGAAGGTCGCCTACCGGCAGGGTCCCGACGGCATCCTGAGCAGGGTGGCCGCCCCCGGCCGGGCGCTCGCCGACGTCGAGCTACCGGCCGACGCCCTCGTCCTGCTCTGCGAGGGGGTGGAGAAGCCCGGCAACCTCGGCGCGATGCTGCGCACCGCCGACGCCGCCGGCGTCTCCCTCGTCATCGCCGCCGACCCGGTCACCGACTGGGGCAACCCGAACGTCATCCGCTCCAGCAAGGGCACCGTCTTCTCCGTGCCCGTCGCCGCCGCCTCCGTCGACGAGGCCTGGCAGTGGCTGGCCGAGCGGCAGGTGCCGGTCGTCGCGACGACGCCCGACACCGATGTCGCGCACACCGATGTCGACCTCACCGGGGCGGTGGCGATCGCGGTCGGCTCCGAGAAGTACGGCCTGACCGGCAGCGCGCTCGCCCGATCCGCCCACCGCGTGCGGATCCCCATGTCCGGCAGGGCGAACTCGCTCAACGTGGCCACCTCGGCCGCGATCGTCGTCTACGAGGCGGTCCGCCAGCGTCGAGCCGGGTGACCGTACCCGATTACTCCGCCGGATGCCCGCTGTGCCACGATGCCTGCATGCGCGTTGACCATGTCTCCTTTGCAGCGGACCAGAGCGGGCTCATCCCCACCGCCGAGCGTCTCGGCGAGGCTCTGGGCGTCACCCCCGTGGACGGGGGCCTTCATCCACGTTTCGGCACGCGCAACATGATCCTGCCGCTCGCCCACGAGCGGTACGTCGAGATCGTCGAGGTGCTGGACCACCCGAGCGCCGACAAGGCCCCCTTCGGCCAGGTCGTGCGGGCCCGCTCCGAGGCCGGCGGCGGCTGGATGGGCTGGGTCATCCGCGTCGACGACGACCTCGAGGCCGTCGAGCAGCGCCTCGACCGTCAGGCCGTCCCCGGCAACCGTCGTCTCGCCGACGGCCGGGAGTTCCTCTGGAAGCAGATCGGCATCAAGGGCACCCTCGCGGACCCGCAGCTTCCCTTCTTCGTCAAGTGGGGCGAGGGCTCGCCGCACCCGTCGCAGGAGGCCGAGACCGACGTGACCATCGCCTCGATCCAGATCGCCGGCGACCCCGAGCGGGTCCGCGACTGGCTCGGCGGGCACACCGCGGAGGAGACCTCCTCGGTCATCTCCTTCGACTTCGTGGCCCCCAACGGCACCCCTGGCCTGATGTCGGTCACCTTCAACACCCCGAACGGGCCCGTCACCCTCTGACCCGATCGTGGTCACGGCGCACCCATGAGCAGCTGGTCCGCGCGCCTCGAGGACTTCCTCGCCCTCGACGAGGACTGGGTGCGCCCCGGCGGGACGATCACGCGCGGTGACGTTCTGCTCACCGTCCTCACGGTCCTGCTCTCACTCTTCGTCCTCACCCTGATGCGCTCCCTCGGGAGCCTCAGGGAGGTGGAGGACCCCGTCTGGCAGCAGTGGCTGCTGACCGCCGCGCCCGGGCTGCTGCTCCTGGTCCGGCGCCGCTGGCCGCTCGTCACGGCCTCCCTCGGCAGCCTCATGTACTGGGCGATCGGGACCTGGGCGCCGCTGATGGCCAGCCTGCTCTCGACCCAGGTCGTCTACTTCATGCTGATCTTCGCCGGGGTGGCCTGGGCGCGGAACCGGCGGGCCCTCGTCGCGGTCTACGCGGTGATCCTCGCGGCGATGTTCTTCTGGCTGGTCTGGGGGCTCGGGGTCGGCAACGTCACCAGCGACATGATCAGCGACGCCGATCCGGATGCGCTCATCCCCGCCACCGTCGCGGCACCGCTCATGCTCAGCGTCATCAACGTCCTCTACTTCGGTGGCGGTGTCATCGGCGGGCAGGTCACTTGGCTCGCGGCGCGGCAGCGGGCCCGCCTCGAGGAGCAGGCCACCACCATCACCGAGCAGTCCGACCGGCTCCGGGAGCAGGCCGTGGTGCAGGAGCGGCTGCGCATCGCCCGGGACCTGCACGACGTCGTCGCCCACCACGTCTCCGGCCTCGGGGTGCAGGCCTCGGCGGCCCGGCGGGTGATGGAGCGCGACCCCGAGGCGGCGAAGGGGGCCCTGTCCCGGATCGAGGAGGGCAGCCGGGAGGCGGTCAGCCAGATGCGCGGCCTGCTCGGCACGCTGCGCATGGGAGGCGCCGGCGGCGAGGACCACGGCGCGCAGCCCGGCCTGGATGACGTCGCCTCCCTCACCGGCGGCCGGCCCGGCCTGGAGGTGCTGCACGAGGTGGTCGAGGCCACGCCCGGTGACCTCGCAGCCGTCCCCGACCCCGCCGGCCACTCCCTCTACCGCACCGCCCAGGAGGCGTTGACCAATGTCGCCCGCCACTCCACAGCCCACACCGCGCGGGTCATCGTGCGGGTCGACGCCGCGCACGCCGAGGTCGAGGTGACCGACGACGGCCGTCCCCGGCAGGGCACCTCCGGGACGGGCATGGGCCAGCTGGGCATCCGCGAGCGGGTCGCCAGCCACCACGGAACCGTCGAGATCGGGCCGCGACCGATGGGCGGCTACCGGGTGCGGGCGCGGATCCCCCTTCGTGAGGAGGCGCGCCGATGAGCGACGTGCTGCGGGTGCTGCTCGTCGACGACCAGCCGATCATCCGCTCCGGCTTCGCGATGATGCTCTCGGTCGAGGAGGACATCGAGGTCGTCGGTGAGGCGGGCAACGGGCAGGAAGCGCTGGAGCTGGCGCGCGCCGAGGCGCCCGACGTCATCGTCATGGACGTGCAGATGCCGGTGCTGGACGGGATCGCCGCGACTCGGGAGGTCGTCGCCCAGGACCTCGGGCGGGTACTCATCCTGACCACCTTCGACCGGGACGACTACCTCTTCGCCGCGCTGGAGGCGGGGGCGAGCGGCTTCCTGCTGAAGAACGCCCAGGCCGAGCAGCTCGTCGAGGCGCTGCGCGCCGTCGGCGACGGCAATGCGCTGCTCGCCCCGGAGGTCACCAAGCGGGTGATCCAGCAGATGAGCACCCCGACCCAGCCCGGCGACGCAGCCGGTGGCAGCCGGCACGAGGAGCTCCTCGCCCAGCTGACCGACCGCGAGCGGGACGTGCTGCGGCTCATCGGCGCCGGACGCTCCAACCGGGAGATCGCGGCAGAGCTCTTCATCGGGGCGGCGACGGTCAAGACGCACGTCTCGAGCATCTTCTCCAAGCTCGCGGTGCGCGACCGGGTCGGGGCCGTCATCATCGCCCACGAGGCCGGGATCGTCACCTCTGACTGAGCGAAGCCGTGCTCGTCGAGGTGCGGGGCCGGCCACGGCCAAGTCTCGAGACGCGGTGACGATCTCCCCCTGCGGGGGGAGGCCCCCTTCGCCGGAAGACCATCCCCGGGGTGGATCCGCACAGGGGCGTCGATCCCTAGATTCGTGTCCATGGACACCGCACCGCAGACCATCACAGTGGAGGGGCTGACCCGACGCTTCGGAGAGGTCGTGGCCGTCGACCACGTGGACTTCACCGTGCCGGCCGGGCAGATGACCGGTTTCGTCGGGGGCAACGGCGCCGGCAAGACGACGACGATGCGCATGATCATGGGCGTCCTCGGGATCACCGAGGGGCGGGTGCTCTGGGGAGACCACCCGATCACCATCTCCGACCAGCGCGCCATCGGCTACATGCCGGAGGAGCGCGGGCTCTACCCCAAGCAGAAGATCGCCGAGCAGCTGATCTACCTCGGCCAGCTCAAGGGGATGACCCGCACCGCCTCCCGCGAGGCCGTCATGTCCCTCCTCGAGCGGCTCGGCCTCGGGGAGCGCACGAGCGACCCGGTCGAGAAGCTCTCCCTCGGCAACCAGCAGCGCGTGCAGATCGCCGCCGCGCTGATGACCGAGCCGGCCGCACTCATCCTCGACGAGCCCTTCTCCGGGCTGGACCCCGAGGCCGTCGACTCGATGGCCGACCTGCTGCGCGAGCAGACCGCGCGTGGGGTCCCCGTGCTCTTCTCCAGTCACCAGCTCGACCTCGTCGACCGGCTGTGCGACCAGCTCGTCATCCTCGCCGGGGGCAGGGTGCGGGCGAAGGGGACGTCCGAGGAGCTGCGGGGCGGGGCGCCGCGCCGGCACCGGCTCGTCGCCGGGCGCGACGCGGGCTGGGTGCGGGAGGTGCCCGGTCTCACCGTCGTCGACGTCGACGGCCCGGTCGCCGTCGTCGACCTCGCGGCCGCGTCGGAGGCCGAGCGTCGGGAGACGCTCGAGCGGCTCCTCGGCGAGGGGCTGCGCCGTGGCGGGGTCACCGAGCTCTCACCGGTCGTGCCCGCACTGTCCGAGGTCTACCGGGAGGTCACCGCATGAAGACCACGAACGCCTGGGCCGTCGTCGCGCAGCGGGAGATCTCGATCCGCCTGCGGGACAAGACCTTCATCGGCTCGACCCTGCTGTCCCTGCTCATCCTCATCGGCGTCTTCGGCTTCCAGGCCTGGCAGGCCAACAAGGACACGACCTTCACCGTCGCCGTGACGAGCCAGTCCCAGCAGATGGGGCAGGCCCTCGAGACCGCGGGGACGAAGGGGGGCAACGTGAGCGTCGACCTCGTCGAGGCCACCGACGAGGCGGACGCGAAGCAGGCACTCACCGACGGCGATGCCGACGCCTGGCTGCACCCGGGTGACGAGGGCTGGCAGCTCACCGCCGAGGACGACGTCGACGAGCAGCTCTCCGGCTTCGCCGAGGAAGCGGTCCGCGGCGCGGTCGTGGCGGAGAACGCCCGGCAGGCCGGCACGACCATGGCCGAGCTGCAGCAGGGCGCCAGGCTCACCACCACGAGCATCGACGGGGGCGCGAAGGAGAACACCGCCGGGCAGGTCGTCGGCGTCATCATGGCGATCCTCTTCTACATGTCGGCGCTCATGTTCGGCACTTACCTGGCGATGAGCGTCACGGAGGAGAAGCAGTCCCGGATCGTCGAGATCATCGCGACCTCCATCCCCCTTCGCCAGCTGCTCATCGGCAAGCTCGTCGGGATGGTCGTGCTGGCGGTTGGGCAGATGATGCTCTACGCGCTCATCGGGATCATCGGGGTCAGCTTCACCGACATGGGTGACATGCTGCCCGGCCTGACCTCCAGCCTGATCTGGTTCGTCCTCTACTTCCTCGCCGGTTTCACCATGATCGCCGCGATGTTCGCGGTCTCCGGGGCGCTGGCCTCGCGGCAGGAGGACATCCAGTCCACCTCTATGCCCGTGACGATGCTGATCATGGTGGTCTTCTTCGCCGCGCTCCTCGCCAAGGGCGCCGTCGCGGACGTGCTGGCGTGGATCCCGCCCTTCTCGGCGATCATCCAGCCGATGCGTCTGGCCGCCGGCGACGGCACGTGGTGGGAGGCGCTGCTCGGCCTGGGCATCCTCGTCGCGACGACCGCGGTGGTCATCGTCCTCGCCGAGCGCATCTACCGCCGGGCGCTGCTGCAGACCTCCGGCAAGCTGCGGCTCAAGGAGGCGTGGAAGGCCGAGGTCTGATCGGCGACCACACGCATTCGGCCGGGCGCCCGCAGGGGGAGCGCCCGGCCGAATGCGTGTGCCGCCGTGGGTCAGAGGTCGGCGAGGCTCTTCCGGAGGCGAAGGGAGTTGCCCACCACGACGACCGAGGCCAGCGCCATCGCGATGCCCGCGAGGAGGGGGCCGATGAGGCCGGTGAGCGCCAGCAC
Source organism: uncultured Janibacter sp. (assembly GCA_964386935.1). Taxonomy (GTDB): domain Bacteria; phylum Actinomycetota; class Actinomycetes; order Actinomycetales; family Dermatophilaceae; genus Janibacter. The sequence continues at coordinate 17,491 of CAYLUX010000023.1, forward strand.
GAGGGCCAGGGCGTGGTAGACGGCGAGTGCAAGGAGGTTCTGGCGCATCACTGCGACGGTCTCGTGCAGGACTCGCATCGCCCGCGGCGCCGAGACGAGGTCGCCGTGCACGAGTGTGACGTCGGCCAGTTCGCGCCCCAGCTTCGTGTCCGCGCCGAGGGCCATGGCCAGGTCGCCCTCACCGGCGGCAGCCGTGTCGTGCAGCCCGTCGCCGAGGACGGCGACGACGTGGCCCTCGCCGCGCAGCCGGGCGATCTCGGAGGCCTTGTCCTTGTGGCGCACGTCGGTGAGGACGTGTGCCGGGTCGATGCCGACGCGCTCGGCGACTGTCTTCGCGTGGTGGGCGTTGTCGCCGGTGAGCAGCCAGACCTGCAGCCCCTGCGCGCGGAGCGCCCGGATGGCGTCGCCGGAGGTCTCCCGGACCTCGTCGGAGACGGTGAGCGCCCCCCGCGCCTTGCCCTCCCAGCCGACGAAGACGGTGGTGCCGGCCCGCTCCAGCGTGGCCAGCTCGGCGGGAACGTCGTCGAAGAGCTCGGCGCGACCGACGGTGACGCGCATGTCCTTGATCTTGGCGGAGATGCCCTGGCCGGGCATCGCCTTGGTCCCGCTGGTCTTCGGGATCTTGATCTTCTGGGCCTCGGCGCGGGCGATGATGGCCCGCGCGATCGGGTGCGTGCTGCCGGACTCCACGGCGGCAGCGGCGGTGAGCACGGCGGCGGGGTGCAGCCCCGGCGCCGCGGCCAGGTCGGTCACCTTGGCGACGCCGGTCGTGATCGTGCCGGTCTTGTCCAGGACGAAGGTGTCGATGGTGCCCGCGGTCTCGGGGACCTGGGGTCCGGTGACGAGCACGCCGCGCTCCACGCCGCGGCTGGTGCCGACGAGCAGCGCGAGCGAGGCGGCGACGGCCAGCGACGCGGGGCTGGCGACGACGAGCACCGCGATCGCCACGCCCAGGGCGGTGCCGACCGAGCCGCTGCCGATCCACCACCCGACGAAGGCGAGCACGGCGAGCACCGCGACGGCCGGCACGAGGATGGCCGTGTACCGGTCGATGCGCTCCTGCAGCTTCGTGGAGCCGGTCCGGGAGCGCTCCACGATCCGGCGGATCGCGGCGAAGGTGGTGTCCTCACCGACGGCGCGTGCCTCGACGACGAGGCGGCCGGTGGTGTTGAGGGTTCCCGCGTGCACGCGGTGGCCGGTCCGCACGCTCTCCGGCTCGTCCTTGCCGGTGATGAGGGAGGTGTCGACCGCGCTCGCGCCGTCGATGACGACGCCGTCGACGGCGACCTTCTCTCCGGGCCGGACGATGAAGTGGTCCCCCACCTGCAGCTCCTCCAGGGGCAGGCGGACCTCGGTGGTCGCACGGGTGCGGGAGTCGATCCGCTGCACGGCGACGTCGGGAGCGCCCAGGTCGAGGAGGGCGTCGGCCGCGGCGCGACCGTCGTCCCGGCCGCGCGCCTCCAGCCAGCGGCTGCCGATGAGCAGGGCGGTGATGGCCGCAGCCGCCCCGAAGTAGTACCGGCCCCCGGCGCCTGCACCGGTCGCCGCGACCCCGAGGGACCACAGCCAGGCCAGCGCGATGCCGAGGCAGGTGAGCACCTCCGCGGTCGGGGTGCCCTGCCGGGCCCGGGTGACGGCCTCCCGCAGGAAGGGCAGGCCGGACCAGCCGATCGCCGCGGTGGCCAGGACGAGCTGGATCCACGGGTTCGCGGCGCCGCCCCAGCCGCCCCGGTCGATGACGACCGTCACGACGGCGAGCACGAGCGCCACCAGGCCGCGACGGGCGAGGTCGCCCCGCTGCGTGGGGGTCGGCTCAGGGGTGCGCAGACGGTCGACGAGCGGAGTCCCGGCGCTCATCGCTGCCGGCGTCGACGACTGCTCGGCCGAGACGGCCTCGTCCGAGGCCTCGTTGCCCGACGTGCGCGGCGAGGACTTCCGGGAGAGCAAGGACGTGGAGATGGCCATGCTTCATTCTGGCCCCGGGAGGCGCGCCCTTCGGGGAGGCGGCAGGGCGTTTCGGCCTCAGGAGCGCACGAGGCGCGCGATCGCGGCACTGGCCTCGGTGACCTTCTCCGCGGCGGCCTCGTCGGACTCACGGGCCGCGTCGACGACGCAGTGGCCGACGTGGTCCTCGAGCAGGCCGAGGCTCACGCTCTGCAGCGCCTTGGTCGCCGCAGAGACCTGGGTGAGGATGTCGATGCAGTACGTGTCCTCCTCGACCATCCGGGAGATGCCCCGGATCTGGCCCTCGACGCGCTTGAGCCGCGCGAGGTACTGCTCCTTGCTTCCGCTGTATCCCGCCATGTCTCCTCCTCGGGTCTCCTGTCTCGTCCAACAGGATACCCTTACGGGGTATTTCAGGTCACGCGATGACCCGGAAGAGGGGGCTGTCCGGGTCCACCCGCTCGATGGTGAGCGGTGAGGCGTCCATCCGGGCCAGCAGCGGCAGCAGGTCCTCGGGGTCGCCGAGCTCCAGACCGACGATGGCGGTGCCGGTGTCCCGGTTGTTGCGCTTGATGTAGTCGAAGTACGTGATGTCGTCGTCCGGCCCGAGCACCTCGTCGAGGAATCGCCGCAGCGCCCCCGGCTCCTGGGGGAAGTCGACGAGGAAGTAGTGCTTGCGCCCCTCGTGGATCAGCGCCCGCTCGACGATCTCGGCATAGCGGGAGACGTCGTTGTTGCCGCCGGAGACGACGGCGACGACCGTGGAGCCGGGCTCGAGGTCCAGGTCGGTCAGGGCCGTTCCCGCCAGTGCGCCCGCGGGCTCGGCGATGATCCCGTCGGTCTGGTACATCTGCAGCATCTCGATGCACACCGCCCCCTCGGGCACCGTGATCAGCTCGGTACCGGTGGCGTCCACCGCGGCGTGGGTGAGATCACCGACGCGACGCACCGCGACCCCGTCGACGAAGGGGGACACCTCGTCCAGGTCGATGGGCCGGCCGGCGGCGAGCGCCGCCGCCATCGAGGCGGCCCCTTCAGGCTCGACCCCGACGAGCCGGGTGCTCGATGCATGGGCTGCCATCCACGTGGCCATGCCGCCGAGCAGGCCGCCCCCGCCGACGGGGACGGTCACGACGTCCGGGACCCGCCCGAGCTGGTCGACGATCTCGCGGGCCACCGTGCCCTGCCCGGCCATGGTGTCCACGGCGTCGAAGGCCGGCACGACCACGGCGCCGCTGCGGGCGGCGTCGGCCTTGGCGGCCCGGGAGGCGTCGTCGTAGACCTCACCGACGACGACCATCTCGACGTGGCCGCCGCCGAGCGCTGCCACCCGGTCCCGCTTCTGGCGAGGAGTGTTGCGCGGCAGGTAGATCCGTGCGTCGACGCCGAGTCGTTGGCAGGCGAAGGCCACCCCCTGCGCGTGGTTCCCCGCGGAGGCGGCGACGACCCCCTTCGCTCGCTGCTCGGGGGTGAGGCCGGCGATGAGGGTGAAGGCGCCGCGCACCTTGTAGGACCGGACCGGCTGCAGGTCCTCGCGCTTGAGCCAGACCTCCGCGCCCGTCGCGGCCGAGAGACGGGCGCTGCGGTGCAGCGGGGTGGGGTCCAGGACGTCGGCGAGCCGGGCGGCCGCGGCATCCACGGCGTCCGCGGTGAGGGGGGAGGTCACGGATCCAACGGTAGTTCGTCGGAGGTGGCCGGCTGGTCCGGGTATCGCGCCAGGATCGTGGACTCCTGATCGACGACGCGCTCCCAGTCCGGTCCAGCCAGCGCGATGGCGGCCGCGGGGAAGAGCCCGTTGTCCTCCTTCTCGGTGTGCTCCCGCAGCGCGTACTCGAACTCCTCGCCGGCGGAGAGGTCGCCGTCGTTGATCCGCTCGAGCAGCTCCTCGAGTGTGCCGTGCTCACCGCAGAGCCCGTCGATGTGGGACCGGAACTCCTCCTGCTCACCCATGACGTCGAAGAGGCCGCCCTCCTCGGTCTCGAAGTGCGGGGCGAGCAGGCGGGCGACCTCCGCCGCGTGCGCGTGCACCGCCGCCCGGTCACCGCTGTCGCAGGCCCGCCGGAGCTCGCCCGTGGCGTTCGTGATCGTCACGTGCTCGCTCATGAGGCGACCGATGGTTTCGATCGACTGGCAACCGCAGTAGCTGCACATGGTCCGAGACTAGTGGGCCGGGACGGCGGTCAGGCGTCGCCGAGGGCGGCGGCGACGACCCCCTGCGCGTCCGCCTGGACCTGCGCCAGGTGCTCCGGGCCGCGGAAGGACTCGGCGTAGATCTTGTACTTGTCCTCGGTGCCGGAGGGGCGCGCGGCGAACCACGCCGACTCGGTGCTCACCTTGAGCCCGCCGATGGCGGAGCCGTTGCCGGGGGCCTCGGTCAGCCGGGCGGTGATCGGCTCGCCCGCCACGGTGTCCGCGGTGACCGCGTCCGGGGTGAGCGCCTTGAGAGCGGCCTTCTGCTCACGGGTCGCGGGTGCATCGATCCGGGCATAGGCGGGCTCGCCGTGCCGCGCGGTCAGGTCCGCGTAGTGCTCGCTCGGGGTGCGGCCGGTCGAGGCGAGGATCTCCGAGGCGAGCAGCGCGAGGATGATCCCGTCCTTGTCGGTGCTCCACACGGAGCCGTCGAGGCGCAGGAACGATGCCCCGGCCGACTCCTCGCCGCCGAAGCCGACCGACCCGTCGAGCAGCCCGGGCACGAACCACTTGAAGCCGACGGGTACCTCCCACAGCCGCATCCCGAGCTCCTCGGCGACCCGGTCGATCATCGAGCTGGAGACGAGGGTCTTGCCGATCCGCTCGCTGGACCACCCGGGCCTGGCCCCGCCGTGCAGGTACCGGATCGCCACGGACAGGTAGTGGTTGGGGTTCAGCAGGCCGCTGTCGCGGGTGATGATCCCGTGCCGGTCGGAGTCGGCGTCGTTGCCGGTGGCGATGTCGTAGCGGTCCTTCTGTGCCACCAGCCCGGCCATCGCGGCGGGGGAGGAGCAGTCCATCCGGATCTGCCCGTCGCTGTCCAGGGTCATGAAGCGCCACGTCGGGTCCACGAGCGGGTTGACGACCGTCAGGTCGAGCCCGTGGCGCTCGGCGATCGCGCCCCAGTAGTCGACGGCCGCACCGCCCATCGGGTCCGCGCCGATGCGCACCCCGGCCTCCCGGATCCGCGCCAGGTCGACCACGTTCGGCAGGTCATCGACGTAGCTGCCGAGGAAGTCGTGCTCCTCCGCGGCGGCCCGCGCCCGGGCGAAGGGGGTCCGCCGCACCTCCCGCAGCCCGCTGCGCAGGTGGGCATTGGCCGCCTCCGCGATGGCGGAGGTGACGTCGGTGTCGGCGGGACCGCCGTGCGGCGGGTTGTACTTGAAGCCGCCGTCCCTCGGCGGGTTGTGCGAGGGGGTGACCACGATGCCGTCGGCGAGGCCGACCCCCTTCGCCGTGAGGTCCTTGCCGCGGTTGGCGGTGAGGATGGCGTGCGAGACGGCCGGGGTCGGGGTGTAGCGATCGCGGGAGTCGACGAGCACGGTGACGTCGTTCGCCGCCAGCACCTCGAGGGCGGAGGTCCACGCCGGTTCGGAGAGGGCGTGGGTGTCGCGGCCGAGGAAGAGCGGACCGTCGATGCCGGCGGAACGTCGGTGGTCCACGATCGCCTGCGTCGTGGCGAGGATGTGTGCCTCGTTGAAGGACCCGGTCAGCGAGGAGCCGCGGTGACCACTCGTCCCGAAGGAGACCTGCTGGTCCACGTCCTCGGGGTCGGGCTCGGTCGCGAAGTACGCGGTGACGACGTGACCGACGTCGATGAGGTCCTCGGGCTGGACGGGGGTACCGGCACGATCGGCTGCGCTCATGTGGGCACGGTAGCGCCCAGCGTGCGCCCCGGCCCGAGGCTGGCCGGGACCCGGACGCTCGCGGCGATCCTTCGGGCGCGGCGCTCCCTTCGGCGTGCCAGCAGCGGGATGCTCGTCGGGGCGAGGCTGAAGAGGAGCAGGTCGGCATCGAGACAGCCGCTAGTGACGGAGTCCCGGAGGTGCGGGGAGGGGACGAGCGAGAGGCTGGTGTCCCGGGGCTCCGCCGCCACCACGGCGGCTGCGCGCTCCAGCTGGCGCTCCAACCGCCGTCGTGCAGCCCGTTGGACCTGGGTGCGCTCCCGGTCGGTCGTGATGTGCGGGTACATGCCCACCGGAGGGTGGTACTCCGCGATCACGTGCAGGCTCGTGGACCAGCGGCGGGCCATCCCGAGGGCCCATGCCAGCGCGGAGGCGTCCGCGCGGCGCCCGATGACCCCGAGAACGATGCCCTCCGGCCAAGCCACCACGATCACCCCGAAGACGAATGGCCCGATGGGCCAGCCACCTCTTTCAAGGAGTGTCCCACCCCGGGCACGCGGAAGGAAGGGCTGCGGGCCGGACTACGGTCGGGTCATGAGCACCGCAGCCGGAAACCTCACCTGGACCCCCGCGAGCGAGCACGTGGAGCTGCTCGGGACACCCGTGGCGGGTGCCATCGGGCAGGTCCCCTCCGCCCGGGTCGCCACGATCGACCCCGAGCTCGCCGACACCGCCGCCTTCTGCGAGGCCTACGAGTCGGCGCCGGAGCACTCCGCGAACTGCGTCGTCGTCGCCGGGCGCCGGTCGGGGGAGACCCGGCGCGCGGCGGTCCTCGTCCTCGCGACGGACCGCGCCGACATCAACAACGTCGTGCGGCGACACCTGGACGTCCGCAAGATCTCCTTCATGTCGATGGACGAGGCCATCGAGCTGACCGCGATGGAGTACGGCGGCATCACCCCGGTCGGGCTGCCCGAGGACTGGCCGGTGCTGGTCGACGAGGGCGTGGCAGCGGCCGGTGAGGTCGTCATCGGCTCCGGGGTCCGCGGCTCGAAGCTGCTCGTCGACGCGAGCGAACTGGTCGCGTTCCCGTCCGCCGAGGTGGTCGCGCTGGCGCAGCGATGAGTTCGCCGCGGCGGTGGCCGCGTCCGTAAACTGCCGACGTGCCAGCCCCAGCGATGTCCCACGCCGTGACGGCCGATGCCGCGCGGATGAGGGCGCTGATGCACACCGTGCGCCACCCGGGCACGAACGGCTGGACCAGCGAGTGGGGTACCAACGCCCACGGTGAGATCGCGGGGTGCCCGCCACCGGCATGAGCCGCGCGTCCCCGTCGACGCACGCGTAGCCCGACTCCGGTACCGCTGTGAAAGCTGAGGCCCCTCATGCCCGAAATCCGACCGTCGACACCCATCCGCCGCGCACCACACCAGATCTGGCGCGGAGTGCGCGAGAGCGCCCGCAGCGACGCCTTCGGTGGCGCGCTCCTGCTCAGTGCCACAGTCCTGGCTCTCGTGCTCGCCAACTCGCCCGCCGTCGGCTGGTACGAGGCCGTGCGCGACGCTTCCTTCGGCCCCGACTCGCTGCACCTCGACCTGACCGTCGGCCAGTGGGCTTCCGACGGCCTGCTCGCGATCTTCTTCTTCGTCGTGGGTCTGGAGCTGAAGGAGGAGTTCGTCGCCGGCAGGCTGCGTGATCCGCGACAGGCCGCCATGCCCATCGCCGCGGCCGTCGGCGGGGTGGCCGTTCCGGCGGTGATCTTCGTCGCCATCGCGTCGTCCGCGGGGAGCGAGGCGCTGCGCGGATGGGCGATCCCGACGGCGACGGACATCGCCTTCGCTGTCGCCGTGCTCGCCGTCGTCGGGCGGTTCCTGCCGCCGGCGCTGCGCGTCTTCCTGCTGACCCTGGCCATCGTCGACGACCTCATCGCGATCACGATCATCGCGGTCTTCTACTCCGAGGGCCTTCAGCTGCAGTGGCTGCTGCTCGCCGTCGTGCCGCTGGCCCTGTTCGCCGTGCTCACCCAGCGCGGCCGCTACGCCTGGTATCTGCTCCTGCCGCTGGCCGTACTCACCTGGGCTCTCGTGCACGCCGCGGGTGTGCACGCCACGGTGGCCGGCGTGCTGCTCGGCTTCACCGTCCCCGTCCTCGCCACGCAGGGCGCCCGGGCGCAGTCCGGCACCACTGAGGACGGGGAGCCGGTCTACGACGGACTCACCGCCCACCTGGCCGACCAGTGGGGGATCGTCTCGACGCTGGTCGCAGTACCGGTCTTCGCCTTCTTCGCCGCCGGGGTGACTGTCGGGGGCCTGGAGGGTCTGCGCAGCGCGCTGTCGGACCCGATCACCGTGGGGATCATGGCCGGCCTCGTCCTGGGCAAGCCCATCGGGATCGTCGGGACGAGCTTCCTGCTCAGCCGCCTGCCCTCCTTCGGCCTCGACGGCTCGTTGCGCTGGGTCGACCTCGTCGGCGCGAGCTTCCTCGCCGGCATGGGCTTCACCGTCTCCCTGCTGGTCGGCGAGCTGGCCTTCCGCAGCAGCAGCAGCGTCGGCGAGCACGTGACCATCGGCGTCCTGCTGGGCTCCTTCGTCGCCGCGATCATCGGCGGTCTGATCCTCTCGGCCCGCAGTCGCCGACTGCAGAGTGGGCGAAGGGGGTGATCACCCCCTTCGCCCAGGCGGGTCGGTCGGTGGTCGCCTACGCGACGGGCGGGGAGAGCTGGGTCAGCCGCTCGGTGAAGGCCTCCGCCCGCGCGGTGGCCTCCTTGAGCTCGGCCACCCGGGTGAGCGCCTCCTCGTGGATCGCGTCGACCTGCGCCCGTGCTGTCACCGAGGCCGAGTCGGATACCGGGTCGGCGAGGGTGTCGAGTGCGTCGAGCAGCAGCCGCTCCGCCCGCCACGACTCCTGCCCATTCCCCCTTCGCCAAGGATCCCCCAGGAGCGCGTGCCTGCCGACCTCCGCGGCCGGGTGATGACGCTGTGGTTCATGGGGTTCGTGGGCACCCGGCCGCTCGCCGCGGCCCTGGACGGCTGGTTGGCGGACGCCTTCTCGCTCGGCGTGGCGCTGCTCGTCACCGTGGCCCTGCTCGCAGTGCTGGTACTCGCCTTCCGGCCCCGCCGGCTCGACTTCTCCGCCGCATCCCGACGGGGCGTCACGAGCTGAGCCACGTCGTCTGCGCGGTCAGGGCTCAGAGCGAGTCCAGCAGCTCGCGCACCCGCGCCTTGATCTCGTCGCGGATCGGCCGCACGGCCTCGGCCCCCTGCCCGGCCGGGTCGTCGAGCTCCCAGTCCTCGTAGCGCTTGCCCGGGAAGATCGGGCAGGCGTCACCGCAGCCCATGGTGATGACGACGTCGGAGGCCTGCACGGCGTCGGGAGTGAGGACCTTGGGTCGCTCGGCGGACAGGTCGATGCCCTCCTCGAGCATCGCCTCGTGGACGGCCGAGTTGATCGCGTCGGCGGGGGCCGACCCGGCCGAACGCACCTCGACGGCTCCGTCGGAGAGGGCACGGGTGTACGCCGCGGCCATCTGCGAGCGGCCGGCGTTGTGGACGCAGACGTAGAGCACTGAGGGGCGCTCGGTCATCGAGACTCCTGCGGCTGGGCGCCAGCGGGGGCGGGCGAAGGGGAGGGGAAGCGGCCGCGCAGCGCGAGGCTGACGTAGACCAGGCCGACGAGGACGGGGACCTCGATGAGCGGTCCGACGACGCCCGCGAGCGCTTGGCCACTGGTCGCGCCGAAGGTCGCGATCGCGACCGCGATCGCCAGCTCGAAGTTGTTGCCGGCCGCGGTGAAGGCGAGGGTCGTCGTGCGCTCGTAGCTCATCAGCAGCAGTCGGCCGGTGAGGTAGCCGATGCCCCACATGATCGCGAAGTAGGCGAGCAGCGGGATCGCGATCCGGGCGACGTCCTGGGGCTTGGAGGTGATGGC
>CAYLUX010000024.1:0-26640 GCA_964386935.1 uncultured Janibacter sp.
GGCAAACACGAACCACCGCACGCTGCTGCGCAAGCCGCGCCACCCGCGTCGCACCACGAAGTGACCTCGACGGGGGACACGACCGGACCGGTCGTGTCCCCCTTCGCCGTCCCCGGGGTGGGGGGTGTGCACAAGGGGTCGTCCTGGTGCATCTGACGGCACTGACCGGCGGGTGACCCCGGTTTCCACTACCTCCCGTGCACGCAGCTCGGCCGCGAGGTGATGACCGTCTCGTGGGCGCAACCGCCCGAGGCGCGCTCATCCGTGGTGGACTGCGCTCGATAGGCTGCGGCCAAGAACACGACCAGAACCCAGGAGGTGTCCGCGGTGCCCGAGACCGTGCTCGTCGTGGGCGTGTCCCGTCATCTGGGCGGGGCCTTCGCGCGACGCCTGAGCCGCGACGAGTCGGTCGGGCGGATCATCGGTGTCGACGTCGTGCCGCCGCGGCACGGGATCGGCCGCGCGGAGTTCATGCGCGCAGACATCCGCAGCCCCCTCATCGCCCGCATCCTGACCGGCCAGCAGGTCGACACCGTCGTGCACGCAGGGGTCATCGCCACCCCGCGCGCCGGGGGAGGTCGCACCGCGCAGAAGGACGTCAACGTCATCGGCACGATGCAGCTGCTCGCCGCCTGCCAGCGGGCCGAGTCGGTGCGCAAGCTCGTCGTGAAGTCCACCTCCGGGGTCTACGGCTCGAGCCCGCGCGACCCGGCGATGTTCACCGAGGACATGTCGGCGAAGAAGATGCCGGCGTCCGGGTGGGCCCGGGACAGCGTCGAGGTCGAGGGCTACGTGCGGGGCCTCTCGCGCCGCCGCCCCGACATGGAGATCACGACGCTGCGCTTCGCCAACGTCATGGGCCCGCGGGTGCGCACGGCGCTCACCGACCACTTCAGCCTCCCGGTGATCCCCATCCCGCTCGGCTACGACGCCCGGCTGCAGTTCGTGCACGAGGAGGACTTCGCCGCCGCCATGGTCAGGGCCGTCCACGCGCCCGGCCTCGGCCCGGTCAACGTCGCCGGCGACGGGATCATCACCGTCAGCCAGGCGGCCAACCTCGCCGGCCGGCCGTACGTCCTCGTGCCCCGGATGACCACCGAACCGCTGGCGAACCTCGCCAAGCGCTTCGGCCTCATCGACATCGGCTCCGACCAGCTGGGCATGCTGACCTTCGGCCGTGGCCTGGACACCACCCGGATGCGTGAGGACCTGGGCTTCGAGCCGACCTACTCCACCCGCGCGGCCTACGAGGACTTCGCCCGGTCCAATCGCCACCGGATCATGGACCGCCTGCCCTTCGCGCGCCCCGGCTGGTCCGCGGTGCAGGCGGCAGAGACGGCCATGCGTGCGGTCGTACCCAACCCCGAGAGCGAGAAGTGATGGCCGAGAGCAGCAGCCGGTCCGGGTCCCGCGCTCCCGCGAAGGGCGCCACGAGCAAGACCACGGCGAAGAAGAGCGCGACCACCAAGTCCCCGACCACCAAGTCCCCGACCACCAAGAGCGCCGCGGCGAAGGGGGTCGCCCCCAAGAAGTCCACCGCTGCCAAGAAGTCCGCCCCGGCCCGGAAGAAGGCCGGCAGCTCGGTGGCGGCCGCGGCGGAGCGCGCCGGCGGCGAGCGTGCCCGCCGCCGCAGCACCCCGCTGCTGACCGACGCCTCCGCCGGGGGCTCGGCCGGCGCCCGGACCGCCCGCACGAAGGGGGGCCGCGGCCCGGCCCTGCGGGTCGTGCCCGACGTCGACGGCGCGCCGCCCACGAAGACCACGCCAGCGAAGAAGTCCACCCGGAAGCCGCCGGCCAGGAAGTCCACGTCGAAGAAGCCGCAACCGCAGCCGGCCGCGGCGAGCGAGGCGTCGACGAAGGCGGCCACCCCCACCTCCGGCCAGGCGATCGTCCCCGGTCTCGCCGAGATGCTCTCGGTGCTGCTCTCCGCGGGGCAGCTGGCCTCTCGCACGCTCGGTCAGGCCGCGGGCGAGGAGTGGGAGGAGCGCTTCGCCGAGGCGCTGCAGTTCCTCCAGCGCCGCGTCACCGGCGAGTACGCCGTCGACGACTTCGGCTTCGACAAGGACTTCACGACCCACACCGTCTTCCCGGTGCTGCGGCTGCTCAAGGAGAAGTGGTTCCGGATCGAGGTCCGGGGGATCGAGAACATCCCCGACGAGGGCGGCGCGCTCGTCGTCTCCAACCACTCGGGCACCGTCGCCATCGACTCGGTGATGACCCAGCTGGCGCTGCACGACGCCCACCCGAAGGGGCGCTTCCTGCGGATGCTCGGCGCCGACCTGGTCTTCCAGCTCCCGGTCGTCGGCGACATCGCCCGCAAGACCGGCAGCACCCTGGCGGCCAACGCGGACGCCAACCGGCTGTTGCGCGAGGGGGAGCTCGTCGGCGTCTGGCCCGAGGGCTTCAAGGGAGTCGGCAAGCCCTTCCGGGAGCGGTACAAGCTGCAGCGCTTCGGGCGCGGCGGCTTCGTCGCGACGGCCATCCGCGCCGAGGTGCCGATCATCCCGTGCTCGGTCGTCGGCGCCGAGGAGGTCTACCCGATGATCGGCAACATGAAGACCCTCGCGCGGCTCGTCGGAGCGCCCTACGCGCCGATCACCCCCTTCTTCCCGCTGCTCGGCCCGCTCGGGCTGATCCCGCTGCCGAGCAAGTGGATCATCGAGTTCGGCCCGCCGATCGACACCGCCTCGCTGGGGCCGTCGGCCGCCGACGACCCGATGCTGCTCTTCGAGTTCACCGACCAGGTGCGCGAGACGATCCAGCAGACGCTGTACTCGATCCTCGTCACGCGCCGCTCCGTCTTCTTCTAGGAGGTCGCCGTGCAGGTCCCGCTCCCCAACGCCCGGGTCGTGATGATCGGCAAGCCGGGCTGCCACCTGTGCGACGTGGCCCGCGAGACGATCCGGGCGGTCGTCGCCGAGACGGGGGACGACTTCGCCGAGGTGCACCTGGCCGACGACCCCGCCTACGTCCGGTACACCGAGGAGATCCCGGTCACCTTCGTCGACGGCGCCCAGCACGACTACTGGCGGGTGGACGAAGGGCGCTTGCGCGCCGCGCTGGCACCGCGCGGCTGAGCGGGCACCCGGGGCGTCCCGGCAGCGGCCGTCCCACGGGCTGGCGTGACTTTGTGCATTTGTTCACGAGCGCGTAATCTCGGGGCAGTTCGGTCCGGGCCCAGCGCACCGGTCCGGGAGAGGAGCCGGAGCCAGCCGTGTCTGTGGAGCACGTCAAGCGGGACATCCCCGACGCGACGGTCGCGCGGCTCCCCGGATACCTGCGGGCCCTGGGGGAGTTCTCCGGCAAGGACATCCGCTCGGTCAGCTCCGAGGAACTGGCCACGGCCGCCGGTGTCAGCTCCGCGAAGCTGCGCAAGGACCTCAGTCACCTCGGGTCCTACGGCGTGCGCGGCGTCGGCTACGACGTCACCCACCTCGCCTACCAGATCTCCCGTGCCCTCGGCCTGACCCACGACTGGCCGGTGGTCATCGTGGGAATGGGCAACCTGGGACGCGCGTTGGCCTCCTACGGTGGGTTCGCCACGAAGGGCTTCAAGGTCGTGGCGCTGCTCGACCGGGACCCGCGCGTGGTCGGTGGCCGCGCGGACAACCTGATCATCCAGCCGATGACGGCCCTGGAGGCCCTCGTCACCCCCGGCGAGGCCTGCATCGGGGTCATCGCCACCCCGGCGGACTCCGCCCAGGAGGTCGCCGACCGACTCGTCGACGCGGGAGTGAGCTCGATCCTGAACTTCGCGGCTGCACACGTGCAGGTGCCAGAGCACGTCCTCACCCGCAAGGTGGACCTGTCCACCGAGCTGCAGATCCTCGCCTTCCACGAGCAACAGCGTGCGGGCACGCTTCCCGACGAGCTCCTCGAGGGGGCCTGACCATGAGCATCCTGTCCTTCGGCATCAACCACCGCCGCGCACCGATGTCCGTGCTCGAGCGCGCGGCACTGGACGAGCAGCGCCTCGAGGAGCTCGAGCGGGCCGCCGACGCGAGCCCGGACATCGCCGAGCACGTGGTCGTCTCGACGTGCAACCGCACCGAGATCTACGCCGAGGTCAGCGCCTTCCACGGCGCGGTCGCCGACCTGACCGACGCGCTCACCTCAGCGACGGGCATCACCACCGATGACCTGAAGAACCACCTGGACCTGAACTTCGGCGAGGCGGCGGTCGCGCACGTCTTCAACGTCGCCGCCGGCCTGGACTCGATGGCGGTCGGTGAGTCCCAGATCCTCGGCCAGCTGCGCGCCGCCCTCGGCCGCGCCCAGGAGGGCGGCCGTGCCGGGTCCCACCTGAACGCACTGATCCAGCAGGCCCTGCGCACCGGCAAGCGCGTCCACAGCGAGACCGGCATCGACGAGGTCTCCCGCTCCCTCGTCGGCGCCGGGCTGGACGCCGCCCAGACCCACCTGGACGGGCTCTCCGGGGCGCACGTCCTCGTCATCGGCGCCGGGTCGATGAGCGCGCTCGCGGCCACCACCGCGGTGCGCCGCGGCGTCGGGCGGCTCACCGTCGTCAACCGCACCCACGAGCGTGGCCTCGCGCTCGCCGAGCGCCTGGGTGGGAGCGCCCGGCACCACGACGAGCTGGCCGTCGCGCTCGCCGAGGCGGACGTCGTCATCTCCTGCACCGGAGCCGTCGCCCGGGTCGTCGCCCTGGCCGATGCCGCCGACGCCCAGGTCCACCGCGGCGGCCGCCCGCAGATCTACCTCGACCTGGCGCTGCCGCACGACATCGCCCACGAGGTCGCCGGCCTCACCGGCGTCCGGCGCCTCGGACTCGACGACCTGGGCGAGATGCTCAGCGGCGAGGGCGAGCTGCCCGAGGTCGACGCCGCCCGCGGCCTCGTCGCCGAGGCCGTCACCAAGCACCTGGGGGAGCGGGCCGCGACCAGCGCCGCCCCCACCGTGCGCGCGCTGCGCCGGGCGGCCCAGCAGGTCCTCGAGAGCGAGCTGGAGCGGCTGCACCAGCGCACCCCCGACATGTCCGAGACCCACCGCCAGGAGGTCGACCGGGCGGTGCACCGCGTCGTGGACAAGCTGTTGCACCAGCCCACCGTCCGGGCCAAGGAGCTGGCCGTCGACGGCCGCCTCGGGGAGTACGAGGACGCGCTGCGCCAGCTCTTCGACCTGCACTCCGAAGGAGGTGCCCTGTGACCACTCTTCGTCTGGGGACCCGCCGCTCGGTCCTCGCCCGCACCCAGTCCGGCCACGTGGCCGACGCGCTGCGCGCCGCCGGCCACGAGGTCGAGCTGGTCGACATCGTCACCGAGGGCGACACCAACCGCGCCTCGCTCGCCAGCCTCGGCGGCACCGGCGTCTTCGCGACCGCCCTGCGCGATGCCCTGCTCGCCGGCGAGATCGACCTTGCCGTCCATTCGCTGAAGGACCTGCCGACCGCGCCCGCACCGGGCCTGGTCATCGCCGCCACCCCGGAGCGGGCGGACCCGCGCGATGCGCTGTGCGCCCGTGACGGGCTCACCCTCGGTGAGCTCGGGGCCGGCGCCGTCGTCGGCACCGGGTCCCCGCGCCGCCGCTCCCAGCTCGGCGCGCTCGGGCTGGGTCTGGAGTTTCGCGACATCCGCGGCAACCTCGGCACCCGCCTGGACATGGTGGGGCCGGGGGAGGACCAGCTCGACGCAGTGGTCCTCGCCGCATCCGGACTCACTCGGGCCGGCCTGCAGGAGCGGGTCACCGAGTACCTCGACCCGATCCAGCTGCTCCCCGCCCCCGGGCAGGGTGCGCTGGCCGTCGAGTGCTGCGAGGGGAACGAGCGTGTGCTCGCGGCCCTTCGCCCCCTGGACCACGAGGACACCCGCTCGGCCGTCACCGCCGAGCGCGGGGTCCTCGCGGAGCTCGAGGCGGGATGCCATGCCCCCGTCGGAGCTCTCGCCGAGGTCGTCGAGGACGTCGACGGACCGCAGCTCTCCCTTCGTGCGGTCGTCGCCGCCGAGGACGGCTCCGGTGCCCTGCGACGTTCCGCCACCGGCCCCATCGACGCGGCCGAGGAGCTGGGCCACCGCCTGGCCCGACTCCTCCTCGACGACGGCGCAGCCGAGCTCGCCGATCTGCCCATCGCCCACCCCACGACCGCTTCGGAGCAAGCCAAGTGACCCCCAAGCGCCCGACCGCACCCACGTCCGCTGCCTCCCGCCGGCCGGCCCATGTCGCCTTCGTCGGCGCCGGCCCCGGCGACGCAGCCCTGCTGACCGTCGCCGCCGTCGAGCTCCTGGGCTCGGCCGACGCCGTCGTCACCGACCAGAGCACCGACCCGGCCATCGTCACCTCGATGGCCCGGGAGGACGCCGAGATCGTCGACGCCGGCCACGGCGAGCACGGGCAGCGCCTCACCCACGCCTCCCGGGCCAAGCTGGTCGTCAAGACCGCGAAGGCCCACAAGGGCGGCCTCGTCGTGCGTCTCATGGACGGCGACCCCGCGACCTTCAACGGGCTCGCGGAGGAGGCCAAGGCCCTGACCAAGGCGAACATCGACTTCGACGTCGTGCCCGGTGTCTCCGCCGTGAGCGCCGTACCGAGCTACGCCGGCGTGCCGCTGACGGCGCACGGCACGAGTGCGCTGCACGTCGTGCACGTCTCCGGTGAGAAGCGCCCCGACGTCTCGGCGTCGACCGCCGCCGACACCACGCTCGTCCTGCTCGGCCAGCCCGAGGACCTCGCCCGCACCTTCGGCGAGCTGCTCGAGGCGGGTGCCTCGCCGGAGACCGCCGTCTCGATCACCAGCTCGGGCACGACGACCAGGCAGGCCACTGCCGAGAAGCCCCTCGGCGAGGCCGCAGAGTACGTCGCCGATGCCGAGGGCCCCCTCGTCGTCGTCGTCGGCAAGACGGTCTCCCTCCGCTCGAGCATGTCCTGGTTCGAGACCAAGCCGCTCTACGGCTGGAACGTGCTCGTGCCGCGCACGAAGGACCAGGCCGGCCCGATGACCAAGGCGCTGCTCACCCACGGCGCCACGAGCGAGATCGTCCCCACGATCAGCGTCGAGCCGCCGCGCACCCCGCAGGCCGTCGACCGGGCGGTGCGCGGGCTGGTCACCGGTCGTTACCAGTGGATCGGCTTCACCTCCGTGAACGCCGTCAAGGCGGTCCGGGAGAAGTTCGAGGAGTTCGGGCTGGACGCCCGCGCCTTCTCCGGGCTGAAGATCGCTGCCGTCGGCGGGGTCACCGCCGATGCGCTGCGCGCCTGGGGCCTCGAGCCCGACCTCGTCCCGGACGGCGAGATGTCCGCCCGCGGGCTGCTCGAGGCCTGGCCGCCCTACGACGACGTGCTCGACCCGATCGACCGGGTCTTCCTGCCCCGCGCCGACATCGCCACGGACACCCTCGTGGCCGGTCTGCAGGAGATGGGCTGGCAGGTCGACGACGTCACCGCCTACCGGACCGTGCGGGCCACCCCGCCCCCGGCGCCGGTGCGCGACGCGATCAAGCAGGGCGCCTTCGACGCGGTCGTCTTCACCTCCTCCTCCACGGTGCGCAACCTCGTCGGCATCGCCGGCAAGCCGCACCCGAGCACGGTCATCGCCTGCATCGGCCCCGCGACGGTCAAGACCGCCGAGGAGGCCGGGCTGCACGTCGACGTCATGGCACCGGAGGCCACCGGCGCCAGCCTCGTCGAGGCCCTCGCCGACCACGGCCGCGAGCTCGCGGCAACGGCACTGGAAGCCGGTGAGCAGCCGCAGCGACCCAGCGCCCGCCGCAAGAAGGGCAAGACCGCCACCCGTCGCCGCAAGGCGAAGGGGTGAGCCCGGCGGGAGGGGCGGGCACGCCCCCTTCGACCATGCCCGTGGTGCGTCCGCGGCGGCTGCGCTCCAGCGGAGCGGTGCGACGACTCGTCGCGCAGACCAGGCTGCACCCGGCCGACCTCGTGCTGCCGGCCTTCGTCCGCGAGGGCATCACCGAGCCGGTGGACATCTCCAGCCTCCCCGGGGTGCGCCAGCACACCGTCGACTCGCTCGTGGAGCTCGCCCGCGAGTGCGTCGAGGCCGGCATCGGCGGGATCATGCTCTTCGGGGTGCCGCTCACCAAGGACGCGCGGGGCTCCGGCGCCGACGACCCGGAGGGGATCCTCAACGTCGCCACCCGCGCCGTCGTCGACGCCGTCGGTGAGGACCTCGTCGTCATGACCGACCTGTGCCTCGACGAATTCACCGACCACGGGCACTGCGGGGTGCTCACCACCGACCCCGAGGGGCGGACGGTCGTCGACAACGACGCCACCCTGGATCGCTACGCCTCGATGGCCCTCGCCCAGGCCGCCGCCGGCGCCCACGTGCTCGGCCTCTCCGGGATGATGGACGGGCAGGTCGCCCACGTGCGCGCCGCCCTCGACGCCGCCGGCTACTCCGGCACGCTCGTGCTCGCCTACACCGCGAAGTACACCTCCGCGCTCTACGGTCCCTTCCGCGAGGCGGTGCAGTCCTCGCTCACGGGCGACCGCGCGACCTACCAGCAGGACCCGGCCAACGCGACCGAGGCGCTGCGCGAGCTCGAGCTCGACCTCGCCGAGGGCGCGGACATCGTCATGGTCAAGCCGGCCCAGCCGCACCTGGACGTCCTCGCCGCCGTGGCCGAGGTCTCCACCGTGCCCGTCGCCGCGTACCAGATCTCCGGCGAGTACGCCCAGATCGTCGCCTCGGCCGACCGCGGCTGGATCGACCGGGACGCCGCCGTGCTCGAGTCGCTGCTGCACATCAAGCGGGCCGGGGCGCAGTTCGTCCTGTCCTACTTCGCCCTCGAGGTGGTGGGGCGGCTGTGAGCAACGAGGCCTGGCTGAGCAAGCAGCAGCAGGACCACTGGAGGGCCTACCTGCGCGGCTCCCGCCTGCTCGAGCGCGCCCTCGTGGACGACCTCGCGCCGAGCAACGTGCAGCTGACCGAGTACGAGCTGCTCTCGATGCTCTCCGAGGCCCCGGGCCAGCGGATGCGCATGTCCCGGCTCGCCGACCTGATCATCCAGTCCCGCTCCCGGGTCACCCACACCGCGACCCGCCTGGAGAAGCGGGGCTGGGTCGAGCGCTGCCGCTCCGGCGACGACGGCCGCGGGGTCGAGATCTCGCTGACCGACACCGGTCGCCAGGAGCTGGACCGGCTCGCGCGCATCCACGTCGCCTCCGTGCGCCGCCACCTCGTCGACGCCCTCACCCCGGAGCAGTTCGCCGCGCTGGGGGAGGCCATGGCCGTGCTCCGGGACAGGATGTACCCGGACCACCACGAGATCGGCAGCGAGATTCGGGCCACCGGCGAGGCGTGAGCGAGACTGGGAGCATGACGCTCTCGACCACCCGCTCGCAGGCCCTCTTCGACCGAGCCCTCGCGGTGACCCCCGGTGGGGTCAACTCGCCGGTGCGCGCCTTCGGCGGCGTCGGCGGCACCCCGCGCTTCATCGACCACGCGAAGGGCGCCTGGCTGACCGACGTCGACGGCAACCGCTACGTCGACCTCATCAGCTCCTGGGGCCCGATGATCCTCGGGCACGCCCACCCCGACGTGCTCGAGGCCGTGACCTCCGCTGCGCAGCAGGGCTTCTCCTTCGGTACCGCCAGCGAGAACGAGGTCGCCCTCGCCGAGGAGATCGTCAGCCGCGTCGAGCCCCTCGAGCAGGTGCGCCTCGTCTCCTCCGGCACCGAGGCGACGATGTCCGCCCTTCGTCTGGCCCGCGGCGTCACCGGCCGCTCGGTCGTCGTGAAGTTCGCCGGCTGCTACCACGGTCACGTCGACGCGCTGCTGGCCCAGGCCGGCTCGGGCGTCGCGACCTTCGCCCTGCCCGACTCCTCGGGTGTGCCGGAGTCCGCCGCCGGCGAGACCCTCGTGCTGCCCTACAACGACGTCGCCGCCCTCGAGGCCGCCTTCGCCGAGCGGGGCGAGGAGATCGCGGCCGTCATCACCGAGGCCTCGCCGGGCAACATGGGCGTCGTCCCGCCGGAGCCCGGATTCACCTCCGCGCTGCGCCGGATCACCCGGGAGCACGGAGCGCTGCTCATCAGCGACGAGGTGATGACCGGCTTCCGCGCCAGCCGCTCCGGGTGGTACGGCCTCGAGACCTCCGCGAAGGGGGATGCCCCCGGGGGCTACCCCGACGGCCCGCCGGACCTCTTCACCTTCGGCAAGGTCATGGGTGGTGGCTTCCCCGCCGCGGCCTTCGGTGGCACCGCCGAGATCATGGCCCACCTCGCCCCGGAGGGCCCCGTCTACCAGGCGGGCACCCTCTCCGGGAACCCCGTCGCCACCGCCGCGGGCCTGGCCACCCTCCGCGGCTGCACCGAGGACCTCTACCCCAGGCTCGAGCGGACCGCCACGACGATCGCCGAGGCAGCCTCCGCGGCCCTCACCGCAGCGAGCGTCCCCCACACCATCCAGTGGGCCGGGTCGATGTTCTCGGTCTTCTTCCGCGAGGGCCCGGTGCGCGACTTCGCCGACGCCGGCACCCAGGACACCGCCGCCCACGCCCGCTTCTTCCACTCCATGCTGGAGCAGGGCGTGCACCTCCCGCCGAGCGCCTTCGAGGTCTGGTTCGTCTCCGACGCCCTCGACCAGGACGCGATCGGCACCGTCCTGGACGCCCTCCCCGCCGCCGCCCGCGCCGCCGCAGCCTGATCGACACCGGGGTGCCGGTTGATGGGGTGGTCCCGGCCCGAATAAAGCCGAAGTCCGTCACGACAACCTGAGGCACGTGACCGACGAAGGGACTTCGGCCCAGGGCCGGGGCCGCCCCGTCGACCGGCGCCGCTCACGTCGTCCGGCGACCGCGGGGCCGAGGTGGTGTCTGGCGGGACGCAGCGTCAGGGGCGGGTGATGTACAGCGCGTACTCGAGGCGGTGGCCGTCGCGCTCGACCTCGAGGGGGATCTCCTCGGTCGGGGCCAGGTCGGTGAGGGTGGTCAGGAGCGCGGGCTCGCGCTGGGCGGCCCAGATCGCGAGTGCGCCGCCGGGGGAGAGGTGGCGCAGGGCGGCCGCGAGGGAGTCGCGGGAGTAGAGGTCGCGGTTCCCCTCGTGGACGAGGAATCCGGGGCCGTTGTCGACGTCGAGGAGGACGAGGTCCCAGGTGCGCTCGCCCTCCGGGCCGAGGAGCTCGGCGACGTCGCCGGCCTGCACGGTGGCGCGGGGGTGGCGGGCGACCAGGCCCATCGTTGGGGCGAGGGCGAGGCGCGCCCACTGGACGAGGTCCTCCTCGAGCTCGACGACGTCGACGTGGCCGACACGCTTGTCCTTGAGGACCTCCAGGGTGGTGTAGCCGAGGCCGAGCCCACCCACGAGGACGGAGCCGGGGGAGTCCACGACGGCCAGTGCCCGGCGGGCCAGGGCCGTCTCGGTGGTGGTGTCCACGGAGTCCATCGCGAAGACGCCCGCGACGATCAGCTCGTGGACGACGTCGCCGGCCTCGTCGGTGCGCTCGCGCAGGGCGACCTCACCACGGGGGGTCTGCGCCGAGACGAGCGTCGTCGGTGGCTGCTCCATGCGGCCGGGACTCCTATCCAATTCTGCTACGTGTATGTTGTCTATTACGCCACGGTAATGGGGCCCGGATCACGCGACTTGCCCGGGGCCCGGTCGGTCGCGCCTCCTCACGAGGGGGTAGTTTTGCCCCCGTGGCTACTACGACCCTCCCCGCGAAGAAGAAGGGGGTGGCGTCGACCTCCATCGGACTGAAGATCCTGATGGCGGTGACCGGCGTCATCTTCCTCCTGTATCTGTTGCTGCACATGTACGGCAACCTGATGGCCCTGGGTGGTCAGGAGACCTTCGACACCTACGCCCATCACCTGCGCACCATCGGTGAGCCGATGCTGCCCTACAGCGGGATGCTCTGGATCGTGCGGGTCGTGCTGATCGCCTCGATCATCGGGCACGTGTACGCGGCCGCCACCCTGTGGGCCCGGGCCGGGCAGGCGCGCCCGCAGCGCTACTCGGTGAAGAAGAACATCGGCTCGACGCTGGCCTCGCGCACGATGCGCTGGGGCGGCGTGGCCATCTTCCTCTTCGTGATCTGGCACCTCATCCACTTCACCTTCGTCAAGCCGGCCATCAACAGCGCGGTGAGCTCGGGGGAGGTCGAGGCGTCCCCCTTCGTCATGGTCCAGTCCAGCTTCGAGCTGTGGTGGATGGTCCTCATCTACGCGGCCGCCATGATCGCGGTGGGGATGCACCTCTACCACGGCGTCTTCAGCGCCTCCCAGACCATGGGGCTGACCGGGAGCGCCGTCGCGCGCAGCCGCGCCCGCACCCTCGGTGCGGTCGTCGCGGTGGTCATCGTGGTGGGCTTCCTCATCCCGCCGTTCGCGATCCTCTTCAACCTCGTCTGACCAGGAGCACCACGACATGAATGACACGCTCAGGGACTACTACACCGAGGGCGACCCGATCGCGGACACCAAGGCACCCGAGGGTCCGGTGGCCGAGATGTGGACGAAGCGCCAGTTCAGCGCGGGTCTGGTCCAGCCGACCAACCGTCGCAAGCTCTCGGTCATCGTCGTCGGCACCGGTCTGGCCGGTGGCGCCGCCGCGGCCACGCTCGGCGAGGCCGGCTACCACGTGAAGTCCTTCTGCTACCAGGACTCCCCGCGCCGGGCGCACTCCATCGCCGCGCAGGGCGGTATCAACGCCGCGAAGAACTACAAGGAGGACGGGGACTCGATCTACCGCCTCTTCTACGACACCGAGAAGGGCGGGGACTACCGCTCCCGCGAGACCAACACCTACCGCCTGGCCGAGGTCAGCGCGAACATCATCGACCAGTGCGTGGCCCAGGGCGTCCCCTTCGCCCGGGAGTACGGCGGTCTGCTGGACAACCGCTCCTTCGGTGGTGTCCAGGTCTCGCGCACCTTCTACGCCCGCGGCCAGACCGGTCAGCAGCTGCTCATCGGCGCCTACCAGGCGCTGGAGCGGCAGGTCGCCGCCGGGACCGTCGAGCCCTACACCCGGCACGAGATGCTCGAGCTGATCATCGAGGACGGTCGTGCCCGCGGCATCGTCGCCCGCGACCTGATCACCGGTGAGCTGGAGACCCACACCGCCGACGCGGTCGTGCTCGCCAGCGGTGGCTACGGCAACGTCTTCTTCCTCTCGACCAACGCGATGGGCTCCAACGTCACGGCGAGCTGGCGCGCGCACCGCAAGGGTGCCCACATGGCCAACCCGTGCTACACGCAGATCCACCCGACCTGCATCCCGGTCGCCGGCGAGTACCAGTCGAAGCTGACCCTGATGAGTGAGTCGCTGCGCAACGACGGCCGGATCTGGGTGCCCAAGCGCGCCGAGGACTGCGGCAAGGACCCGCGCGACATCCCCGAGGAGGACCGCGACTACTACCTGGAGCGCAAGTACCCCTCCTTCGGCAACCTCGTGCCCCGCGACATCGCCTCCCGCCAGGCGAAGGTCGTCTGCGACGAGGGCCGCGGCGTCGGCCCCAAGGTCGGGGACTTCGCCCGAGGCGTCTACCTCGACTTCGCCTCGGCGATCGAGCGCCTCGGGGAGGACGCGATCCGTACCAAGTACGGGAACCTCTTCGACATGTACCAGCGGATCACCGGTGAGGACCCCTACAAGGTCCCGATGCGCATCTACCCGGCCGTGCACTACGTCATGGGCGGGCTGTGGGTCGACTACGACCTGCAGAGCAGCATCCCGGGTCTGTTCGTGGCCGGCGAGGCCAACTTCTCCGACCATGGCGCGAACCGCCTCGGCGCCTCGGCCCTGATGCAGGGCCTGGCCGACGGCTACTTCGTGCTGCCGAACACCATCCGCGACTACCTCTCCAAGGGCCCCTACCCGGAGGTCGACGAGAACTCGCCCGCGGTGGCGGAGGCCAAGAAGTCGGTCTCCGATCGCACCGAGCGGCTGCTGTCGATCAACGGCGAGCGGACCGTGGACTCCTTCCACAAGGAGCTCGGCCACATCATGTGGGAGTACTGCGGCATGGAGCGCAACGAGGAGGGCCTCATCAAGGCCATCGACCTCATCCGCTCCCTGCGCGAGGAGTTCTGGCGCAACGTCAAGGTGCCTGGCTCGGCCAGCACGCTCAACCAGAGCCTGGAGAAGGCCGGCCGCGTCGCCGACTTCCTCGAGCTCGGCGAGCTGATGTGCATCGACGCGCTCCACCGGAGCGAGTCCTGCGGTTGCCACTTCCGGTCCGAGTCCCAGACCGAGGACGGCGAGGCACTGCGCGACGACGAGAACTTCGCCTACGTCGCGGCCTGGGAGTTCCAGGAGAACGAGGACGGGACCGGCCCGGGCATGCCGATCCTGCACAAGGAAGACCTCACCTTCGAGGCCATCGAACTGAAGCAGCGGAGCTACAAGTGAGCGGAATGAACCTAACCCTGAAGATCTGGCGTCAGGAAGGGCCCGCCGCCAAGGGTGAGCTCGTCACCTACGACATGCCGGACGTCAACGAGGACATGTCCTTCCTGGAGATGCTCGACGTCCTCAACGAGCGCCTCGTCGAGGACGGCGAGGAGCCCATCGCCTTCGACAGCGACTGCCGCGAGGGCATCTGCGGCATGTGCGGCCTGATGATCTCCGGCGAGGCCCACGGGCCCGAGCGGACGACCACCTGCCAGCTGCACATGCGTTCCTTCCGGGACGGCGAGACGATCACCGTCGAGCCGTGGCGGGCCAACGCCTTCCCCATCGTGAAGGACCTGGTCGTCGACCGCGGCGCCTTCGACCGGATCATCGAGTCCGGCGGGTTCATCTCGGTCAACACCGGTGCCGCCCCGGACGCCCACGCGACGCCGGTGCCGAAGCAGAACGCCGACCGTGCCTTCATGGCGGCCGAGTGCATCGGCTGCGGTGCCTGCGTGGCGGCCTGCCCGAACGCCTCCGGCATGCTCTTCCTCGGCAGCAAGATCACCCACCTCGGTGAGCTGCCCCAGGGCCAGGCCGAGCGCAGCGCGCGCGTGGTCTCGATGGTCGAGCAGCACGACGAGGAGGGCTTCGGCGGCTGCACCAACATCGGTGAGTGCAGCCACGCCTGCCCGAAGGGCATCGGGCTGGACGTCATCAGCCAGCTGAACCACGACCTGCGCCAGGCGGCCGGCCGCCGCCGCTGAGCCGGGTGACAAGGAGTCCCGGGCCGCGACGATCGTCGCGACCCGGGACTCCTTGCGTTGGGGGTGGGGCGAAGGGGGTCAGAGCCAGGTGACGTGGTCCACGAGGAGCGCGTAGCCGACGAAGGCGACGACGTCGATCGTGAGGTGGGCGATGATCAGCGGCATGGTCCGTCGCACCCGGAGGTAGACCAGGCCGAGGAGCAGGCCCATGGCGATGTTGCCGACGAAGCCGCCGAAGCCCTGGTACAGGTGGTAGGTCCCGCGGATGAGGGCGCTGGTCAGGACGATCGCGACGGGGCCCCAGCCGGCCTCGCGCCACCGGGTGAAGAGGTAGCCGACCATGATGATCTCCTCGAGCACCGCGTTCTGCGCGGCGGCGAGGACCAGGACGGGGATGGTCCACCAGGCGGTGGTGAGGTTGGCGGCCGAGACCGTGGTGTTCAGGTCGAGGGCCCGGGCGCCGAAGTAGAGCGCGAGGCCGGGGATGCCGATCGCGGCGGCCAGGGCGAGGCCCTGGAGGACGTCGCGCACGGGGGCGCGGCCGTCGGCGCCGATGAGGCGGGCG
Organism: uncultured Janibacter sp.; assembly: GCA_964386935.1. GTDB lineage: Bacteria > Actinomycetota > Actinomycetes > Actinomycetales > Dermatophilaceae > Janibacter. The sequence continues at coordinate 15,637 of CAYLUX010000024.1, forward strand.
GGGTGCTCGTGCTGGCGGGCGAGCAGGTGCAGCGCCAGTGCCACGGGCACGAGCGCGAGGCCGATGCCGACGAGCTGGTGGACCAGGTCCAGCCAGGGCAGCCCGAGCACGGATGAGGTGTTCATCGACGTGACCTGGCTGCTCAGGGACCGGGACTCCAGCAGGTCCCGCGTGATGGACAGGACCGACCAGATGGCGGAGGCGCCCAACGAGACGCCCAGGACGAGGACCGTCTCGGTCAGCAGCGTCCGACGCTCGGGGGCAGTGGTGACCGGCATGGCGTCAGTGTATGGACCGCCGCGGCGATGCCGGCCGCAGTGGCTCAGGCCAGGGAGAACCGCTGGCGGTAGTAGGGCACGAGGCGCTCGTGGCGGGCCAGGCGGACCTGACGGTTCTCGCTGAAGTACTGGAAGGTCGCGACCCCGATGGCGACGGCCATGATGCCGAGCGCGATGGCCACGAAGACCAAGGAAGCGGTGACGAAACCGGTGACGGAGGCGATGCTCATCATGAATCCTTTCTACATCTGTTGTTGACAGCTATGAATCTACATACGTAGAAGACGGGAGTCAAGTCCACGACCGGGGCCGGATGACTTGGCCCCGGAGTCCTGCCGAGCGCGGGTAGATTGCCCCAGATGAGCACCCAGGCGAGCGAGCTGTCCCCTCGGATGCGGCTGATCCTCGAGTCCGCGGCCCGCGTGGTCGCGGCGAAGGGGATGCGCGGCCTGACTCACCGCGCCGTGGACGGCGAGGCCGGCCTGCCCGTCGGCAGCACCTCCGGGTACCTGCGCACCCGCCTGGCGCTGACCACGGCACTGGCCGCCTTCATCAGTGATGCCCTCATCGACAACGTCGAGGGGCTCGTCGGTCGGCAGCGCGCGGGCGACACGACCGAGGAGCTCACCCAGCAGGCGATCGAGCTCTTCGTCGGCTGGCTCGCGACGCCGACCCTGTTGCTCGCGCAGGGTGAGCTGACCCAGGAGGCGGCCCGCGTGCCCGAGGTGGCCGCGGCGCTCGACCCGGCCAAGTGCCGCGTCCAGCGCCTCGTGCGCGAGCTGCTCACGACCGCAGGGGTGGAGGGCGACTCCCAGACCGATGCAGAGGCCCTCGTCGCCGCCATGCAGGGTGTGCTCGCCAGCGCCTTCGTGCGCCCGCGGGAGGAGCGGGAGGCCTACGTGCGGGGCACCGCGCGGCGGATCGTCGAGGCCTTCGTCCGGCTGCCGGCCGGGCCTCGGTAGCGGGGGCGGACCCCCTTCGCCACTCCTCGCCAACGGCCGTGGCGAGGCCGGGCCGGTCGTTCCATAGGATGAGAACCATGAAGGTTCTCTCCGCCGTCGCCTGGCCGTATGCCAACGGCCCCCGCCACCTCGGTCACGTCGCCGGGTTCGGGGTGCCCTCGGACGTCTTCAGCCGGTACATGCGCATGGCGGGGCACGAGGTGCTCATGGTGAGCGGCTCCGACGAGCACGGCACGCCGATCCTCGTGCTCGCCGACAAGCTCGGCACCACAGCGCGCGAGCTCGTCGACACCCACCACGCGACGATCGCCCACGAGCTGGCCGACCTCGGCTGCTCCTACGACCTCTACACGCGCACCACCTCGCGCAACCACTACACGGTCGTCCAGCACCTCTTCGAGCAGTGCCGGGCCAACGGCTACTTCATCGACCAGACCCAGCAGGTCGCGATCGACCCGCGCACCGGCCGCACGCTGCCCGACCGCTACATCGAGGGCACCTGCCCGATCTGCGGCTACGAGGAGGCGCGCGGCGACCAGTGCGACAACTGCGGCAACCAGCTCGAGCCGAGCGACCTGAAGGAGCCCCGCAGCAAGATCGACGGGGCCACCCCCGAGTTCGGCGAGACCGAGCACTTCTTCCTCGACCTGCCCGCGCTCGCCGACGCGCTGCGCGCCTACCTCACGGGCCGCGAGGAGACGGGCACGTGGCGCCCGAACGTCATCAACTTCAGCCTGAACATCCTCGAGGACATCCGCCCCCGCGCGATGACCCGCGACATCGACTGGGGCATCCCGCTGCCCGGTGAGCTCGGCGAGAAGTACCCCACGAAGCGCTTCTACGTGTGGTTCGACGCGGTCATCGGCTACCTCTCCGCGTCCATCGAGTGGGCCCGCCGGCAGGGCGATCCCGAGCTGTGGCGGCAGTGGTGGAACGACCCGGAGGCGCTGTCCTACTACTTCATGGGCAAGGACAACATCACCTTCCACTCCCAGATCTGGCCCGCCGAGCTGCTCTCGTACGCAGGCAAGGGGGCGAAGGGGGGAACCCCAGGTGAGTACGGCGAGCTGAACCTCCCGACCGAGGTCGTCTCCAGCGAGTTCCTCACCATGGAGAGCAAGGCCTTCTCCTCCAGCCGCGGCCACGTCGTCTACGTGCGCCACGTGCTCGAGGACTACGGCCCGGACGCGCTGCGCTACTACATCTGCGCCGCGGGGCCGGAGAACCAGGACGCCGACTTCACGTGGCCGGACTTCGTGCAGCGCAACAACTCCGAGCTCGTCGGCGGCTGGGGCAACCTCGTCAACCGCACCGCGTCGATGGTCGCGAAGAACTTCGGGCAGGTCCCCGAGCCGGGGCCGCTCGAGGAGATCGACGAGCGGCTCCTCGCACACGTGCGCGAGGGCTTCACTGAGGTCGGCTCGCTCATCGGGCGGCACCGGCAAAAGGCTGCGCTCGCCGCCACGATGCGCGTCGTCGCCGAGGTCAACAAGTACGTCACCGACACCGAGCCCTTCCGGCTGAAAGGGGCTGACCAGCGCGAGCGGCTCGCCACCGTGCTGCACACGCTGCTCCAGGCGGTCAGCGACTGCAACCTGCTGCTCGCCCCCTTCATCCCGCACGCGGCCAACCGGGTCGACGCGGTCCTCGGCGGGGACGGCCGGCTCGTCCCCATGCCCCGGGTGCAGGACGTCGAGGACCTCGACGGCGGCCCCGGCTACCCCGTGATCACCGGTGACTACACCGCCTTCCCCGCCTGGGAGTCCACACCGATCACCATCGGGACGGCGATCGGCAAGCCGAAGCCGGTCTTCGCCAAGCTCGACGCGGAGGCGGTCGTGGACACCGAGCGCGCGGCGATGGCCGAGGGCGGCGCGTGAGCCGCCGGATCCCCCTTCGCCCCGACCCCCTGCCGGTCGCGGTGGTCGACAACCACACCCACCTGGACATCCGGCGCGACGACGTCCCGGACCCGGTCGCGATCGACGGCGGCGGGGACCGGGGCACGGAGGAGATCGCCGCCGCGCTGCGCACCGCCGCGGAGGTCGGCGTGGACCGCGTCGTGCAGGTCGGGTGCGACCTGCCGAGCGCCCGCTTCACGGTGGAGGAGGTGGACCAGCACCCCGGCATGCTCGGCGCGGTCGCGCTGCACCCCAACGAGACCCCTGCACTCGCCGCGGCCGGCGAACTCGAGGCGGCGCTCGCCGAGATCGAGGCGCTCGTGGCCCACCCGCGCATCCGCGCGGTGGGGGAGACCGGGCTGGACTACTACCGCACCGGGCCGGAGGGGCACGCCGCCCAGCAGGAGTCGTTCCGGTGGCACATCGACCTGGCCAAGCGCACCGGCAAGGCGCTGCAGATCCACGACCGGGACGCCCACCAGGACGTCCTGGACATCCTCGCGGAGGAGGGCGCGCCGGAGACCACGGTCATGCACTGCTTCAGCGGCGACCGGGAGATGGCGCGGGAGTGCGTCGCCCGGGGATACCACCTCTCCTTCGCCGGGACGGTGACCTTCAAGAGCGCCGGTGACCTGCGCGAGGCGCTGCTCGAGGTGCCGCTGGAGCTGGTGCTCGCGGAGACCGACGCCCCCTACCTCACGCCGACCCCTGAGCGCGGCAACGCCAATGCGCCCTACCTGTTGCCGCACACCGTTCGAACCATGGCCCAGGTCCTCGGCGTCGACGTGCCGACGATGTGCCGGGCGGTCTCGGACAACGCGGAGCGCGTGTACGGCCCGTGGTGAGCACTCCCGACACCCCCGGCGAAGGGGGCAGCCTCCTCGGAGCCTCGAGGATCCGTGAGCTCGCCGACCGGCTCGAGGTGCGCCCGACCAAGCAGTGGGGGCAGAACTTCGTCGTCGACGCCAACACCGTCCGGCGCATCGTGCGCGCCGGCGAGGTGACGGGCGAGGACCACGTGGTCGAGATCGGGCCCGGCCTGGGGTCCCTCACGCTCGCGCTGCTCGAGAGCGCCGGACGGGTGACCGCCGTCGAGGTCGACCCGAGGCTGGCAGCGGCGTTGCCCGACACCGTCGCCGAGCTCGCCCCGGGCGCCGCGGACCGGCTCACCGTCGTGGCGGGTGACGCGATGACGGTGACCGGGCTGCCCGGACCGGAGCCCACCGCGCTCGTGGCGAACCTGCCCTACAACGTCTCCGTGCCGGTCGTGCTGCGCTTCCTCGAGCTCTTCCCGAGCATCGAGCGGGTGCTCGTCATGGTCCAGCTCGAGGTTGCCGAACGGCTCGCGGCGGCGCCGGGCAGCAAGGTCTACGGGGTGCCCAGCGTCAAGGCCGCCTGGTGGTCCCGGGTGGAGCTCGCCGGTCGGGTCCCGCGCAGCGTCTTCTGGCCGGTGCCCAACGTCGACTCCGGGCTGGTCTCGCTCGTGCGGCGGGAGCCGCCGGCGACGAGCGCGACCCGCGAGCAGGTTTTCGCCGTCGTCGACGCCGCCTTCGCCCAGCGCCGCAAGACCCTCCGGGCGGCCCTGCGCGGCATCGCCGGGTCCGGCGAGGTCGCCGAAGCGGCGCTGCGGGCGGCCGGCGTCGACCCCCGCACCCGCGGGGAGGTCCTGGACGTGGCCGCCTTCGCGCGGGTCGCCGAGGAACTCATGACTAGGGTGTCGCCATGACCTCCGTGCTCGAGTCGGCGACGCCCGTGACCGTGCGCGCCCCGGCGAAGGTCAACCTCGAGCTCTTCGTCGGCCCGCGCCGCGAGGACGGCTACCACGGGCTCTCGACGGTCTACCAGGCCGTCGGGATCCACGACGAGGTCACCGCCGCGCCAGCCCTGGAGTGGGGGTGCTCGGTGAGCGGCCGGGACGCGGACTCGGTCCCGACCGACGAGAGCAACCTCGCCCTCGTCGCGGCGCGCACGCTCGCGGAGCGGACCGGCGGCCAGGAGCCGGTGCACCTCTCGGTGCACAAGGACATCCCCGTCGCCGGCGGCATGGCCGGTGGCTCCGCCGACGCCGCCGCGGCACTGGTCGCGTGTGACGCGGTGTGGGGCACGGGTCTGGGCAAGGAGGACCTCGCGGAGATCGCGGCGCAGGTCGGGAGCGACGTCCCCTTCGCGCTGCACGGTGGCACCGCCGTCGGCTCCGGCCGGGGCGAGCTCGTCGCGCCCGTCCTGGCGAAGGGGGTCTACCACTGGGTCTTCGTCCCCAGCGCCGGCGAGGGGCTGTCCACCCCGGCCGTCTACCGCGCCTTCGACCGGCGCAACGAGGGCGTCGACGTCCCGGAACCCGAGCCGAGCGCCGCCCTGATGAGCGCGCTGCGCAGCGGCGAGGCGAGCGAGCTGGCCCCGGTGCTGGACAACGACCTGCAACCCGACGCGATCGCGCTGCAGCCGGCCATCGGCGAGGTCATCGAGGCCGCGATGGGCTTCGGTGCGCTCGCGGCCTTCGTCTCCGGCTCCGGGCCGACGGTCGCCATCCTCGCCGCCTCGGCGGAGGGAGCCATCGACCTGGCCATCTCGCTGACCGCCTCGGGGGCCGCTGCCGACGTCATGCGCGCCACCGGCCCCGTCCACGGGGCGCACGTCCTGCCCGCGGCCCGCATCTGATGGCGGCCCTGCTCGTCGGTGCAGAGGCCCTGCACCTGGAGTACCCCACGCGCGTCGTCCTCGACTCGGTCACCCTCGGAGTCCAGGAGGGGGACCGCATCGGTGTCGTCGGACGCAACGGTGACGGCAAGTCCAGCCTCCTGGGGCTGCTCGCCGGGACGATCGAGCCGCAGTCGGGCCGGGTGACCCGGCGGGGCGGGGTGAGCTTCGGGGTCCTCGCGCAGAGCGACGACCTCGACGCGGCCGCCACCGTCGGACACTCGATCGTCGGTGACCGCCCGGAGCACGAGTGGGCGGGCGATGCCCGGGTGCGCGACATCATCGGCGGGCTCGTGGGTGACCTCCCGTGGGAGGCGACCGTGGGCTCGCTCAGCGGTGGCCAGCGGCGCCGGGTCGCGCTCGCCGCGCTGCTCGTCGAGGACTGGGACGTCGTCGCTCTGGACGAGCCGACCAACCACCTCGACATCGAGGGCATCACCTGGCTGGCCGGGCACCTGCGCGCGAGGTGGCCGCGGGGCGCCGGCGGCCTGCTGGTCATCACCCACGACCGGTGGTTCCTCGACGAGGTGTGCACCGAGACCTGGGAGGTGCACGACGGGATCGTCGAGCCCTTCGAGGGCGGGTACGCCGCCTACGTCCTCCAGCGCGTGGAGCGGGACCGGATCGCCGCCGCGACCGAGGCCAAACGGCAGAACCTCATGCGCAAGGAGCTGGCCTGGCTGCGCCGCGGGGCCCCGGCCCGCACGAGCAAGCCGAAGTTCCGCATCGACGCCGCCAACCAGCTCATCGAGGACGTGCCGCCCCCGCGCGACACGATCCAGCTGCAGCGCCTCGCGGTCTCCCGGCTCGGCAAGGACGTCATCGACATCGAGGACGCGAGCGTGGCCTTCGACGGCCGCGAGGTGCTCTCCGGGGTCACCTGGCGGCTCGCGCCGGGGGAGCGCACCGGGATCCTCGGCGCCAACGGCAGCGGCAAGTCCACCCTCCTCGGGTTGCTCGCCGGCACGACTCCGCCCACCTCCGGGCGAGTCAAGCACGGCAAGACCGTACGGATGGGGTTGCTGGACCAGCAGTTCAGCCAGCTGCAGGCCATCGCCCACGACCGCGTGCGCGAGGTCCTGGCACGGACGCGCACGACCTTCAACGTCGGTGGCAAGGACCTCACGCCCGCGCAGCTGTTGGAGCGGTTGGGCTTCGAACGGGCGCACCTGTCCGCGCGGGTCCACGAGCTCTCCGGCGGGCAGAAGCGGCGGCTGCAGCTGCTCCTCCTGCTGCTGGACGAGCCCAACGTCATCGCCCTGGACGAGCCGACGAACGACGTCGACGCCGACATGCTCGCCGCGATGGAGGACGTGCTCGACTCCTGGCCGGGCACCCTGATCGTGGTCTCCCACGACCGCTACCTGCTCGAGCGGGTCACCGACCAGCAGTACGCGATCCTGGACGGGCGGCTGCGCCACCTGCCCGGCGGGGTGGAGGAGTACCTCCGGTTGCGAGCGGCGGGTGCCGGGAGTGCCCGGCAGGCGAGCGGCTCCGAAGGGGGCGGGAAGCCCCCTTCGCCCGCAGTGGACCCGGCGGCCCAGCGGGAGGCACGCAAGACCATGGCCCGGGTGGAGAAGCGGCTGACCCGCCTCGGTGAGCGCGAGGACCGGCTGCACCACGCGATGGCCGACGCGGCGCACGACCACGAACGGCTCGCGGAGCTGGGGGCCGAGCTGGGAGAGCTCACGCAGGAGCGGGATGAGCTCGAGATGGAGTGGCTGGAGGCCGCCGAGATCGTCGGCTGACTGCATCCGCCCAAGCAGGCCGAGTGCACTTCGTACGGCAGTTCGGCGGGGGCCTGCGGGTCCCGCCTTGCCGTTCCGGGGGTCGGGCGGAGCGAAGGGAGCGAACTGCCGTACGACGTGCCGGCCATGAGTCGTTCGCCAGGGCGCCAGTGGCTGGCCGCTACAGCGGCAGCAGCGCGTGCGCGATGAGGAAGTAGAGCACCAGCCCGGTGGCGTCGACGAAGGTCGTGATGAAGGGGTTGGAGAAGACGGCCGGGTCGACCCCCACCTTGCGGGCGATGAGCGGCATGACGCCGCCGATGCTGGCGGCCATCGTGCACACGGCCACGAGGGTCAGGCCGATGACGAGCCCGACACGCACCTCGTAGATCAGGGCTGTTGCCACGAACCCGACCGCCCCGAGCAGTGCGCCGAGGGCGAGGCCGACACGAAGCTCGCGGCCGAGCACGGCCAGGACGTCGCGGGGTCGCACGTCGTCCAGAGCAAGGGCGCGGGTGACGGTCGTGGCCGCCTGGTTGCCGGTGTTGCCACCGGTCCCGATGAGCAGCGGGATGAAGAGCGCGAGGACGGTCACCTGCTCCAGCGTCGCCTCGAAGACCGAGAGCACCTGCACGGTGAGGGTGGCGCCGATGGCGAGCACGAGCAGCCACACGACGCGGCTGCGGACGAGTCGCATGATCGGGGTGGCCAGGTAGGGGCGCCCGAGCGGCTCCACACCACCGAGGCGGGCGGTGTCCTCGCTCTCCTCGCGCTCGAGGATGCGCACCGCGTCGTCGATCGTGAGGATGCCGACGAGGCGGTCCTCGCTGTCCACGACGGGGAGGGCGAGCAGGCCCTTGTCGGTGATGCGGCGAGCGGCCGTCTCGTCGTCCTCGTCGGTCCGCGCGGTGAGTGCGGGCTTCATGAGGTCGTCCACGCGTGCGGTGGGGTCGGCCCGCATCAGGCCGCGCAGGCTGACGACACCGACCACGTGGCGGCTCGCGTCGATGACCGGCAGCGTGTAGATCGTCTCGGCGTCGTCGAGCCGCTGGTCCACGCGCTCCAGCGCCTGGGCGGCGGTGTGGTCGGTGCGTGCGGCGACGTACTCCGGGCTCATCCGCCGCCCGATCGACCCCTGCGGGTAGCCGAGGACGGCACTGGTCAGCTCGCGCTCGCGTGGGGGCAGGTCCCGCAGCAGGCGTGGCGCGACGGCGGAGGGTAGCTCGTCGAGGAGCCACACCCGGTCGTCGGGGTCCATCTCCGCGAAGATCGCGGTGACCTCGGCGTCCTGCAGGGCCCGCACGAGGTCGCTCTGCAGGCCGGGGTCGAAGTCGTCGAAGACCTCGACGGCGCGGTCCTTCTCCAGCAGCCGGTAGGTGATCGCGCGCTCGCGGGGTTCGAGTCGCTCGAGCGCCTTGGTGACCTGGTCGGTCGGGGCGACTGCCAGCTCCCGGCCGACCGCGGTCAGGTCCTGCTCGGCGAGCGGTCGGGAGATCGCGGCCAGGAGGGACGTGGCGTCGTGGGGGTCGGCGGAGACGGGCACGGTCAAGCCTCGAAGGGGCCCAGCAGCCGGCGCAGGGCGGAGGTCAGGGCGCTCCGCTCGTCCTCGGGCAGATCCGCGAGCAGCTCAGCCTCGCGGGTGAGAAGGTCGGCCATGGCCGCATCGACCGTCGCCCGACCCGACTCGGTCAGCTGGACGATGACGCCCCGCCGGTCGGTGGGTGAGGGCTGGCGCTCGACCCACCCCTTCGAGGCCAACCGGTCGATGCGGTTGGTCATCGTCCCGGAGGTCACGAGCGTCTCCTGGACGAGTCGTCCGGGGGAGAGCTGGTAGGGCTCGCCGGCGCGGCGCAGGGCGGAGAGGACGTCGAACTCCCAGCCCTCGACGGCGTGCTGGCTGAAGGCGCGGGTGCGGTCCAGGTCGAGCAGCCGGGAGAGCCGTGAGACGCGGGAGAAGACGTGCAGCGGCGAGGCGTCCAGGTCCGGCCGCTCGCGGCGCCAGGCCTCGACGATCTGGTCGACGTCGTCTGCGGGGTCGTGGCGGCTGCTCATCCCCCGAGACTACCCATGACCGTGATTCTCGACATCAAGCCATCCCATGCGGCTAGGCTCGCCGGTGACCCGTCGAGGAGGTAGACATGGCGATCACGTGGGACCCGAGTCGGTACGAGCAGTTCACCGACGAGCGGATGCGCCCCTTCATGGACCTGATGGCACGCGTGGGGGCGGACACCCCCGGGCTCGTGCTGGACCTCGGCTGCGGCAACGGCCTTGCCACGCTGCGCCTCGCCGAGCGCTGGCCCGAGGCACGGATCGTCGCGGTCGACAGCAGTACGGAGATGCTCGCGGCTGCTCGGGAGAGGGATCCCGAGGGTAGGGTCGAGTGGGTCGAGGCCGACCTCAACGACTGGCGGATCGAGGACCTGGGAGCCGCGCCCGACGTCGTCGTGAGCAACGCGACGCTGCAGTGGGTCCCGCGCCACCTCGTGCTCATGGAGACCTGGCTCGACGCGCTGGCGTCGGATGGTTGGTTCGCGATGCAGGTGCCCGGCAACTTCGACGCACCGACGCACGCCCTGATGCGGGAGACCGCAGTGGAGCACCCGCGCAGCGGTGAGCTCGAGGCGGCGAGTACCCGCTATGGAGCGGGCGACCCGGCGACCTACCTGCAGATCCTCAGCTCGCACGGGTTGGCCGTCGACGCCTGGGAGACCACCTACACCCACGTGCTCGATCCCTCCGGGGAGCGGGAGAACCCGGTGCTGGACTGGGTCGGCGGCACCGGCCTGCGCCTCATGCTCGAGGTGCTGGAGGAGGGGGAGGAACGCGAGACCTTCCGTCAGGCCTACGCCGAGAAGGTCAAGGCCGCCTATCCGCGCACGCCCGCCGGGGTGCTGATGCCCTTCCGCCGTGTCTTCGCTGTCGGGCACAAGTCATGAGCGTCGTGGGGCTGCACCACGTGCAGATCGCCTGCCCTGCCGGGAGCGAGGATGAGTTGCGAGGCTTCTACGGGGACCTGCTCGCCATGCCCAAGATCCCCAAGCCACCGGATCTGGCGGTCCGCGGTGGCGTGTGGTTCGCGGCAGGGGAGCGCGAGCTGCACTGTGGCGTCGAGGCCGACTTCCGGCCCGCGCGCAAGGCGCACCCGTGCCTGCTCGTCGAGGACGTCGACGCGGTGGCGAAGGTGATCACCTCTGCGGGCGCGGAGGTTCGCTGGGACGAGGCGATCCCGGGGGTCAGGCGCTTCCACACCGACGACCCCGTCGGTAACCGGGTCGAGCTGCAGCAGGCCTGAGGGCGTGGGCGTGCCGTGCCGCCCGTCGACTACCCTGACCGGAGCCGCCACGGCGGCGATCCCCGGTTGGTCTGCCGGTAGGGCCCGCCTGACTTTGAATCAGGACAAGCGACGCAGGTTCGACTCCTGCCCGGGGAGCAGATC
>CAYLUX010000025.1:0-5195 GCA_964386935.1 uncultured Janibacter sp.
GGGCTGGAACGGGTGCCGCCACCGCTGCCGGACACCTCGATGAAGTTCCGCAATGCGATGTACGCGGTCCAGTGGTGGATGTTCTCGGCCTTCGCGCTGTGGATGTGGCTGAAGATGGTGCGCCAGGCGGCGCACCGTGAGGAAGACGAGGCGGCCGAGGTCGCCGAGGAGAAGGAGAGGGTGCCGTGAGCGCCGAGCAGCAGACGAGGACCGACGCGCAGGCCAAGGCGATCGGCACCGGGCTGGCATTCTTCCGCGTGAGCGCGGTCGTGGCCGGTCTGGCGATGTTCGTCCTCATCCTCGAGATGGTCCTCAAGTACGGGATGGGCAATGACGTGCTGTCCTGGTGGTCGCCGGTGCACGGCCTGATCTTCATGGTCTTCGCCGTCGCGACCGCCAACCTCGGCTTCAAGGTGGACTGGACGGTCGGGCGGATGATCGCGATCATCCTGCTCGCCTGCATCCCCTTCGTCGCCTTCGTCGAGGAGCGCAGGGTCGTGCGCGAGGTGACCCCGCTGACGACCTGACCGGGGGCGAAGGGGGAGCCCCTGCCCCCGGTACCCTGTGCTCGTGACGGAAACGCTGAAGACCGCGCCAGTCCTTGTCGTCGACTACGGCGCGCAGTACGCCCAGCTCATCGCCCGCCGCGTGCGTGAGGCGAACATCTACAGCGAGGTCGTCCCGCACGAGATGCCCGTCGCCGAGATGCTCGCCAAGAAGCCGGCGGCGATCATCCTCTCCGGTGGCCCCAGCTCGGTCTACGCCGAGGGCGCTCCGGAGCTCGACCCGGCCCTGCTCGAGGCGGGGGTCCCGGTCTTCGGCATGTGCTACGGCTTCCAGTCGATGGTCCGCGCCCTCGGCGGCACCGTCGAGCGCACCGGACTGCGCGAGTACGGGTCCACCCAGGCGCGCATCGGCGACCGGGACTCCACCCTCTTCAACGGCCAGCCCGAGGAGCAGTCGGTCTGGATGAGCCACGGCGACTCGGTCAGCGAGGCCCCCGAGGGCATGCGCGTGACGGCCACGACCTCCGGCGCGCCGGTCGCCGCCTTCGAGGACGACGAGCGCCGGCTCTACGGCGTGCAGTGGCACCCCGAGGTCATGCACTCCACCTTCGGGCAGCCGGTGCTGGAGAACTTCCTGCGCCGCGGCGCCGGTCTCACCCCGGACTGGACGCCCGACAACGTCGTGGACGAGCAGGTCGCGATCATCAAGGAGACCGTCGGTGAGGACCGGGTGCTCTGCGGCCTCTCCGGTGGCGTCGACTCCTCGGTGGCCGCGGCACTGGTCCAGCGCGCGGTCGGTGACCAGCTGACCTGCGTCTTCGTCGACCACGGCCTGCTCCGCGAGGGGGAGGCCGAGCAGGTCGAGGAGGAGTTCGTCGCCGCGACCGGCGTCAAGCTCGTCGTCGTCGACGCCAAGGACCGCTTCCTCGGCGCGCTCGCGGGAGTCACCGACCCCGAGCAGAAGCGCAAGATCATCGGCCGCGAGTTCATCCGGGTCTTCGAGCAGGCCGCCCGCGACGTCGTCGGCGGCGGCGAGGACGGCCACCCCGTCAAGTGGCTCGTCCAGGGCACCCTCTACCCGGACGTCGTCGAGTCCGGCGGCGGCAGCGGCGCCGCGAACATCAAGTCCCACCACAACGTCGGCGGGCTGCCCGACGACCTGCAGTTCCAGCTCATCGAGCCGCTGCGGGCGCTCTTCAAGGACGAGGTCCGCCAGGTCGGCCGCGAGCTCGGCGTGCCCGACCCGATCGTCGATCGCCAGCCCTTCCCCGGCCCCGGCCTGGGCATCCGGATCATCGGCGAGGTGACCGAGGGCAATCTGGCGATCCTGCGGCGGGCCGACGCGATCGCCCGCGAGGAGCTGACCGCGGCGGGGCTGGACAAGGACATCTGGCAGTGCCCCGTGGTGCTGCTGGCCGACGTGCGCTCCGTGGGCGTGCAGGGCGACGGGCGCACCTACGGCCACCCGATCGTGCTGCGCCCGGTCTCCTCCGAGGACGCGATGACCGCCGACTGGACCCGGGTGCCCTACGACGTCCTCTCCCGGATCTCGAACCGGATCACGAACGAGGTCGAGGAGGTCAACCGGGTGACCCTCGACGTGACGAGCAAGCCGCCGGGCACCATCGAGTGGGAGTGATCAGCTGATGGCGATCGCCATCAGCCCGAGGCCGCAGACGACGGCGATCACGAGCGCCAGGATGCAGCCGAAGTAGATGGCGACCGCTCGACCGCCCTTGCGCTGCTGCGGCAGGAAGCCGATCGATCCGCTCGAGAGCTGGTGCCACGGCACCGCGTAGAAGACCGGGACGACCCCGCCGGGCGCGACGTCGACCTCGATGCTCGCCTCCCCGTAGCGGAGCAGCCACCAGGTGTGCACGTCGACCCGGTGGCGCCCCGGTACGAGCGGGATCGGGGTCGTGCCGAAGGCGACCGGCACCGGGTACCCGTCCACGAACACCTTCGGGGTGAAGAAGCCGGAGGTGAGGGCACTGCCCTGCACGGTCAGGGCCAGCGTGCCGTGGCCGCCGGGGGGCTGGCGCTGCGGTGAGACGGTCACGGGCACGACGGTAGTGCCCCGTTACGCTGGGCCCGTGCCGAGCAGCCCCGCGACCAGGGCCGGCGAGTGGCTCCTGCGTAGGGTCCTCGTCGGGCCGCCGCTGCGTGCCTACCTGCGCCTCACGGTGGAGGGGCGCGAGCACGTCCCGGCGACCGGGCCGCTCATCATCGCCAGCAACCACCGCAGCTTCGTGGACTCGATGGTCATCCCGCTCGCGGCCGGCCGCAAGGTCGGCTTCCTCGGCAAGGCGGAGTACCTCGAGGGCGACGGTCTGAAGGGCTGGGCCAAGCGACTGTGGTTCAGCGAGTTCGGCGGGATGATCCCCGTCGACCGCGAGGACGCCCGCGCCGCCGCCCGGTCCCTGGAGCTCGCCGAGGCCCACGTGCTCTCCGGTGGCGCCTTCGGCATCTACCCCGAGGGCACGCGCAGCCGCGACGGTCGGCTGCACAAGGGCCGTACGGGCGTCGGTCGCCTCGTCGTGAGCACCAAGGCTCCCGTGGTCCCGTGCGCCGTCATCGGCACCGAGCGGGTCCAGCCCGTCGGGTCCGCGGGGTGGCGCCCGTACCGGGTCACGGTGCGCTTCGGCCCGCCGGTGGACGTCGCCCCCCTTCGCCGGGAGTACGTCAAGGCCCGGCTGCACCGCGCGATCACGGACGCGGTCATGGACGAGATCGCCGCGCGCACCGACCAGGAGCGCAGCAGCGAGTACGCCGACCGCGGGTAGTGCCACGGGAGCGGCCCGTCCGGCGGTTAGGGTGATCCGGTGCTGAGAACCACCATCGCCGCCCTGGCCGGCAAGGTCGCCCGCCGCGCTGCCCGACTGCGCGGTGGCGGGTCCGGAGGCTCGGCCCTGCCCGGCCTCGTGGCGGAGAAGATCGACCCCGGCTTCCTCGGGAACACCCTCGGCGGCATGCCGGACGGGATCGTCGTCGTCTCCGGGACCAACGGCAAGACGACGACGACGAAGATGCTCGTCGCGATCATGCGCGCCCACGGCAAGCGGGTCTTCACCAACCCCACGGGCAGCAACTTCACCCGCGGGGTCATCTCCGCGATGCTCCCGGAGCTGTCGGCGCGCTCCGCCGCCCTGGACGCCGACATCGCGATCCTCGAGCTCGACGAGGCGCACGCGCTGCACTTCGGCCGGGCGGTCGCGCCGACCCACGCGCTGCTGCTCAACGTCGCGCGGGACCAGCTGGACCGCTTCGCCGAGATCGACCAGACCGCCGGCCTGCTCACCACCCTCGCCTCCATGACGACGAAGGGGGTCGTACTCAACCGCGACGACCCCTACGTCAACCGCATCGCCTCGACGCTCGGGTCGGGCATCGGGGTCGGCTGGTTCGGGCTGGGGGAGTCGATCAGCCACCGGATCGAGGAGCTCCAGGAGCACGACGCCCGGGCCCACGAGGACTGGAGCCCACCGCCAGCGGGCCCGACCGACGCGCTGCTGGACCCCGTCGACGACGAGCAGCTGCTCGTGCGCCTCGGGCCCGACGCCGTCGGGCCGATCACCCTCCGCCAGCGCGGCCTCGCCGCGATGATCAACGCCACCGCCGCCACGGCCACCGCCCGGATGCTCCTCGGTGATGCCTTCGACGTCGCCGCCGCGGAGCAGGCACTGCGGACGGTGGCACCCCCCTTCGGCCGGGGTGAGGTGATCGACGCCGACGGGACGCCGCTGGAGCTGGTGCTCGTGAAGAACCCCGCCGGCTTCACCGTCGCCCTCGGCACCTACGAGTCCACGCCGGCCGCGACGATGATCGCCATCAACGACGACTACGCCGACGGTCGAGACGTCTCCTGGCTCTACGACGTGAGCTTCGAGTCGCTGCGGGAGAAGGGAGTCGCCCTCACCACCGGCGTCCGCGGCTGGGACATGGCGCTGCGTCTGGACTACGACGACGTGCCGGTCGGCGGCACCGAGGTCGACCTCGCGGCGGCCCTGGAGCGTTTCCTCGCCGAGCACCGCGAGGAGCCGAAGCGGATCTTCACCAGCTACACCGCCATGCTCACCCTGCGCCGCCTGCTGGGGGAGCGCTACGACCTGCCGGAGATGGGCGTCGACGCCCCCGGGACGAAGGGAGCTGACGCGTGAGCGACGCCCGTGACGTGACCATCCTCGGGGAGCCGGAGCGCTCCGACCGACCGGCCCGACCCGGCCGGGAGGGCAAGGGCGAGATCCACCTCGTGCACATGTACCCGCACGAGATGAGCATCTACGGCGACCTGGGCAACACCCGCTGCCTCGCGGCGCGGATCCGGCGGCACGGGTACGCCCCCGTGGTCCACCAGCACCACCCGGGCGACGAGCTGCCCGAGCAGGTCCACCTCGTCGTCGGTGGCGGCGGTCAGGACTCCGGTCAGGTCACCGTCGAGGAGGACCTCGCGCGGATCGGTGACCGGCTGCGCTCCCTCGCCGAGGACGGCGTGGCGATGCTCATGATCTGCGGCATGTACCAGCTGCTCGGCCAGACCTTCACCACCGTGGGCGGACGGCAGCTGCCCGGGCTGGGGATCTTCGACGTGACGACGCTGGGCGGCGAGGAGCGGATGATCGGGCCCGTCGTGCTCAGCACCGACTTCGGGGACGTCGTCGGCTACGAGAACCACTCCGGTGCCACCACGCG
>CAYLUX010000025.1:5295-24533 GCA_964386935.1 uncultured Janibacter sp.
GCACCGACTTCGGGGACGTCGTCGGCTACGAGAACCACTCCGGTGCCACCACGCGGGGGGAGGGGCAGGCCCCCTTCGGCACGGTCCGGCACGGGCAGGGCAACAACGGCAGCGACGGGACCGAGGGTGCCGTGACCGGCCACGCCATCGGCTCCTACCTGCACGGTCCGATCCTGCCGGCCAACCCCGCCGTCGCCGATGCCCTCATTGGGTGGGCCGCCGAGGTCGCCACCGGGCGGGGCTTCGATCCGGAGCCGCTCGACGACGAGATCGCTCGGCAGGCGCGCACCCGGCAGATCGCCCGGCTGCTGCGCTGAGCCCGACTCAGCTCTCGACGCGGGCGACCTCCCGCTCGCTCGCACGCGGCATCACGCTCCACGCGAGCCAACCGAGCGCGCCGAGCGGCACCTCCATCAGGTGGCTGAAGATCGAAAAGATCACCACTCCCGCCAGTGCCGAGGCCGGGTCGGCGCCCCACGCGACGAGTGCCGCCGTCGTACCGGCCTCCGTCACGCCGAGCCCGCCCGGGGTGACGCCCACGGCGGTGAGCAGGCGCCCCAGGGCGTAGGCGGCGAAGAGCTGCCCCTGCGAGAGGTCCACCCCGGTCACGCCGGTGCACAGCACGAAGAGCAGGTAGTAGATCCCGAAGAACCCGGCCATCCCCAGGGTCATCGGCAGCCACCCGGTGCGCACCGTCTCGGCGGTCTGTCGCCGCAGGCGAACCAGCGCCCGGGTCGCGCCGTCGGTGTGCCCGGCACGGAACACCCGCACGCCGCGGTCGACGAGGCCGCCGACGACGTGCGCCCCGCGGTCGCTGACCGTCGCCAGCGTGGCGACCACGACGATGACGAGACCGGAGCCGATCGCGGCCCAGGCGGCGTCGCGCATGGACGCGGGCAGGTCGTCGGCGCCCAGGGACAACCCGGCCACCGCGATGACGGGCAGGACGACGCGGGCGAGGACGTTCCACACCCCCGTGACGACGGCCATCGTCGTCACGCGGGCGAGGTCGAAGCCCCACGACCGGGCGATCGAGTAGGTCGCGGCGAGCCCGACCGCGCCGCCGCCGGGCAGCAGGTTCGAGACGGAGGAGCCGCACACGTTGAGGACGAGCGCGCGGGTGTGGCCGAGCCCAGGCATCGCGCCGGTCATGACGAAGGTGTAGCAGTACAGCCCGAGCACCTCGAGCGCGAGGAAGAGCGTCAGCTCCCACCCCGTGACGCGCCGCAGCACCGTGAAGACCTCGCTCCACGACGTCTGGGCGAAGAAGGGCAGGCCCCACACGAGCAGCACGACGGCCAGGCCGAGCCCGACGACGACCTGCAGCGGGCGGACCCAACGACGGGTGGGCGCGCTCACGTCGCCGCCTCGAAGACGTCCGTGGCGTGGTCCCCGGTCCGCTCGGCTGCCGGCTCCACGAACCACTCGCGGCCGAGGACGAGACCGAAGAGGGGCCACGGCAGGCGGGAGAGGACGCCGAGGGTGCGATCGCCCCCGCCGCCGGAGGCCTGGCTGGCGTGGGCACGCATGGCGGCGCGCTTCGCCCGGGCATGGCGCCGCACCGGGATCCGATGGGTGATCCGGTTGCGCGGCGAGTAGGCGGTGTCGAAGGAGGAGCGGTCGAAGTCCGGCGGGAAGCGGTGGACCCGCATCGCCAGGTCGAGTCCGCGCCCGATGAGCTCGCGCGGGACGGTCGCCCACAGCACGCGTACGTCCCGACCCTGCTCGCGCGCGAGCTCCGCTGCGCGGGAGCCGACCTCGTGCACCCGTACGTGGTCGCGGTGCCCGTAGCCACCCGCCGGGTCGTAGGTCGTGAGCACGTCCGCCGACTCCTCGAGCAGCACCGCCGCGAGGGCCTGGGCGGCCTCCTCGACGGGCACCCGCACGAAGCGCCGACCGCCCGGCGGGTCCGGGTAGAGCTCGGGCCCCGATCCGCTGTCGGCGTAGCCGAGTCGCACCGTCCGGGCCACGCCGAGCGCGGCGGCGCTCGCGGCCAGCTCCCGGCTCCTCGTCTCGGCGAGAGCGTCCCCCTTCGCCCCGTAGGCGGACTCGTCGGCAAGACCGAGGGCACCGTCGGTGGCGACGACGAGCACGACCCGGTGACCGCGGGCGGCGGCGTCGGCCATGGTCCCGGCGGTCAGCAGTGCCTCGTCGTCGGGATGGGCGTGGAAGACCACGAGGGTCTGCGGGTGCTCGGCCACGGCGCTCAGGATGGCACACGAGCCCGTGACACCCTTGGAGCCGTGAAGGTCGCCCTGCTCTCGGACTGCTACCCGCCGCGCACCGGTGGCATCGAGTCGCAGGTGGGTGACCTCGCGCTCCGGTTGCGGCGGGCGGGCCACGAGACGGAGGTCTTCACCGCGACGCCGGGGGCGAAGGGGGAGCACGCGGGCGCCGTCGACGTGGTCGGCGGGGTTCCGGTGCACCGCATGGCCCTGCCTCCCGTCGTGGGGGTGCCGGTCAATCCGTGGGCGGTGCCGGAGGTCGCTCGTCGCCTCGCCCAGGGCGGCTTCGACGTGGCGCACGTGCACGTGGGGGTGGTGTCCCCCTTCGCCTGGGACATGGCGGGGGTGGCCACGCGGGCCGGGCTGCCGACGGCGCTCACCTGGCACTGCCTGCTGGATCGGACCGGGCTGCAGGCGCCGTGGGTGCGTCGGTGGGTGCGCCGGGGCGCCGTGCTGTCGGCGGTCTCCACGGTGGCGGCCAAGGGGGTCTCCCGCGCCGCCGGCGACGCGCGGGTCGCGGTGCTGCCCAACGGGATCGACCCGCTGGACTGGCCGGTCGGGCCGGTGAGTGGTGCTTCGCGGCCGGTGCGGCTGGTCGCGGTCACCCGGCTGGCTCCCCGCAAGCGTGTCCTGGCGCTGCTGGACGTCGTCGCGAGGGCACGCGGCAGGCTGGGGGACGGCGCGTTCTCGCTCGAGGTGCTCGGGGGCGGACCGCTGGAACCCTTGCTGCGCAGTCGGATCCGTGCGCTGCGGCTGGAGGGGACGGTGCTGCTGCGAGGCCGGGTGGACCGCTCCGAGGTGGCGCGGATGCACCGGGAGGTCGACGGTTTCGTCTCGGCGACGCGGCTGGAGGCCTTCGGGATCGCGGCACTGGAGGCGCGCACGGCCGGGCTGCCGGTGATCGCCCGGGCGGACTCCGGCACGGCGGACGTCGTCACCGACGGGGTGTCCGGGATGCTCGCCGGCGATGACGACGGGCTCGTCGACGCGCTCGTGCGGTTCGTCGCCGACCAGACGCTGCGCGACCGGCTCTCTCGGCACAACGCGGGGACGCCACCGACGCAGACCTGGGACCGGGTGATCGCTCAGGTGCTCGCCGAGTACGGGAGGGCAGGGGCATGACGGACGTGGTGATCACAGACGGCCGACGCACCTGGCCGCTCCCGCACGGGCTGGACCCGAGCGACGTGCTCGCGGCGCACGGTCTGGTCGGTGAGCCCGTGGGCTCGGGGCTGGACGGGCTCGGCCGGGTGGTGGTGCGCTACGAGGTGGGGGAGGTGGGCGAACCGGTCGCGGTCACGCCCCCGGCACCGGTCGGTCCGCGGCTGCAGCGCCTCGGCGCCTACGCGCTCGTCGTGGACCGGGGGCACCTGCTGCTCTCCCGACTGGCCGGGCACGTGCGCGGGGTCGCCGGTCTGTGGACGCTGCCCGGCGGGGGCGTCGAGCCGGGGGAGGAGCCCGTCGACGCCACGGTCCGCGAGGTGTGGGAGGAGGCCGGGCAGGAGGTCCTCGTCGAAGAGCTCGTGCAGGTGCAGACGATGCATTGGGCCGGCGAGGGAGAGGACTTCCACGCGGTGCGGCTGATCCACCGGGCGCAGTGCCCGCACCCGCGGCCGGCCCGCGTCATCGAGGTCGGCGGGTCCACCGGCGAGGCGGCGTGGGTCCCACTGGAGGAGGTCGCGGCCCTGCCGCAGACGGGGATGATCGCCCCCGCCATGCGATTCGTGGAGGCGTGAGCGGCTCGCCTAGCCTTGGGGCCCATGGAGACCCTGCGCATCGTCCTCTACGTCCTGCACATGATCGCGATGATCGCCATCGTCGTCAGCCCGCCCATCCCCGGGAGCGGTCACCGCGTCCAGGCGTGGGCGGCCCGTGCGCAGCTGATCCTCGGCCTGCTCCTCACGGGCATCGCCGAGGCCGGCGACGACCCGGTCAACCACGCGAAGATCGGCACCAAGCTCGTCGTCATGATCGCGGTCCTCGCCTGTGCCGAGATCGGCAACGCCAAGGACAAGCGCGGGGAGAACGGCAAGGCCCTCGCCTGGACCGCCGCCGGGCTCGCGGTCGTCAACGCCGCCATCGCCTTCCTCTGGTGATCCGCAAGCCGTGCACCTCGTACGGCAGTTCAGGCGCTGGCCGTCGGTGGAACCGCCATTCCTCGCGGTAGCGACAGCGAACTGCCGTACGAGCTGCCGGCTCGTTGGCGGACCATCCAGGCGATGACGTCCATGACCCAGTCAGGGTTGAACATCACGTGCTCCCACGCGAACCGGAGCACGAGCCATCCGGCGAGGGTCATCTCGTCGTAGCGGCGGCAGTCACGGCGCACGTCTGCGCGGGTCTTGTGGAACTCGTGGCTGTCCGCCTCCAGGGCGATCCGCAGCTCAGGGCATCCGACGTCAGCGTGGCGCACTGCGCCAGTTCGTAGCCGGACCTCGGCCTGTGCCTGCCAGATCCTCCCGCTCGCCCCGATGGCGAGGGCCCGCAGCCCCGACTCGAACGGGTTGGCGGCCAGCGCCGTGGCCTCCTCGAGCGCGAGGGTGGCGCGAGCCCTGCCGGTCCGGGGGAGGGAAGGGATCGCTCGGGCCAGCTCGGCCGTGGTCATCTTCCCCGCTCGCAGGGCCGAGTCCGCGACGGCCAGCGACTCGGGCAGGTCCAGATCGCGGGCACTGTCGATCACCGTCCGCATCGGGGTGGTCGCCGGCCCCTCGTCCGGGTGCCCGGTCAGGTCCCGATAGCGGACGGTGCACCGGGACACCCGTGTGATCCGGCGGTGGCGGTCAGCCACCATCTCGGGCTCGTCCGGGGGATGCAGCACACTCCAGCCGTGGTGAAGTGCTGCCGTCCGGTGACTGAGGAGCACACCCAGCTCGGCCGCAGCGGCCAGGGCCTCGTCGTCGATGGGCAGGGTGTAGATCCCCCGGCGGGGCCGCACGATCTCCCCGGAGCGGAGAGCGGACTGCACCTCGCTGCGGCTCATCACCTCCAGCAGGTCCTGACGCGTGGCTGCGCCCCCGTGCTGGGCGATGACGAGTGGCGCGGTGGTCATGTCGCCAGCCTGCCGACCTTGGCCGCGTCGTGCGCCGCGTTGTCCACAGGTGCACTCCGTACGGCAGTTCGTCGGGGCGACCCGTGCTCCGGCCCATGTCCTCGTTCGGGCCGAGGTGAACTGCCGTACGGGGTGCTCGGAGTCAGGGGATGAGGAGCAGCTTCCCGGTCGACTGCCGCCCCTCCAGCGCTCTGTAGGCCTCTGCGGCCTCGGCGAAGGGGTAGCGCCCACCGATGGCGATGTCGACCCGGCCGGAGTCGATGTCGTCGAAGAGCTCCCGCCCGCGCAGCATCAGCTCCTCCCGCTCGGTGATGAAGTGCGCGAGGCTGGGGCGGGTGACGGTGAGGGAGCCACCGGAGTTCAGCCGCTGCAGGTCGAAGGGGGGCACCTGCCCGGACGCGCCGCCGAAGAGCACCATCGCCCCGCGGGGGCGCAGCGAGGCGAGCGAGTGGTCGAAGGTGGCCTTCCCGACGCCGTCGTAGGCGACGTCGACCCCCTTCGTCGCGCCGAGGCGCTCGGCCGCCTCGCGCACGGCCCCGACCAGGTCGTCGGTCTCGGCGTAGTTGATCGTCTCGGCGGCGCCGCGGGAGCGGGCGATCTCCAGCTTGGCGTCCGAGCCGGCGGTGGCGACGACGTGGCCCCCGCGGTTCACGATCATCTGGACGAGCAGCTGGCCGACCCCACCGGCGGCGGCGTGCACGAGTGCGACGGTGCCCTCCTCGACGCGGTGGACGTCCGTGACGAGGGCGTGGGCGGTCATGCCCTGCAGCGTCGCGGCGGCAGCGGTCTCCAGGTCCACCCCGTCGGGCACCGGGAGCAGTGCCTCCGAGTCGGCGAGGACCATGCCGGCGTGCAGGCCGATCGTCATCGACCACGCGACCCGGTCACCAACAGCCACAGCAGCTCCGTCGCCGACCTCGCGCACCGTCCCCGCGGCCTCGAAGCCCTGCACGTAGGGCGGTTCGGTCGGGTAGATGCCCTCGCGCTGGTAGGCGTCGATGAAGTTCACCCCCGCCGCGGCGACCTCGACGAGGGCTTCGCCGGGCCCGGGCGAGGGGACCTCGCGCTCCTCGAGGGTGAGGACCTCAGGTCCTCCGTGCCGTGGGACGACGAGGGCAGACGTGGTGACCATGACCACACACTAGGCGTCCCGATGCAGGCGCGTCAGAGCGAGGCGATGACCTGATCGAGCATCTCCTGGGTGAGCTTGCCGGTGAAGGTGTTCTGCTGGCTGACGTGGTAGCAGCCGACGAGGGCGACCTCTCGGCCCTCGGGGGTGCGCAGCGTCGCGCGGGCGCCGTGCCCGAACTTCGGCTTGGGCCGCGGCACCTCCCACCCCGCGTGCCGCACCCCGGCGATCGTCGTGTCCCAGCCGATCGAGCCGAGGCACATGATCGAGCGCACGTGCGGCGCGCTGAGGGCGAGGTCGGCGTCGAGCCACGGGGCGCAGGTGCGCTTCTCCTCGGTGGTCGGCTTGTTCTGCGGCGGAGCGCAGCGCACGGGTGCGATGATCCGCGCACCGGTCAGCTCGAGCCCGTCGCCGGCGGCCCACGATTCGGGTTGGCTGGCGTAGCCGGCGCGGTGCAGCGCGGCGTAGAGCCAGTCGCCGGAGCGGTCCCCGGTGAAGTTGCGGCCGGTCCGGTTCGCGCCGTGTGCGGCGGGCGCCAGTCCGACGATGACGACCGGGGCGTCCACCGGCCCGACGGCGGGCACCGGTCTGCCCCAGTAGGGCTCATTCGCGAAGGCGGCCCGCTTGGTCGTCGTGACCTCCTCCCGCCACGCGACCAGACGAGGGCAGGCGCGGCACACCGAGATGCGGGCACCGAGGTCGTCGGGGCCGAGCGCCCCCTTCGCCAACCGCCGAACCTGCGCGGGGGTGCGGGCGACGGGGGTCTCCGCGGTGGCCGCGTCGTCCGGCCACCCCGTACCCGGCTCCACCGGCGAGGCGAAGGGGGCACCCGTCACCGGGTGGGGGAGGAAGGTCGGCTCTGGCACGCATTCACGATAGCCAGCGCTGGCAGGGTGTTCCCATGGCCATCGACGAGGAGCTGGCGAACCGGGTCCGCTCGGCGCTGTCCGACCGCGGGATCGAGTGGGAGGAGAAGCGGATGTTCGGGGCGCTGATCTTCCTGGTCGGTGGGTCGATCACCGTGGGTTGCCGCGGTGGCGGCGGCCTGCTCGTGCGCGTCGACCCCGCGGAGAGCGAGGACCTGCTGCGCGAGGCCGGACCGTGGTACGCCCAGGTCGCACTCATGGGGGAGAAGGACATGGGGCCGAGCTGGCTCGACGTCTCACCGGACGCCGTCGAGGACGAGGCCGGGCTGGAGCACTGGATGGCCGCCGCGCTGCGGCGCTAGGGCGTGACGGCGCTCGCCGTCCCGCCGGTGATCCGCAGCAGCTCCGCGAAGCTCGTGGGGAAGACCGTCTTCGCGTGGCCCGCTGCGGCCCAGACCTGCTCGTACCTCTCGAGCTCGGTGTCGACGACGGTCCGCACGGGCGTGGGGTGGCCGACCGGCGCGACCCCGCCGATGACCTGTCCGGTCGCGCCCTTGACGACCTCCTTGCTCGCGCGGGCGATCGTCCCGCCGAGACGGCCGCCCAGCCACTCGGTGTCGACGCGGTGCGCACCGGAGGTGAGGACGAGGAGTGGCTCCCCGTCGAGGGTGAAGACGAGGGAGTTGGCGATCTGCCCGACCTCGACGCCGATGGCCTCGGCTGCGAGCGGCGCGGTGGTGACCGCGTCGTCGAGCCAGCGGACCTCGGGCTGGAGACCGTGCTCCGCCAGGGCGGCGACCACCCGGTCCACCGCGGGGTGCGAAGGAGTGCTCATGCCCGGATGGTAGGCCGCGCCCGGGTCACGAGGTGCTGCCCTGCTCCTCCGCCTCGTCCCGTTCCGCCCACTCCAGCAGCGGTGTCAGGTCGTGGGCGACGTCGTCGATGCCGGCGTGCAGGTCACCGAGACGGGCGAAGCGCTCCGGCACCGTCGCGATCGTGCAGTCGGCCGGCTCCACGTCCTCGATCTCCGCCCACGTGATCGGGGTGGACACCGTCCCGTGCTCGTTGCCGCGCACGGAGTAGGCGGCGGCGATGGTGTGATCGCGCGCGTTCTGGTTGTAGTCGACGAAGACGGCCGCCGGGTCGCGGTCCTTGCGCCACCACTCGGTCGTCACGTCCTGCGGCGCCCGGCGCTGCACCTCGCGGGCGAAGGCGAGCGCCGCCCTTCGCACGTCGCCGAACTCCCACCGCGGCTCGATCCGCACGTACACGTGCAGCCCGGACCCGCCGGAGGTCTTGGGGTACCCGGTGATGCCGAGCTCGTCGAGGACCTCGTGGCACACCCCGGCCACCCGCCGCACCCGGGCGAAGGGGGCCTCCGGCATCGGGTCGAGGTCGATCCGCCACTCGTCGGGTCGGTCGAGGTCGGCGCGGCGGATGTTCCACGGGTGCAGCTCGACGGTGGACATCTGCACCGCCCAGATGATCTCGGCGAGCTCGGTGGGGCACAGCTCGTCGGCGTGCAGGTCGTACCGGGGGAAGTGCAGGCGCACCGTCGAGACCCAGTCCGGTGCCCCCTTCGGCAGCCGCTTCTGGTGGACCTTGGGGCCGGCCACCCCCTTCGGGAAGCGGTGCAGCATCGTCGGTCGCTCCCGCAGCGCCCGCAGGATCCCGTCGCCGACGGCGAGGTAGTAGTGCGCCAGGTCCAGCTTCGTCTCGCCGCGGGCGGGGAAGTAGACCCGGTCGGGCGAGGAGATGCGCACGCGCCGGTCACCCACGTCCAGGTGGACGTCCTCGCCGTGCTGCCCGGCTGCCATGGACCGACCCTAGCCGCGCGCTTACACCAGCCGCACGCCGAAGGGCTGGTCCGACGGGAGGGTGGGGACCCAGTAGCGGCGCTTGCCCGCGCGGGAGTCCTCGTACTCGCCTCCCGCGCCCTCGATCACGGCGCGGGAGGCGGCGTTGTCCTCGTCGCACGTGATGAGCACCCGCTCCAGGCCCATCTCGTGCGCGATCTCCAGGGTCTGGCGCAGCGCCGTGCCCGCGTGCCCCTGTCGCCGCGCCGAGGGCCGCACGTAGTAGCCGATGTGCCCGCCCTGCTCCAGCAGGAAGTCGGTCAGCTCGTGCCGCAGCGAGATCGAGCCGACGTACTGGTCCTCCTCGTCGACGATCCACAGGTACGTGCACGGGACGCGGCCGCTCGGGCGCGGGGTCTCCGGCAGCTCCTCGGCCCGCCGGGTGCGCACCAGGCGGGCGAACTCCGCCGGGTCCTCGAGGCCCTCCCGCGTGAAGCGGAAGCCCTCGAAGCCGGTGACGTCGTCCGGCGCCTGCTCCCACTCGCCGTCCCCGTCGCGGTGCGCCCCGGCCATCTCGTCGACCGCCTCGAGGTAGGCGGGGTGGTAGCGGCGGTCGGGTCGGACGACGTGGGTCATGCCCCAACCCTAGGACGAAGGGGGACCCGCCCCCGACCTCACGTGGCGGGGTCGACCGGCGCGGCGAACTCGCCCTCCGCGACCGGCTGCACCTGCTCCGGTGCCCGCAGCGTGCGCACGTCCCGGGAGAGCAGCGCGAGCAGGCAGGAGAGGAGGATGAGCCCGGAGCAGACGAGCAGCGCCGGCCGGGCCCCGAAGGCCGTCGCCGCCGGGCCCGCGAGCAGCACCCCGATCGGCCCGAGCACCATCGACCCGAAGGCGTCGTAGGAGGCGACCCGGGAGAGCGCCTCGGGCGGGACCTCCCGCTGCATCGCCGTCTGCCACAGCACGTTGAAGACGTCCATCCCCAGGCCCATGAGGAAGCCGCCGAGGACGATCACCGGCAGCGGTGCCCCGACCCCGAGGAGCAGGTACGGCACCGCGGTCAGCCCGGTGAGCAGCACCCCGACGAGGATCGGGCGCCGGGGCCGGATCCGCAGCGCGATGACGACCCCGACGAGCATCCCCACGGCCTCACCGGTGAGGATCGCCGACCACGCGCCGGCGCCGCCGAGGTGTTCCTTGGCCACGACCGGGCCGAGGACGGTGTGCGCTCCCTGCCAGGCCAGCACGAGCAGCGCGAACTGCGCCACGACGACCCACAGCCACTCCCGGGAGGAGAACTCCTGCCAGCCCTCGCGCAGCTCGCCGATCGCCGACGTGCCGCCCTCGCGCCCCGGCCTCGGGGTGGCACCGATCCGCCAGGCGAAGGTGGCCGCTCCCGCGTAGACGATCGCGGCACCGACGAGCGCCCACCCCGGGCCGACGAGGACGACGACCACCCCCGCGGAGACCAGCCCGGTGATCCGGGCGACGTTGGCGCCCACCGCGAGCAGGGCATTGGCCGGCTGCAGCCGGTCGCGCGGCGCGACCTCCGGCACGATCCCCGAGAGCACCGGCCAGACGACCGCGCCCGCGAGCCCGGTGAGCACCGCGAAGCCGCACAGCGCCACCACCGGCGCCCACCCGAGGAGCAGCATCGTCCCGATCCCGAGCCATCCGGCGCACGAGAGGCACTCGCCGACGAACATCACCAGCCGACGCGGGTAGCGGTCGGCGACGACGCCGCCGAAGAGCAGCCCGAGCACGTGCGGGATCGCCTCGCACGCGACGACGAGGGAGAGCGTGCCCGCGTCCGCGCCCGGCAGGTCCAGCACACCGAAGGCGAGGGCCACCGGGGCGAAGGCCAGCCCGAGCATCGAGAGGGTCCGGGCGCCGAAGAGCGAGGCGAAGCGCCGCTCCCGCAGCAGCCCCAGGTCATCGCGCATCGGACTCACCGCGGCAGCGTAGCCACCGCCGGGCGTGGTAGGCAGGGGCATGGCGCGCGTGCTCTTCGCCCCCGAGACCTTCAACCTGGGCGAGACCTCCCGCGCGGTCGAGGTCGCCCGCGTGCTGCGGGAGCGAGGGCACGACGTCACCTTCTGCGGTTACTCCCGCCGGTTCGCTGCGCACGTGAACGGCGCGGGCTTCCGCCTCGAGCTGCTCCGTCCCCGCCTCAGCGAGGCGGACGCCGACCGCCTCATCGCCCTCGACCAGGGACGCGGTGTGCGCCACCCCTTCACCCTCGACATGCTGCGCCGGCGGGTCCGCAGCGAGCGGGCGCTGATCGACACCATCCGTCCCGAGGCGGTGATCATCGGGTCGACGATGAGCCAGTTCGTCTCGGCGCGCGCCGCCGGGGTGCCCCTCGTCTACATCAAGCCGTACGCGATGAGCCGCGGCCACCTCACGACGATGACGGATTTCCCCGTCGTCGCGGGCGCCGGGCCCGTGGCGTCGATGACGAACCGCCTGGCCGGGCGGGCGATCAGCACCCTCGCCCCCCGGCTGTCGTGGTTGCCCCGGGCGTTCCGGGTGGTCGCGGCGGAGAACGGCGTCCCGCTCCCACGGACGACGCTCGAGGCACTGGAGGCGGACCTGAACCTCATCGCCTCCCTGCCGCCCGCACAGCGTGCCCTGCCTCTCGGCCCGCGGGACGAGGTGGTCGGGCCGGTGTTCGCCCACTCGACCGTGGACCTGCCGCAGTCCGTCCGCGCCCTGGCCGGGGGCCCGCTCCCGCTCGTCCACGTGGGGCTGGGGTCCTCCGGGAGCCGCGCCCTCGCGCTCCGGCTGGTGCACGAGGTGGCCCGTCTCGACGTGGGCGTCGTGACCGGGGCCGGGCGCTACCTCTCGCCGTCCGATCGCGCCGGACTGCCGCGGAACGTGACGGTCACCGACCACCTGCCGGCCGACCGGCTCACGGGTCTGCTGGCCGCGTCGGTGATCCACGGCGGGGAGGGCACGGTGCAGACCGCCTGCGCCTCCGGTGCCCCCTTCGCCGGGATCGGCCTCCAGGCGGAGCAACGGTGGAACCTCGAGCAGTGCCGGCTGGCCGGTCACGCCGCGGTCTTCACCACCGGCCAGCTGCGACGGGGGCGGCTGCCCGGGATCCTCTCCCGGCTCCTCACCGATCCGGACATGGCGTCCCGAGCGGCGCAGGTGCGGGAGTCGATGACTGGTCTGGATGGGGCCACGGCGGCCGCGCGCGCCATCGAGCGGCTCGTGGACGGTCGCTGAGGCCGCCGGACGCTGTCCGGGGTCCGACGTACGCTGGAGGGCGAGATGAGCAGCCTCTTCGACGACCTTCCCGATGCCCTCCCCGGTGGCTGGACCGGCGACGTGACGGACACCGGCGTGCCCACCTGGGCGGCCTCCGGCGGGGCGCCCGCCCGCGCACCCCACGCTGCGGTCGGCCCCTCCGATCCAGAGGAGCTGGTGGCGGGCCTGAACCCTTCGCAGCGCGAGGCCGTCCTGCACGAAGGGGGGCCCCTCCTCATCGTCGCCGGCGCCGGCTCCGGCAAGACCCGCGTGCTCACCCACCGCATCGCCCACCTCCTCGGTGCGAAGGGGGTCCAGCCCGGCCAGATCCTCGCGATCACCTTCACGAACAAGGCCGCCGCGGAGATGCGCGAGCGGGTCGAGGAGCTCGTCGGTCCCCGGGCGCGGGCGATGTGGGTGATGACCTTCCACTCCGCGTGCGTGCGGATCCTGCGCCGCGAGGCGGCGAAGGTCGGGATGAAGTCCACCTTCTCCATCTACGACGCGGCCGACAGCCAGCGCCTCGTCTCCCTCGTCATGCGCGACCTGGACCTGGACGCCAAGCGGTACCGGCCGCGGGCCTTCTCCCACCAGATCAGCAACCTCAAGAACGAGCTCGTCGACGAGGAGGAGTACTCCCGCCGGGTCGCCGGTGACGAGGCCGCCGAGGACCCGGGCGGCACCCACCAGGAGAAGGTCCTCTCGGACGTCTACACCGAGTACCAGCGGCGGCTGCGGCAGGCCAACGCGCTCGACTTCGACGACATCATCATGACGACGGTGCACATGCTGCAGGCCTTCCCGGACGTCTCCGAGCACTACCGGCGCCGCTTCCGCCACGTGCTCGTCGACGAGTACCAGGACACCAACCACGCGCAGTACCAGCTGATCCGTGAGCTCGTCGGCGGCACCGACGACCCGGCGCAGCGCGACCCCAAGGCCGTCGAGCCGAGCGACCTCGTCGTCGTCGGTGACGCGGACCAGTCGATCTACGCCTTCCGCGGTGCCTCGATCCGCAACATCATCGAGTTCGAGCAGGACTACCCGGACGCGCGCACCATCCTGCTGGAGCAGAACTACCGCTCCACCCAGACGATCCTCACCGCGGCCAACGCCGTCATCGAGCGCAACGAGTCCCGCCGCAAGAAGAACCTGTGGACCGAGGCCGGCGAGGGCGCTCCCATCATCGGCTACGTCGGGGACAACGAGCACGACGAGGCCTCCTTCGTCGCGACGACCATCGACCGGCTCCAGGACGAGCACGGCGTGCAGCCCAAGGACGTCGCCGTCTTCTACCGGACCAATGCCCAGTCCCGCGCGATCGAGGAGGTCTTCGTGCGGGTCGGCCTGCCGTACAAGGTGGTCGGCGGCACCCGCTTCTACGAGCGCCGCGAGGTCAAGGACGCGCTGGCCTACCTGCACGTCATCGCCAACCCGGTCGACGACGTCAACCTGCGCCGCATCCTCAACACCCCGAAGCGGGGCATCGGGGACCGGGCCCAGGCCGCGGTCTCCCAGCTCGCGGAGCGCGAGCGCATCCCCTTCGTCGCGGCGCTCGGCCGGGCCGATGACGCCCCCGGCATCGCCACCCGCTCGGCCACCGCCATCCAGGGCTTCACCACCCTCCTGGAGGGGCTGCGCGACCTGCAGGAGGAGGGCGCCGGCATCGGCGACCTGCTCGACGCGGTCCTGGACCGCACCGGCTACGTCAGCGAGCTGCAGGCCAGCCGTGACCCGCAGGACGAGACCCGCCTGGAGAACCTCGCCGAGCTCGTCGGCGTGGCGCGGGAGTTCGACGCCACCCGCGAGGCGACGGGCGAGGTCGTCAGTCTCGACGACTTCCTCGAGCAGGTGAGCCTCGTCGCCGACGCCGACGAGATCCCGGACGACGAGGACGACGGCGGCGTGGTCACCCTGATGACGCTGCACACCGCCAAGGGCCTGGAGTTCCCCGTCGTCTTCCTCACCGGCCTCGAGGACGGCACCTTCCCCCACCAGCGCAGCCTCGGCGACGAGAAGGAGCTGGAGGAGGAGCGCCGGCTGGCCTATGTCGGCATCACCCGGGCCAAGGAGCGGCTGCACCTCTCCCGGGCCTCGGTGCGCAGCGCCTTCGGTGCGCCGCAGTACAACCCGGCCTCACGCTTCCTCGACGAGATCCCGGAGGCGCTGCTGACGTGGGAGCGGGAGGGACCGAAGGTGGGCCCGGTCCGGCCCGGTGTCGGCGGCCAGCCCGCCGTGGCCCGGCTGGCGGCACGGCCGCGGGTGAAGTCCCCCGGCAACCGGCCGGCCATCAGCCTCGACGCGGGCGACAAGGTCACCCACGACACCTTCGGTCTCGGGACGGTCGTGCGGGTCGAGGGCGAGGGCGAGAAGGCGATGGCCCACGTGGACTTCGGCGACGAGGACGGCGTGAAGCGGCTGCTGCTGCGCTACGCACCGCTGGAGAAGCTCTAGCGGTTCCTACCGGGTCGGCTCCGCGTCGAGCCCGTTCTTCGCGAGCCAGGGACTCGGGTCGACCGGGTCCCCGCCGCCCGGGCGGATCTCCAGGTGCAGGTGCGGTCCCGTTGAGCGCCCGGTGTTGCCCGATTCGGCGACGACCTCGCCCCGGGTGACCTCGTCCCCTTCGTCCACCGACGTGTCGGTGAGGTGGCCATAGCGGGAGACGGTGCCGTCCGCGTACTCGATGTCCACGCGGATGCCGTATCCGGCCATCTCGCCGGCGGCGAGGACCGTCCCGTCGGCCATCGCGCGGACCGGGGTCCCGACGTCGACGCCGTAGTCGTTGCCCGCGTGCAGCCGGCCCCACCGCTTCCCGTAACCGGAGGTGAAGGGGGCGTGCCTAACCGGCATCACCCACGCGGGAGGCGGGTCGGCCGCCTCCCTTCGCTCCTGTGCCTCATCCTGCTGGGACCCGGCCATGAGGCTGAGCGCGTCGGCGCGGTCCTCACCGGAGGGGGCGGGGCCTCGCTGCCCGTCGCGGGAGGCGCGCTGGGCGTCACGGTCCGTGACCGGCCGCGTCATGGCGGCGGCCCCGGCGTCGCCGGACGCGTCCCCGAGGGTCTGCAGCGCCCCGCTCCGGCTGCCCGCCGCGACACCGGCGAGCACGAGCGCACCGATCGCGAGGGCGGGCACGCCGCGGCGCAACCACGCGGCGGCCGAAGGGGGCGTGCGCCGGAGCACGGTGCGGCGGGCACGGCTCGGCCGGTGCCGACCGGCGTAACGGGTCATGACGACGGGTGTCCTCGGGGCAGGGGAGGGGGACAACCCGAGGACGATACCGCTTCGGCTCAGCGGGGCAGGTCCGTGATGTCGGTGACGGAGGCGGTGGGGTCCCCCTTCGAGTCCAGCTGGACCAGTCCGGTGGAGATGCGGTGGGCGACCGAGGGCAGGATCGGCAACGACAGGTGCCCGACCCCGTGCAGTTCGATGTTCGTGACGTCCACCCCCTCCTGGTGCAGCGCCCCGTTGGAGGCGGGCACGATCGCCTCGTCGGTGTCCGACCAGAAGGCGATCACCCGGGTGCGGCACCCCGGTGCGGGGGTGCCCAGGTCGCGCATCAGGGCGCTGCCCGGCCGCAGCTGCCGAGTCAGGGCGGTGGGCAGGAGATGGGCCATGAGGGTGCCTCCGTGCGGGGCGCCCAGGGTGACGAGGGTGTGCACCCGCTCGTCACCACCGAGGCGGGTCACGTAGTACCGGCCGATGATCCCGCCGAGGCTGTGGGCGACGACGTGGATGCGTTCGAACCCGGTCTCCTCGCAGATCCGCTCGACCTCCTCCGCGAGCTGGACGGCTGCGGTGCGCACGTCCTTGGTGCGGATCGAGTAGTTCATCGCGACGACCCGCTTGAAGCCGCGGCGCACCAGGCCACGGCGCAGCAGCGCGAAGATCGAGTGGTTGTCCGCGAACCCGTGCAGCAGCAGGATCGGGGTGCCGAGCTCCGGTCCGGCCGCGACGACCATGCCGCGCTGCAGCGGGGTCAGGGACTCCAGGCTGTAGGTGTGCCCCAACCGGCCGCGGCGTGGCGGCCGTGCCCCGAAGGGGTAGAGGGAGATGTGGGTGCTCGCCCAGACCAGCTCGACGGCGGCGAAGGCCGCGGCCCGGGGAGTGGCCATCCGCCGCAGCTGCCTGCGGAGCTCGGCGCGCAGCGAGGATCCCTGTGGGGGCTCCACCGGGACCTCGTCGACCGCCGTGGTCGGAACGTTCTGCGACACCATGGTGACTGCAGGGTAACCACGGGCAGGCCGTCGTGGGGGATACCACCTGCCCCCGGTCGTGCCGAGCCCTCGAGGGAAGCGATACTCTCGCCCTGCACCCCGTTATCACAGCAAGGACGGAATTACCCTCGTGGATCTCTTCGAGTACCAAGCACGCGATGTGTTCGAGAAGCACGGCGTCCCGGTCCTGGCCGGCTCCGTTGCCACCACCCCGCAGGAGGCCCGCGCGGCCGCCGAGACGATCGGGGCCAAGAGCGGCGGCGTCACGGTCGTCAAGGCCCAGGTCAAGACCGGTGGGCGCGGCAAGGCCGGCGGCGTCAAGGTCGCCAAGAACCTCGACGAGGCCGAGGCCCACGCCGAGGCCATCCTGGGCATGGACATCAAGGGCCACACGGTCCACAAGGTGATGATCGCCCAGGGCGCGCAGATCGCCGAGGAGTACTACTTCTCGATCCTGCTCGACCGGGCCAACCGCTCCTACCTCGCCATGTGCTCCAAGGAGGGCGGCATGGAGATCGAGCAGCTCGCCGTCGAGCGCCCCGAGGCCCTGGCCCGCGTCGAGGTCGACCCCAACGTGGGCATCGACGACGCCAAGGCCAAGGAGATCGTCGAGGCCGCGGGCTTCGACGAGGCGGACGGCGCCAAGATCGCCGAGGCGCTGAAGAAGCTGTGGGTCGTCTACCGGGACGAGGACGCCACGCTCGTCGAGGTCAACCCGCTGGTCAAGACCGAGCAGGGCGAGATTGTGGCCCTCGACGGCAAGGTCACCCTCGACGGCAACGCCGCCTTCCGCCAGCCGGACCACGCGGCCCTCGAGGACAAGGCCGCCGCTGACCCGCTCGAGGCCAAGGCCAAGGAAAAGGACCTGAACTACGTCAAGCTCGACGGGAACGTCGGGATCATCGGCAACGGCGCCGGGCTCGTCATGAGCACCCTCGACGTCGTCGCCTACGCCGGTGAGGACCACACCGGCGGCAAGGCCAAGCCGGCCAACTTCCTCGACATCGGTGGCGGTGCCTCCGCCGAGGTCATGGCCAACGGTCTGGACGTCATCCTCGGTGACGAGCAGGTCAAGTCCGTCTTCGTCAACGTCTTCGGGGGCATCACCGCCTGCGACGCCGTCGCCAACGGCATCGTCGGTGCCCTGAAGACCCTCGGCGACAGCGCGACGAAGCCGCTCGTCGTCCGCCTGGACGGCAACAACGTCGACGAGGGGCGTCGCATCCTCGCCGAGTTCAACCACCCGCTCGTGTCCATCGAGGACACGATGGACGGTGCCGCCCGCAAGGCCGCCGAGCTGGCCGCGAAGTAAAGGACGTAGAGAAAACAACCATGGCAATCTTCCTCACCGCAGAATCCAAGGTCATCGTCCAGGGCATGACCGGCTCCGAGGGCATGAAGCACACGACGCTCATGCTCGCCGCCGGCACCAACGTCGTGGGCGGCGTCAACCCCAAGAAGGCCGGCCAGAGCGTCGACTTCCCCTCCGGGCAGTCCGTGCCCGTCTTCGGCTCGGTCGCCGACGCGATGAAGGAGACGGGCGCCGACGTGTCCGTCATCTTCGTGCCGCCGAAGTTCGCGAAGTCCGCCGTCGTCGAGGCCATCGACGCCGGGATCGGCACCGCCGTCGTCATCACCGAGGGCATCGCCGTCAAGGACTCCGCGGAGTTCTACAACTACAGCGTGGGCAAGCAGACCCGCATCATCGGCCCGAACTGCCCCGGCATCATCAGCCCCGGCAAGTCCAACGCCGGCATCATCCCGGCGAGCATCGCCGGCGCCGGCCGCATCGGCCTGGTGTCCAAGTCGGGCACCCTGACCTACCAGATGATGTACGAGCTGCGTGACTTCGGCTTCTCCACCGCCATCGGCATCGGCGGCGACCCGGTCATCGGCACGACGCACATCGACTGCCTCGAGGCCTTCGAGAAGGACCCCGAGACCGACGCGATCGTCATGATCGGCGAGATCGGTGGCGACGCCGAGGAGCGTGCCGCCGACTACATCAAGGACAACGTCTCCAAGCCGGTCGTTGGCTACGTCGCGGGCTTCACCGCCCCGGAGGGCAAGACGATGGGCCACGCCGGCGCCATCGTCTCCGGCTCCTCCGGCACGGCCGCCGCGAAGAAGGAGGCCCTCGAGGCCGCGGGCGTCAAGGTCGGCAAGACCCCGTCCGAGACCGCCGAGCTCATGCGGGAGATCATGCAGGGCAAGTGATCTTCCTTCGCTCCTGACGAAGGGCGGGTGCCGGGTCTCCCCGGCACCCGCCCTTCGTCGTGGTCCCTGAGGTGCCACCCCCGGTCCCTGAGGTGCGAGGCCGCCCGCGGCCGAGCCTCGAAGGGCCGGGGCCGGGACCGAAGTACGAAGCCCGCTCCCGGCGCGGACGCATCCACCGGTCCGCGCCGTCCGCTCTGCTCACTTGTGACTCGCGGGTACTACACCATGCTCCGCGTCACCGACGAGGTGGATCCCCGGAAAATCAAGGTTCGGCCAGTTCTCGAGGTCCGAGGGTGGTGTAGTACTCGTGAGTTGTCTGGCTCCACGGGGACTGGGCCGCCGCGGTGGAGGTCCGGTCGTCCTTCGAGGCTCGCTTGCTTCGCAAGCTCGCACCTCAGGAGCCGAGGGGGGCGCCTGGGCGAAGGGGCTGCGCCACACCGGAGTTGACCGAACCCCGACGAAGTCGGGACTCGTTGCTTGCCCCGTGGTC
>CAYLUX010000026.1:0-24304 GCA_964386935.1 uncultured Janibacter sp.
CGGTGCCGCTGCTGGGCCAGATGGGTCTGGTCGCGGCGGGCACCGTGGCCGTCGCAGTTCTCGTGGCCCTCACCCTCACCCCGGCGCTGCTGCACTTCGTCGGCAACCGCGCACTCTCCCGCCGTGCCTGGCGCCGGGCCGGCTTCACCGAGCCCGGTGTCCTGCGCGAGGGCGATCACCCGGACGAGGACTCCGACGTCCACGGCGGCGGCTACGTCGACGCCGTCACCCGGCACCCGAAACTCGTGGCGCTCGGCTGCGTGCTCCTCTGCGCGGTCATCGCGGTGCCGGCGCTCTCCCTTCGCCTCGGGCTGCCGGACGGCTCCAGCGAACCGGCGGGCACGACCGCCCACACGGCCTACGTCCAGGCGGCGGAGCACTTCGGTGCCGGGACCAACGGACCGATCATCGCGGTCGCCGAGCTGGACCGCCCGGCGACGAAGGACGGGGCCGTGCTGCTCAAGCAGGCGGACGTCGCCCAGCGCCTCGATGCGGTCGAGGGCGTCGACGCGGTGATCCCCTTCGGCGTCTCGAAGGACAAGGAGACCCTTGCCTTCCAGGTGGTGCCGAAGGAGGGTCCGGCCGACGCCGAGACCGTGGAGACGGTCCGGGCGCTCAGTGCCTCGACCGATGCCATCGGCTCGGCCACCAAGTCCGACATCGGCATCACGGGTCAGACGGTGGCCAACATCGAGGTCTCCGAGGAGCTCTCGGCGACCCTCCCGCTCTACCTGGCCATCGTCATCGGACTCTCGCTCGTGCTGCTGATGATCGTCTTCCGCAGCATCCTCGTGCCGATCGTGGCCACGGCGGGCTTCCTGCTCTCCGTCGCCGCGTCCTTCGGCGCGACCGTCGCCGTCTACCAGTGGGGCTGGCTCTCCGCGGTCTTCGGCGTGGACACGCCCGGACCGGTGCTGAGCTTCATGCCGATCATGCTCATCGGCGTGCTCTTCGGCCTGGCGATGGACTACCAGATGTTCCTCGTCTCCGGGATGCGTGAGGCCCACGTCCACGGCGCCGCCGCGCGAAACGCGGTGCGCACCGGCTTCACCCACGGCGCGAAGGTCGTCCTCGCCGCCGCGCTGATCATGACCTCGGTCTTCGCCGGGTTCATCTTCGCGGACCTGACGATGATCCGCTCGATGGGCTTCGGCATGGCCGTCGGAGTGGCGGTCGACGCCCTCGTCATCCGGATGACCCTGACACCGGCGCTGATGCACCTGCTCGGCGAGGCCGCCTGGTGGATGCCGCGGTGGCTCGACCGGATCCTGCCGAACTTGGACGTCGAGGGGACGAAGCTCACGGAGCGGCGAGCGGCGACCGAAGCCTCCGAGGCCTAGTCTCGCCCTCATGACGGAGATCGCGAACGCACCGCTGCTCGAGACCGAGATCGACATCGCCGCCCCGCCCGAGGCGGTGTGGGCCGTCGTGACCGACCTGCGCGCCCTCGGCGGGCTGAGCGACCAGGTCGTGCGCACCCACGTGCGCGGGAGCGCCCCGGTGGGGCGCGGCACCCGTGCGGTCAACCTCAACCGGCGGGGGCCGCTCGTGTGGCCCACCCGTTCGAAGGTGGTGCGCTTCGAGCCCTTCTCGGACTTCGCCTTCCGCATCAAGGACAACGGCGCGATCTGGTCCTATGAGCTGGTCCCGACCGAGACCGGGACCCGGGTCGTGCACCGGCGCGAGGCGCCGAACGGCACGAGCGAGGTCTCGGTCTTCCTGCAGCGCCGGGTGCTCGGCGGGGTCGAGGACTTCGACAAGGAGATGGCCCGCGGCATGGACGTCACCCTGGGGCGGCTCAAGGCCGTCGTCGAGGGCCGCTGAGCACCCCGATCGCGGGTTTGGGTATTTCTCCCCATCGCCCTTGTGGCGCAGCCCTCATAGGTTCATGGGTGTCGGCAGTTATTGGGGGGTTTCAGCCGATCGGGTCCGTGGCGGCAGGGGGTCACGGACCCGCGGAGGGCGGGACCAGGGGAGTGGTCCCGCCCTTCGTCACGTCTGCCCGGACCTGTCCCGTCCGCCCGGACTTAGGGTGGAGGCCATGACCCGCAACGTCACGACGACCGTCGAGGGTGGCGTCGCTCACCTGCGACTCGCCCGCCCGGAGAAGCTGAACGCACTCACCCTCGAGATGCTCGACGACCTCGCGGAGGCGGCGCGAGACCTGCGATCGGAGCGCGCCGTGCGCAGCGTGATCCTTTCCGGCGAGGGTGATGCCTTCTGCGCCGGGCTGGACTTCGCGACCGCGATGAAGCGGCCGTCGCGGGTCGTCTCGCACTTCCTCCCGCGGCCGTGGCGCGGGACGAACAGCTTCCAGGAGGCCTGCTGGGCGCTTCGCCGGCTCCCCGTGCCCGTCATCGCCGCGGTCGACGGTCACTGCCTCGGCGGCGGTCTGCAGATCGCGCTCGCCGCCGACGTGCGGATCGCCCACCCGGAGTCGACCTGGTCGGTGCTCGAGGGGCGCTGGGGGATCATCCCGGACATGACCGGCGTGCACGCCCTCTCCGAGCTCGTCGGGATCGACGTCGCGAAGAAGCTGACGATGACCGCCGCGAAGATCTCCGGCACCGAGGCGCAGCGGCTCGGCCTCGTCACCGACGTCGCCGAGGACCCGCTCACCGCCGCCGCGACGCTCTCCGAGGAGATCGCGCAGCGCTCGCCCGACGCGGTGGCAGCGGCCAAGCGCCTCTTCGACCAGACGTGGCGCCGGGGTCCGCGGTTCACCTTCGCGCGGGAGCGGATCGAGCAGCTGCCGCTGCTCCTCGGGGAGAACGCCCGTCGCGCCCGGGAGGCCAATGCCGCGAGGCGATCACCGGAGTACCGCGCGCGGTCGCGGCGGTTGGTGCCGTGAGCGCCGCCGACGAGGAGGGCATCTTCCCGCTGGTCCCCGGGGACCTGCCGGAGGGATGGAGCACCCGGGTGCCCGACGAGGGCGACGTCGAGGAGCTCGTCGCGCTCGTCATCAAGGAGAAGCGTGCGGTGACCGGCTCGGGCGCCGTCGACCCCGACGTCGTCGCTGGAGAGGCGGTCGGCGAGGGGTCGTGGACCCGCCGCGAGGTCGTCCTCGTCGACCCGGAGGGAAGTATCCGGATGTGGGCGCGGGTGCACGACCGCGCCGCGGGCCGCACGAACGTCGACATGGCCTCCGACCCGGAGCTGCCCGGCGACATCGAGGAGGCGCTCGCCTCCTCCGCGCTCGCCTGGGCGGAGGCGAACGCCCTTCGCATCTCTCGCGGCCGAGGTCTCGGCGGCACCCGCCTGGACGTGTCCGTCCACGAGCTCGACGACCGGATGCGGGCCATGCTCACCAGCGCCGGCTACCACCTGGCGCGCACCTGGCTGCAGATGGTGCGTGACATCCGGGAGGGCGACGAGGGCCTGCTCGAGACGCGGGAAGGGGTGCGGGTGCGCCAGGTCGCCCGGCGCGACGACGGCACCCCGATCGCCGCCGACCTGCAGACCGTGCACCGGATGATCGAGGAGTCCTTCGTCGACCACTTCAACTCCTACCGGGAGTCCTTCCCGGAGTTCCTCGCCCGACTGCGGGAGAACCCCGGCCACCGGTGGAACCACTGGTGGATCGCCGAGATCAGCGAGGACGAGCAGTGGGTGCCCGGGGGAGCGGTCGTCGCCGCCGTGCTGCCCGCCGACGAGCAGGGGCAGGAGGGCACCTACATCGACTACATCGGGGTCCACCGGCTCGCCCGCGGCCGGGGCGTGGCCAAGTCGCTGCTGCACGCGGTCATCGCCGACACCGCCCGGCGGGGTCGGAACCGGGTCGCCCTCGAGGTCGACGCGGACAGCCCGACCGGCGCGGACGGGCTCTACACCTCGATGGGGTGGGTCACCCGCTACCGCACCGAGTCCTGGCACCGCGACGTGCAGGCCGACGACAGCACCGCACCGATCCCCCGGGCGAAGGGGGACGACCCCGCCTGACCGGTGGCCCGCGAAGGGGGCGTGCGGCTCAGCCCCCGAGGCGGGTCGTCTCGATCGTGAAGCCCCGCGCCCGCAGCCGCTCGGTGAGGAAGCCGTCCATCGCGACGGCGGGGGTGAGCACGCCCCCTTCGGCACTGAGGTCGTCGGTCGCCAGGCTCAGGGCGGACTCGCCGAGCATGATCGCCGTGCCGTTGTACCCGGGGTCGGCCTGCGCGGCGACCGTGGTCGAGTAGCGTGCCCCGCTCGTCGTGTCGGCGAGGATCTCCATCCGGAAGCGTCCCTCGGCCCGGGCCTTGGCGCTCGGACCCTCACCCGGCTTCGGCAGCAGCCGGTCCAGGACCGCCCGGGTGGGTGCCGTGGCCATCCCGCCGGCCACGGCGAGCAGCCCCGCGGTCATGCTCGCCGCCCGGACCGCTGCCTTGCGGTCGGTGCCGTAGTCCGAGACCTCGGAGTACCGGAAGCCGCGGCCGTAGGAGTGGCCGAGCAGCGCATTCGTGCGGCGCACCACGCGGGTGTTGTACGAGGCCATGAGGAAGGGGCCGAGCCAGTGCCCGTCCTCGCCGCGGCGCACCGGCAGGCGGGACCTCCGGCGCGAGTCGTTGCCCGCCGACTGCTCCTCGCGGGAGGGCTCCAGGCTGCGGTTCGGGCTGAGCCCATAGGGGTCGTTGATCGCTCGCTTGTCCTCGATCGAGCCCTTGGCGGCGATGGCCTGCTGGCGCATCGAGTCGATCGTGCCGCCGGAGAGGCCACCCTTGAGCTGCCGCACGAAGAGCTGGGTGCGGGTCAGCTCGCCGGCGCCGTCCTCCTGGACGCGGCGTGCGGTCTCGAAGACTCCCAGATCGGAGGGGATGGAGTCGAAGCCGCAGGAGTGGACGATGCGGGCGCCGTTGCGCTGGGCGACCTCGTGGAAGGCATCGGCGCTGTCCCGGACGAAGAGCACCTCGCCGGTCAGGTCGGCGTAGTGGGTCCCGGCGACGGCACAGGCCTTGACCAGCTCACGCCCGTAGAGCGCGTACGGGCCGACCGTCGTCACGACGACCCGGCTGCGGGAGGCCAGGTCGGCGCAGGCCGCGGGGTCCTCGACGTCGACGAGCAGCCGCGGCCAGGAGGCAGCGACGCCACCGAGCTCGGCGGCGACCTGGTCCAGCTTCGCGCGCGAGCGCCCGGCGAGGGCGATGCGCAGGCCCTCCGGCGCGTGGTCACGCAGGTGTCCGGCGACGAGGCGGCCGACGAACCCGGTGCCGCCCACGAGCACGATGTCGATGTCGCGCTCGAACGTTGAATTTGTCATGAGTCGACAGTAACCGTTGTGCCGCAAGAGAAAAGCCTCTACATGCGGGCGTCGGGCAGATGTCGCCGTGAGGAGGCTCGGCCCGGGCCGGGGTGCCCCTGTCGAGTGGGAGGGCCTAGGGTCACTGATGTGAGCACGAGCGTTGCCCCAGAGAGCTTCCGGTGTTCGCTCGCGGCGCTGGACCGCGGCGATGTCCCGGTCGGTACGGCTGTCCGGGCTCCCTACTGGTTCCTCGTCGGCCATCCGGGCCCGTGGACCCCCAAACCGATCAACGCCGAGCCGCTCACCGAGGTGGCCGACGAACTCACCGAGGCGCTCGGCGGCGTCGGCGCCCGGCTGCAGCTGATCCGCCCCCACGGTCGCGTCGAGGAGGCGGTCCGCGAGGGACGCACCCCGCTGCCGGTCTTCCTCGTCGACGTGCGCCGGGGCCTCATCGGGCGCTCCACGTGGCACAGCCCGCAGGACCTCGTGGAGCTCGCGCACCGCTTCGACGACCTCCCGAACCCGAGCGAGGAACCGCTCTTCCTCGTCTGCACCCACGGGCGCAAGGACGTCTGCTGCGCGATGAACGGTCGCGTCGTCGCCGCCGTCCTCGACGACGTGCTGCCGGGCGCGGTGTGGGAGACGACCCACCTGGGCGCCGACCGCTTCGCCGGCAACGTCACGCTGCTGCCGGAGGGCTCGATGTACGGCCGGGTCAACGGCGACATCGCTCCGCGCATCGTCCTGGACCACCTCGACGGCACCGTCGACCTGGAGCACTGGCGCGGCCGCTCCTCCTGGCACCCCGCGGCGCAGGTCGTCGTCCACGAGCTCCTCGGCGAGGACCCTCGGGTCCGGCTGGCCGACCTGCCCGACCCGCTCGTGGAGGAGGTCGGTGAGGACGTCTTCCGGGTCACGGTGGAGGCGCCGGACGCCCCCTTCGTCCGGGTGGTGACGCGCACGATGAGCGAGCCGCACGTCCTCTCCTGCTCCGGCAAGCCGAAACGGCAGGCGCTCTTCAGCGTCGCGCGGGAGTAGATCCCAAAAGCACTACAACCCATTGATGTGACGAACGTCATGATGTAGAACATCTACATGACGAGCGCACTCTTCGCCG
Source organism: uncultured Janibacter sp. (assembly GCA_964386935.1). GTDB lineage: Bacteria > Actinomycetota > Actinomycetes > Actinomycetales > Dermatophilaceae > Janibacter. Next base: position 6,330 of record CAYLUX010000026.1, read on the forward strand.
AGCCCAGCATCACCGCACAGGAGCGGCCCGACGGGTCCGTGCTGCTGCGCTCGACCCAGCCGCTCTCCGACTACCCGCCGACGGTGGTGCAGTCCTTCCGCGAGTGGGTCGGCCGCGACCCGGAGCACGTGCTCATCGCGGAGCGCGACGACGAGGACGGCTGGCGCGAGGTCACCTACGGGCAGGCCGACGCCGCGATCCGCGCGATCGGGCAGGCGCTGCTGGACCTGGGGCTCGGCCCGGACCGACCGCTGCTCATGCTCTCCGGCAACGGCGTCGACCACTTCCTCATGGCGATGGGGGCGCTCGGCGTGGGCATCCCCATCGCCCCGACGAGCGTCGCCTACTCGCTGCTCTCCGAGGACCACGCGCGGATCCGGGAGATCGGCACGCTGCTCACGCCCGGGGCGGTCTTCGCCGAGGACGGCAGCGCCTTCTCCGCGGCCATCGACGCCCTCGGCGACCTGCCCCGCATCGTCGCCCGGGGCCCCGGGGACCACACCCTCGAGGACCTCTCCTCCACCACGCCGACCGCCGCGGTGGAGGAGGCCTACGCGGCCATCACCGCCGACTCGATCGCCAAGATCCAGTTCACCTCCGGCTCCACCGGCTCCCCGAAGGGGGTGGTCGTCACCCACGGCATGTGGTCGGCGAACCAGCAGATGATGCGCGAGGTCTGGCCCTTCCTGCAGGAGGAGCGGCCGGTGATCCTCGACTGGCTGCCCTGGAGCCACACCTTCGGCGGCAACCACAACGTCGGGATGGTGCTCGTCAACGGCGGCTCGCTCTACGTCGACGGCGGCCGGCCCGCCCCGGACCTCTTCGACGTGACGCTGCGCAACATCGTCAGCCGCCCACCGACGATCTACTTCAACGTGCCGGCGGGCTTCGGCCAGCTGATCCCCGCGCTGGAGGGCGACCCCGACCTCGCCGAGGCCTTCTTCTCCCGGCTCAAGCTGATCTTCAACGCCGCCGCCGCGCTGCCACCGGCGCTGCGCACCCGGATGCGGGCCGTCGCGGAGAGGACGACCGGCCACCCCGTGGCGATCACCGGCTCCTGGGGGCTGACCGAGACCGCGCCCGCGGTGACGAATGCCCACTACGACTTCGAGGAGTCGGGCAACATCGGCGTGCCCTTGCCGGGCGCCGACGTGCTCCTCGCGCCCTCGGGGGACGCCTACGAGATCCGCACCCGCGGGCCGATGGTCACCCCCGGGTACCTCCACCGTGAGGACCTGACGGCGGCCGCCTTCGACGACGAGGGCTTCTACCGCACCGGCGATGCGGTCACCCTCGCCGACCCGGCGGACCCGAACCGCGGGCTGCTCTTCCGCGGCCGCATCGCCGAGGACTTCAAGCTGACCACCGGGACCTTCGTGCGGGTCGGCGCGGTGCGCACCGCGCTGCTCTCCGCCTGCCCGGTGCTCTCCGACGCCGTCATCACCGGCGAGAACGCCGACGAGGTCTGCGCGCTCGCCTGGCCGCACGCGGGCGAGGTCTCCCACCTGCTCGGGCGCGAGGCCACCGTGGACGGCGAGGTCGTCATCGATCCCGAGCTCGCCGAGCACGTGTCACGGGCCGTCGGCGAGTACAACGCGACCGTCGGCTCGGCCGGCCGCGTCGTCCGCGTGCTGCTGCTCTCCCGGCCCGCCGACCTGGACAGCGGCGAGATCACCGACAAGGGCTACGTCAACCAGCGCAAGGTGCGCCAGCTGCGCGCCGACCTCGTCGAGCTCCTCCACTCGGGGAGCCAGGACCCCGCCGTCATCACCGCAAGGAGTGCCTCATGAAGCTGCCCGACGTCGCCATCCCCGCGGGGATGGTGTGGAGCTCCCCCTTCGCCAAGTGGCAGGGGAGCCTCGGCGGGGTCTCGAGCCTCGACGTGGCCGCCGCGGTGACCACCCGGGCCCTGTCCGACCGGGGCCTCGCCCCCGAGCGGCTCACCGGGATGGTGCTCGGCTGGTCGGTCCCGCAGCCGGAGATCTTCTACGGCACGCCGCTGCTCGCCGCGCGCATCGGCGCGGAAGGGCTCACGGGGCCGATGGTCAGCCAGGCCTGCGCCACCTCGGTCGCCTCGCTGCAGGCGGCGGCCACCGCCACCTCGGCCGGGGACGTGCAGCTCGTCGTGGCGACGGACCGCACGAGCAACGGCCCGACGCTGGTCTACCCGAACCCGAACGGTCAGGGCGGTGCCCCGACCACTACCCACTGGGTCCTCGACAGCTTCGCCCGGGACCCGTGGGCCGGCTCCAGCATGATCGCCGCGGGCGACCTCGTCGGGCGCGAAGGGGGCTTCACCCGGCAGCAGGCCGACGAGCTGAAGGTGCTGCGTTACGAGCAGTACACGAGTGCGCTCGCCGAGGACCGGGCCTTCCAGCGCCGCTACATGGTGCCGGTCGAGGTCGGCTCCGGCCGCCGCGCGCTCACCCTCGAGGCCGACGAGGGGATCCGGCCCGTCCAGCTGGAGTCGATCTCCGGGCTGCGCACCGTGGACCCGGAGGGCATCCACACCTTCGCCACCCAGACCCACCCCGCCGACGGCTGCGCCGGTGCCGTGGTGGCCACCACCGAGGCCGCCCGGGAGCTCTCCGGGGGCGAAGGGGTCGTCCGTCTCCTCGCGACCGGGACCGCCCGGGTGGGCCGCTCGCGGATGCCGGAGGCCCCGGTACCGGCGGCGCGGCAGGCGCTGGCCGATGCCGGCCTGACGATCGAGGACGTCGACCTCGTCACGACGCACAACCCCTTCGCGGTCAACGACCTGTACTTCTCGAGGGAGACCGGGTACCCGCTGGAGCGGATGAACGTGCGGGGATCCTCGCTCGTCTTCGGGCACCCGCAGGGTCCGACCGGGCTGCGCTCGGTCGCCGAGCTCGTCGAGGAGCTGCGGCTGCGCGGCGGTGGCACCGGGCTCTTCACCGGTTGTGCCGCAGGCGACTCCGCGATGGCGCTCGTCGTGCGAGTGGAGGACTGAGGAGGCAACCCGCCCGCCGCGCACCGTCCGGGCTGTGGTCGGTGCGGCTGCGGGCCCCCTTCGGGGCTATCCTCTGGCCTCATGACGACGCAGCAGAGCACCACCGCAGCAGACGAGCACCTGGCCGACTGGTCCGAGCGCCAGGCCAAGGCCGAGGCCATGATCCCCCTCGTGGGGCGCCTGTACCGGGAGAACGGTGTGGTCACCTCGATCCATGGCCGTTCCCTCCTCGGTCAGTCCTCCACGGACATCCTCAAGGCGCACCGGTTCACCCGCCGCGTCGACGTCGAGCTCGACGTCAGCGACACCCTCCCGGTGCTCGAGACGCTCGCCCGCCTCGACCTGGGCCCCGCCTCCATCGACATCGCCCGGCTGCACCGTCGTCGCCTCGAGGTCGGTGGCGACGCATCGCTCGAGGACTTCCTGCGCAGCGAGCTCGCCGACGTCGTCGGCCGCTCCGGTGACGGCGGGCAGTCCTGCACCGACGTCGTCCTCTACGGCTTCGGCCGGATCGGCCGCCTGCTCGCGCGCATCCTCATCGAGCACGCCGGCACCGGGCACGGGCTGCGGCTGCGCGCGGTCGTCGTGCGCAAGGGTGCCGAGAACGACCTGATCAAGCGGGCCAGCCTGCTGCGGCGCGACTCGGTCCACGGCTCCTTCGACGGCACCATCACCGTCGACGAGCGCAACAACACCATCCTCGCCAACGGCACCCTCATCCAGGTCATCTACTCCAACGACCCGGCGAGCGTCGACTACACCCAGTACGGCATCGACCACGCGATCGTCGTGGACAACACCGGCAAGTGGCGCGACCGCGAGGGCCTCTCCCAGCACCTGCAGTGCCCCGGCGTCGACCGCGTGCTGCTCACCGCCCCGGGCAAGGGCGGCGTGCCGAACATCGTCAGCGGCATCAACGACGACATGATCGGTGACGCGCAGGACGTCGTCTCCGCCGCGTCGTGCACGACGAACGCGATCGTGCCGGCGCTCAAGGCCGTCAACGACGAGTACGGCATCAGCGGCGGCCACATCGAGACCGTCCACGCCTTCACCAACGACCAGAACCTCACCGACAACTTCCACAAGGGTGAGCGTCGCGGTCGCTCCGCCGCGCTGAACATGGTGCTGACCGAGACCGGTGCCGCCAAGGCCGTCGCCAAGGCGCTCCCGGAGCTCGAGGGCAAGCTCACCGGCAACGCGATCCGCGTCCCCACGCCGAACGTGTCCATGGCGATCCTCAACCTCACCCTGGAGAAGCCCGCCGAGCGCGACGCCCTCAACGACTACCTGCGCCAGACCTCGCTGTACGGGGACATGCACAAGCAGCTGGACTTCGTCGACAGCCCGGAGGTCGTCTCCACCGACTTCGTCGGGAACCGCCACGCGGGCATCGTCGACGGCCGCGCCACCGTCACCGCGGGCGACCGGTGCATCCTCTACGTCTGGTACGACAACGAGTTCGGCTACTCCTGCCAGGTCGTCCGCGTCCTCGAGGAGATGGCGAAGGTCCACCCGCCGGCCTTCCCGCAGGTCTGAGGCGAGCCCCAGCCGCCCCGCGATTCTCGGGTCACCCGGAAAACCTGCCCTTGGCAAGAGTTTCAAACTCTTGCTGAGCGGCCGATTCTCGGGTGACCCGAGAATCGCGGGGCGCATGTGGTTCGACCCGGCGCCACGCCCCCTTCGTCACTCCGGCGAAGGGGGCGTGACCGTCTCCACCCGCACGTCACCACCGCCGCAGCTGCGCTCCGGCGTCGTGGCGTCGGTGTCCTCGGCGATGCGCGCGGCGTTGACCATCGAGAGCGAGTCGTAGGTCGGCTGCCCGGAGATGACCGAGCGGAACTGGTAGCGGGTGAGGGTCTGCGGGCGGCAGTCCGTGCCGAAGGTCAGCACGTCGAAGGAGTTCGGCTGGTCCACGAGCTCCCCGTCGGCGCCGGCGACGAAGTGGCGCAGCGTCCCCGCCCCGGTGAAGGTCCCGACCTGGATCCGGTTGCCCTCCAGGTCCGGCACGTGCTTGTGGCCGTTGATCCGCAGCTGTCCGGGCAGCCCCTCCACGGCGGCCGGTTCGTGCGAGACCGCCAGGTCGGGCGCGGGCCGGTCGCCCCACGCCGCCAGCCACCGGTCCCGGGCCTCGTGCTGCTTGTCGGGGTCGTCCTTGTCCGGGTCCCGGAAGTAGCGCGGGTCGTTGAAGCCGGCGATGCGCACGCCCCCGACCGTGACCTCCCGGTAGTTGCCGGGGGTCGGTTCGAGGAGGCGGACCCCCTTCGTGTCGGCGAGCTCGCGCAGCAGGTGGGTGTCCTCCGGCGACCCGGCGTCGTGGTTGCCGCGGACGAAGACGTACGGCACCCCGAGCGTGGCGATGTTGTCGTGCAACCGGGACAGACCCGCCTCGACCCGCCCCCACGTGATGAGGTCACCGGAGTCGATGACGACGTCGATGTCCTGCTCGGCGATGATCGTCGACATCAGCGAGTACTCGTCGGCCGAGTGGATGTCCGAGACGAGCAGCACGCTCACCGCGCTCCCGCTGGGGATCTGCTCCGGGGCGTACTCCTGCTGCAGCGCCGTGGAGAGCGCGAGCAGGTTGCGCAGGTACGGGGTGGCCTGGTCGGCGCGGGTGGAGATGTCGCCGAGCAGGTTGCGGTTGGCCACGGCCAGCTCGAGCAGACCGGTGCTGCTGAGGGTCTCGAGCCGGTCCGAGTGGTAGGAGTGGCGAGCACTCGCGCCGGTCGCGCCGACCACGAGGAGGGTGACGGCGACGCCGCCGGCGGTGACCCCCTTCGTCGGCAGGCCCCGGCGGTACAGGCCGATGCCCAGCAGGGTCAGGCCGAGGCCGATCACGGCGCCGCCGGCCATCCGCAGCCCGAGGCCGGTCGCCGCGTCACGGACGACCCGGGCGCGCTCCTCGTCCCCGACGGCCAGCGAGGCCCGGGTGACGTTCCCCGACTCGACGAGCTCGGTGATCTCCTCCTTGACCCGGGGCTCGACCCGCACCCCTGGGGCGAGCCCGGAGAAGTGCGCCGAGGCACTCCCCACGACGGTGTCGGTCCCGATGCTGCTGTGGTCGGACCAGTGCGGCGAGAGGCTGACCTCGGCCGCGTAGTAGGTCGTCTCGACCGTGACCGGCCAGAGCGCGCCGGCGGTGAGCCCACCGGAGAGGGCGGCGATCGCGAAGAGTGCCGCCAGCCCGGCGTTCCGCACCCGCAGCCAACGCATGGCCACAGCGTAGGCGCGCCGGGTGGTCCGGCGGCCGGGCCCGCATTGCTACCGATGAGTAACACCCGGTAATGTCCGGTTCATGGATGCTGATGCCCTCGTCGTGGGTCATGGTCTCGCCGGTCTCGTGGCCGCCGCCGAGCTCGCCGATGCCGGCCGCAGGGTCGTGCTCGTGGACCAGGAGAGCGAGGCCAACCTCGGGGGGCAGGCGCACTGGTCCTTCGGCGGGCTGTTCTTCGTCGACAGCCCGGAGCAGCGCCGCATGGGCATCAAGGACTCGACGGAGCTGGCCCACTCCGACTGGATGAACACCGCCGGCTTCGACCGCGACGAGGACCACTGGCCCCGGCAGTGGGCCGAGGCCTACCTCGACTTCGCCGGGGGCGAGAAGCGTGCCTGGCTCCACGAGCAGGGGATGCGCTGGTTCCCCATCGTCGGGTGGGCCGAGCGCGGCGACGGCTCCGCGCACGGCCACGGCAACTCGGTTCCCCGCTTCCACATCACCTGGGGCACGGGGCCGGGGGTGGCCGCCCCCTTCGTCCGCCGGGTGGAGGAGGCCCGCGACCGCGGCCTGATCACCTACGCCCACCGCCACCGGGTCGACGAGGTCCTGGTCGAAGGGGGCACGGTCGCCGGCGTCCGCGGCGCCCGGCTGGCCCCGGACGGCGCCGACCGGGGCGTCGCGACGAACCGCGACGTCGTCGGTGACTTCGAGCTGCGGGCGCCGGTCGTACTCGTCGCCTCCGGGGGCATCGGCGGCAACCACGACCTCGTCCGGGAGAACTGGCCCGAGCGTCTCGGCACCCCGCCGCAGCACATGCTCACCGGCGTGCCGGCGCACGTCGACGGCCGGATGATCGCCATCACCGAGGCCGCCGGCGGCCGGCTGATCAACCGCGACCGGATGTGGCACTACGTCGAGGGCATCCGCAACTGGGACCCGATCTGGGCGGGCCACGGCATCCGGATCCTGCCCGGCCCGAGCTCGATGTGGTTGGACGCGGAGGGCAACCGACTGCCCGCGCCGCTTCTGCCCGGCTACGACACCCTCGGCACGCTGAAGCACCTGCGCGGCACCGGTCACGACCACAGCTGGTTCGTCACGAACCGCTCGGTGGCCGGCAAGGAGTTCGCGCTCTCCGGCTCGGAGCAGAACGCCGACCTGACCGGCAAGGACATCGCCGGGGTGATCCGCAAGCGCTCGCTCTCGGCGGTGACCCCGTCGATGCAGGCCTTCCTGGACAAGGGCCCCGACTTCGTCATGGCAGACACGATCGAGGAGCTCGTCGCGAAGATGAACGGGCTGCTCGAGGAGGGCGAGCCGCAGCTGGACGTGGCCCACGTGCGCCGGCAGCTCGACGAGCGGGACGCGCAGACCGACAACCCCTACTCCAAGGACGCGCAGATCGCGGCGATGACGGTCGCGCAGCGGTACCGCGGGGACAAGATCTCCAAGCGGGCTTATGCCACGCACCGCCTGCAGGAGAAGAAGAAGGGCCCCCTCGTCGGGGTCAAGCTGCACGTCCTCTCCCGCAAGACCCTCGGTGGATTCGAGACCGACCTGTCAGCGCGCGTGCTCGGCCACGACGGGCAGCCCGTGCCGGGGCTGTACGCGGCCGGGGAGGCGGCCGGCTTCGGCGGCGGTGGCGTGCACGGCTACCGCTCGCTGGAGGGGACCTTCCTCGGCGGGTGCATCTTCTCCGGGCGGGTCGCCGGCCGGGCGATGGGCGCGGACCTGGGGGACTGACCCGGTCCCTGAGGTGTGGAGGCCGCCCGCGGCCGGAGCCTGCCGGTCCCTGAGGTGTGGAGGCCGCCCGCGGCCGGAGCCTCGAAGGGCCCGGCTCAGAGGTACTGGCCGGTGCCCTCCGGCGGACCGGCGCCGGGACGCTTCGCCGGTCCGGCGCTCGGCGGCAGCGTGCGCATCTCCTGCAGCTGGGACTGCGCGCTCACCTGCTGGGCCACCAGCGCGGTCTGGATCCCGTGGAAGAGCCCCTCGAGCCAGCCGACGAGCTGGGCCTGGGCGATGCGCAGCTCGGCATCGCTGGGGTCACTCTCCCCGAAGGGCAGCGCGATCCGGTCCAGCTCCGCGACGAGCTCGGGGGAGAGCCCGTCCTTGAGCTCGGCGATGGACCGCTGGTGGATCTCGGCCAGGCGCGTACGGCCCGCGTCGTCCAGCGGTGCGCTGCGCACCTCCTCGAGGAGCTGCCGGATCATCGTGCCGATGCGCATGACCTTCGCCGGCTGGTCGACCATCGGACCGTGCGGCGCAGGGGCGTCCTCGGAGGTCTGGGCGGGGTGGTTCGGATCGGAGGAGCTCATATCCCCCATGGTGGCCCATCCTGCCCCTAGGGTGTGACGGACGTCATGCCAGCGAAGGGGGGAGCACGACCGCATGTGGTCTGCCCTGCGCCACCGGCGCGGCCAGGTACTGGTCCTCCTCCTCGTCTCCGCACTCGTGGTGACGTGCGCCGCCTTCGCGCCGATCTTCGCGCGCAGCGTCGACCAGGCGGTGCTGCGCACCCACGTCGAGCAGGCCGACCCCAACGAGGTCGCGACGAGCGTGACCTACACGCGTGACGCCGGCAGCAAGGACAAGGAGATGCCGGAGGACCTCGAGGCGAAGGTGCCCGCGGCCCTCACCGCGATCTCGAAGACCCCGGTCGGCGACGTCTCGACGGCCACGCAGATCCCACCCGTCGACGGCAAGCAGCCCTCGCCGCTGGTCGTCCGGGCCCCCGACGACGTCTGCGACCACGTGACGGTCACCAAGGGCTCCTGCCCGGACGCCCCCGGCGAGATCCTCGTCTCCCGGGCGGACGTCAAGGCGTGGGGGTGGTCGAAGGGGGACACCTTCGCCATCGGCCAGGAGCGGCCCTCCCCCTTCGACCCGCAGCCACCGGACGTGCAACTGAAGGTCGTGGGGGTCTACCAGGTCACCAAGGCCGCGCCCGAGTACTGGCTGGAGGATCGCCCCGACGGGAAGTCCGGTGTGCCGCAGCCGGGTCTGGACAACGTGCCCGGTATCGACGACTTCCTCACCACCCAGGCGACCTTCGAGAAGTACTTCCCCGGTGCGGTCGTCTCGGTGCAGCTGCCGCTCGACCCGAGCAGGGCCACCCTCGACTCGCTGCCCCGGGCGGCCGCCGCCAGTGACCGGTTGGCGAAGGACGACCCGGGCATCTCGGTGAGCCAGTCGGCGACCGAACTCGTCGACGAGGTGTCCGTGGCGCGCTCGCAGACCGCGATCATCGTCCCCTTCGTGGCCCTCCAGCTGGGGCTGCTCGCGGTGGTCGTGCTCTTCCTCGTCGCGCAGGCCGCCGTCGAGCAGCGCCGCCACGACGTCGCCCTGGCCCGACTGCGTGGGCGCTCCCGTGCCGGGGCGCGCCGGATGCTGCTCTCCGAGCTCGCGGTCCCGGTACTGCTCGGGGTCCCCGTCGGGCTGCTCGCCGCCATGGGGCTGGCGGTCGTCGTGCGGCGCGTCGTGCTGCCGCCGGGCATCCCCTACGAGGTCCCACCCGTGGTCCTCGCGTGGCTGCTCGCCGCCCTGGTCGTCTCGCTCGCCGCGGTGGCGATCGCCGCCCGCCCGGTACTGCGCGAACCCGTCTCGACGCTGCTGCGTGAGGTCCCCCCGGCGCGGACCGGCGGTCCGCACATCGTCGAGGCGGTTATCGTCGTCCTCGCCCTCGTCTCGGTGGTCGGCCTGGCCAGCGGCACGATTTCCGGGCCCGCGGCGCTCGCCGCCCCCACGCTGCTCGCCATCGCCGTCGGACTCGTGGCGGCCCGCGTGCTCCCGCCGCTGGCCACCCGTCATGCGGCGCGCGCGATGAGGCGGGGCCGGATCGCCGCGGTCATCGCCGCCCACGGCATCGCACGGCACTCCTCGGCCCGCCGCGCCCTCGTCGTGACCACCGTGGCGACGGCGGTGGCGGTCTTCGGCGCCAACGCCGTCGTCGTCGCGGACGCCAACCGGCAGGCCCGGGCCGACCTGGAGACCGGCGCACCCGCCGTGGTCACCGTCTCGGCCACCTCCACCACGGAGCTGATGCAGGTGGCCAAGCGCCTGCAGGACAAGGGCGTCGAGGCCAGTCCGGTGGTGACCATCCAGCCTTCCGACTCCGAGGCTGACGCCACGATCGCGGTCGACCCGCAGACCTTCGCCGGCGTGACCAACGACGACCTGGCGGGCGATCTGGACCTGAAGGCACTCCGGCTGCCGAAGCAGGACCCGATCATGCTCAAGGGCAAGCACCTCACCGGTGAGATCAGCTGGGACATCACCCGGACCAGGGGCATCGAGGGGCGCCCCTCGCTCAAGGTCGACATCACCACCGCCAGTGGTGACGAACTCACCCGGGACCTGCACGTGCTCGGGCCCAAGGACCACGGCAGCGCCCGGATCAACGCCGACCTGCTCTGCCCGAGCACCTGCCGGCTCGACGGACTGCGGGTCTCCTCCACGGGATCCACCGGCTCGCGGATGACGGCCGACCTGACGATCAAGGACCTCGGCATCGACGGCCGGGCCCTGCCCGTCGACGGCAACGGCACGTGGCGCGAACCGGCAGGGGGCGCTGGCGGTCCCGGGCTGACCGTGACCCCGAAGGGGGAGACCCTCGAGCTCGCCGCCCGCTCCCGCAACGGCACCGACGTCACCGCCGCGGTCGCCGACGTACCCAGGCCGCTACCCGCCCTCGTCAGCGGCACGGAGGCGCAGGCGGACCTGGACATCGTCACCATCGCCGGGGGCCAGGCCACGGTGCATCCGGAGCAGAGCGTCGCCGCGCTGCCGGCGGTGACCGACCGGGGCGTGCTCGTATCGTTGCCCGCGCTCTCCCGTCTGAGCCGGGCCATCGACCCCGAGCGCGGCCGGGCCCAGCTGTGGCTCGCCGACGCCTCGCCCGCCTCGGTGGACCGGACCCGCGACGTCGTCGTCGACGAGGGCCTCGGCGTGCGTTCGGTCGAGACCACGAGCGGGGCCAAGCAGGCCTACGACCTGTCGGCCTCGGCGTGGGGGCTGCAGCTGGCCCTGCTGGCCGGCGTGCTCGCCGTGCTGCTCGGCGTACTCGTCCTGCTGGTCCTGGCGGTGACCGGGTGGCGGGCCGTCGTCGCCGACGTCGCCGCCCTTCGCATCAGCGGGGTGGCACGTGCGGACGCGGCGAGGGCCGCGCGCGCGGAGCACCTACTCACCGTCGCCGTCGGGATCGTCCTCGGCGTGGTCTGCGCGGTCATCGGGGCGGCGGTCGCGATGCCGTCGGTGCCGCTCTTCACCGAGCCCGCCGCGGTGCCCGTCCCGGACCTCTCCACGGCCTGGTGGGCGGTCGGCCTCGCGGCCCTCGTCACGGCGGTCCTGCTGCTCGCGATCGCGCTGCTGCTGGCCCGGTGGGTGATGGGCCGGGTGCGCCTGGCCGCGGCGAGAGGGGAGTCGACGTGACCGGTGTGCCGGTGCGCACCCAGGGGCTGGTGCACATCTACCGGGCAGAGGGCCACGACGTCGCGGCCCTCTCCGGGGTCGACCTGACCGTCGCCGCGGGGGAGCGCATCGCCCTGCTCGGCCCGAGCGGTGCGGGCAAGTCGACGCTGCTCTCGCTCTTCGGTGGGCTGCTGCAGCCGAGCGCCGGGCGGATCCACGTCGGGGAGCACGAGCTCTCGGCGATGAGCGAGGCCGAGATCGACGGCTTCCGGGCGGGAGAGGTCGGCATCGTGCTGCAGGGAGCGGCCCGCAACCACATGCCCTGGTTGAGCGCCCACGGCAACGTCGACTTCGCCCAGCGGGCAGCCCGTCGCGGCGGCCGGGAGGTCCCGGACGCCGACGAGGTGCTCGACCTCGTCGGGCTCTCCGAGGTCGCCCACGAACCGCTCGAGCACCTCACTCCCGGTCAGCTGCAGCTCGCGGCGCTCGCCGTCGCCCTGGCCAGCGGTCCGGGGCTGCTCCTCGGTGACGAGCCGACGAGCCAGCTGGACCACGAGGCCCGCGATCGGGTCCTGGCCACCCTCGCGCACGTCGGGGACACCCTCGGGACGACGATCATCGTCGTCACGCACGACCCGGACGTCGCCGCCGCCTTCCCCCGCACCGTGACGATCCGTGACGGACGCGTCGGGGGCGAGGGACGCAGCGGCGAGGAGTACGCCGTCGTCGCCGCGGACGGATCGCTGCCGCTGCCGCCGCCGGCGATGGAGGCCTTCCCACCCGGCACGCTGGTGCGCGTCCACGAGGACGAGGACGGCCGATGGCGGTTGACCGCCGAGGAGGGAGCGGGATGAGCCGACGTCAGGACGGTGGGGGCCGTCGGGGGCGGAGTGCGCCGCTGCAGCAGGCGCCGTCGGGGCCACTCGTCACCTCCGGGCTGGGCGTGACCTACGACGACGTGGTCGCGCTGAGCGACATCGCCTGCACCGCGCAGCCCGGCGAGGTCACCGCGGTCACGGGGCACTCGGGGGCCGGCAAGACCAGCCTGCTCTGGGCGGTCGGCGGGTTGCTCGCACCCGGTCAGCGCACCGGGACCGTCACCGTGGGCGGGCACGCCGTCGACTCCGAGGCGGACGCCCGCGCGGTGGGCTCGGTGCTCATCCCGCAGGGCAGCGCCCTCGCGGCGATCCTCTCCGCCGAGGACAACGTCGCGGTGCCGCTCGTCGCCGCGGGGGCCGCCGGGGAGGAGGCCCTCGCCCGCAGTCGCAGCGCGCTGACCTCGGTCGGCCTCGAGGACCACACCAGCCACCTGGCCGAGGAGCTCTCCGGCGGGCAGCGCCAGCGCGTCGCCGTCGCACGCGGGCTCGCGCTCGCCGAGCAGCACCTGGAGCGCGGTGGCGCCGCGCTGCTGCTGGCCGACGAACCCACCTCCGAGCTGGACCACGACACCCGCGAGCGGGTCGTCGCGCTGCTGCACGCCATGGCCCGCAGGGGCGCGGTCGTGCTCATGAGCACGCACGACCCCGAGGTCGCCGAGACCGCCGACGCCGGGGTGCACCTGGACGACGGGCGCCTGGGCTGAGGTCAGGGGGTCAGCAGGATCTTCCCGACGTGACCGCTGGCCTCCATCTCCCGGTGGGCCTCGGCGGCCTGCTCCAGCGGGTGGCTGCCCTGGATGATCGGGCGGACGGTGCCGTCCTCGATGAGCGGCCAGACGTGCTCGCGCACAGCGGCGACGATGGCCGCCTTCTCCTCGGGGGGACGGGAGCGCAGCCCGGTCGCGATCACCGCGGCCCGCTTGGCGAGCATCTTGCCCAGGTCGAGCTCGGCCTTGCGGCCGCCGAGCAGCCCGATGACGACGATGCGGCCGGAGGTGGCCAGCAGGTCGAGGTTCGCCGAGAGGTACTTCGCGCCGACGACGTCGAGGATGACGTCCGCGCCGTGCCCGTCGGTCTCCTGCCGGACCTTCTCGACGAAGTCCTCGTTCTTGTAGTCCACGAGGATCCCCGCGCCGAGCTCGGCGCACCGGTCGAGCTTGGCCTGGGAGCCGGCAGTCACGGCGACCTTCGCGCCCATCGCCACGGCGAGCTGGATCGCCATGGTGCCGATGCCGGAGGAGCCGCCGTGGACGAGGAAGGTCTCCTCGGGCTGCAGCCCGCACGTCATGAAGACGTTGGACCAGACCGTGCAGACGACCTCGGGCAGGCCGGCGGCGTCGGTGAGGGAGACCCCCTTCGGCACGGGGAGGAGCTGGGCGGCGGGCACGAGGACCTGCTCGGCGTAGCCGCCGCCGTCGACGAGGCCGCAGACCTCGTCACCGACGGACCAGCCCTCGACGCCCTCGCCGACCTCGCTGATCGTGCCCGAGACCTCGAGACCCGGGAGCGGGGAGGCCCCCTTCGGCGGTGGGTAGAAACCCTTGCGCTGCATGACGTCGGCGCGGTTGACCCCGATCGCCGCGGTCTGCACGACCACCTGCCCCGGACCGGCGGTGGGGGCCTCGACCTCCGTCACGGTGAGGACATCGGCCTCGCCCGGCTCGCTGATCGAGACGGCGCGCATCACTTGACGGGCTTCGGGGGCAGGCCACCCTTGCCGGAGTCGTCCATGCCGACGGGCAGGTGCCCGGCGGAGCGCTGGTAGAACTGCGCGGCCTTCCGGGTGGCCATCGTGCGGGCCAGACCCACGGCGACGCCCGCGACGGTCGCGTAGAGGACGGCCTCGACGATGGGGCTGTCGGGGTTGTTCGGGTCGATGTCGAGGTCCTTGCCGGCCTTCTCCCAGATCGCGGCGATGACCTTCTTGGCGGCGATGCCCGCGACGACGGCGGAGCCGGTGCCGAGGACCTTCCAGACAAAGTTGCCCACGTGCGTTTCCCTTCGTCGAGCGCGACGGCACGGCGTGGACCGGCCGCCTCGGATACCTACCCAACAGTCTCACACGGAGTCCCCGGGGCTGTCCCCGTGGCGCCGCCTGAGGATATGGTGGAAGGGCACGACAGGGGAGCGCCGAAGGGCGCTGAGAGTGCGGCCTGCCGCAGACCCTCGTACCTGATCCGGTCAGCACCGGCGTAGGGAGTCGAGTTCTCAGGACCCGCCGTCGTCCGCGGGCACGGGTCCGCGGGTGGTGGCGCGTCCTCCCTGTGAACACCACACAGGAGATCGCAATGACCACCACACAGACCCGGAAGCCCCGCTCCCGGACCGTCCTGGCGACCCGGCCGCTCACCGGCTGGCGCACCATCGACCTGCTGACCGTCGCCTTCCTCGGGGTCGCCTTCGGCGTCGCCTACTGGGGCTTCGGACTGCTCTACAACGGGCCGATATCCGCGCTCGGCTTCCTCTTCCAGCCGATGTTCGGGCTCTTCGTCGGCTTCTGGTTCCTCGCCGGCGTCGTCGGTGGCCTCGTCATCCGACGCCCCGGCGCGGCGGTGGCCTGCGAGCTCATCGCCGCGATGGTCTCGGCGCTCTTCGGGACGCAGTGGGGCCTGACGACGGTCGTCTCCGGTCTCGCGCAGGGTCTCGGTGCGGAGCTGGCCTTCGCGATCTTCGCCTACAAGGCCTTCGGCCCGGTCGTGGCGATCCTCGCCGGCATGCTCTCCGCGCCGCTGGAGTGGGTCTACGAGATCGTCAGCTACTTCCCCGACTGGTCCTGGACCTGGAAGCTCGCCTACCTCCCGCTCATGGCCGTCTCCGGGGCGGTCCTCGCCGGCCTCTTCGGGTGGGCGCTCACCGGTGCACTGGCACGGGCGGGCGCGCTCGGTCCCTTCCCGCCCGGGCAGGAGCTGCTCGAGCAGCGGGCCGTGTGAGGTCTCCGGTGGGCGTGGTGGGGCAGGCCCCCTTCGTCCGGGGCCACGCCGACGCGAGCGAAGGGGGAGCCGGCCGGCTCTCCGTCCGCGGCCTGACGTGGCGCCCTGCCGGGCGCCGGGAACCGGTGCTGCGCGACCTCGACCTCGAGGTGCCCGCCGGGCAGCGGGTGCTGCTCGTCGGGCCGAGTGGCTCCGGCAAGTCGACCCTGCTGCGGGCGCTGGCGGGGTTGCTGCTCACGGTGGACTCCGGGGACCTCTCCGGCAGCGTCGAGCTCGACGGGCACGCGCCGGGAGAACGGCCGGGCGCCGTGGGGCTCGTCCTCCAGGAGCCGGGGTCCGGCACGGTCGCGGCCACGGTCGGGCGGGACGTCGCCTTCGGGTTGGAGAACGTCGGCGTGCCCCGCGAGGAGATGCCCCCTCGGGTGGAGGCCGCGCTCGCCGCGGTCGGTCTCGGGGAGCTGCCGCTGGACACCCCCACCCACACCCTCTCCGGCGGGCAGACCCAGCGCCTGGCGCTCGCCGGCGCCCTTGCGCTGCGCCCCTCGCTGCTGCTGCTCGACGAGCCGACCGCGATGCTCGACGGACCGACTGCGGCGGAGGTCCGCGAGGCGGTGCGCACCGGCGGCCGCGGCCTGACCACCGTGCTCGTCGAGCACCGGATCGCGCCGTGGGTCGATCACGTCGACCGGGTCATCGTGCTGGACCGGGAGGGCCGGGTGCGCCATGACGGCCCGCCGTGCGAGGTGCTCGCCGGGCACGGCGAGGAGCTGGCCGCCGACGGGGTGTGGGTGCCGGGGGTGCCCGCGCCCGAGCCCCTAGCCCTCGACCTGCCCGAGCTCGATGCGGCTCCGGGAGCGCTGCTCACCGCCGAGCCGTTGCGGGTGGACCGCACCCGGCGCCGCCTCGACGGCAGCAGCGAGCGGGCGACCGTCCTCACGACCGACGAGCCACTCGTGGTCTCGCCGGGGGAGGCCACCGCGCTCGTCGGACCCAGTGGCGGCGGCAAGAGCAGCTGGCTGGCCACGCTGGCCGGGCTGCTGACGCCGACCTCGGGTCGGGTCGCCGGGCCCGACGGCGAGCAGGTCGAGACGCTGCCGGCCGAGGAGGTCGCTCGCCTGGTCGGCTGGGTCCCGCAGTGGAGCTCCAGCGCGCTGCTCGCGAGGACCGTGCTCGACGAGGTGCTGCTTGCCGGCCGCAACCTCGGCGGCGGAACCTCGGAGGCGGCCGCCCGCCACCTCCTCGACGTGCTCGGCCTGGGTCACCTCGAACGGGCCGACCCGCAGACCCTCTCCGGGGGTGAGCAGCGGCGCCTGGCCGTCGCGGCGGCACTGGCCCACGGCCCCTCGGTGGTTCTCGCCGACGAGCCGACCGTCGGCCAGGATCGAGGGACCTGGGCCGCGGTCGCGGGTCTGCTCGCGGCCCACCGGGCCCGGGGCGGAGGCGTGGTCGTCGCGACGCACGACCCCGACCTCGTCGCGCTGACCGATGCGGTGCGTGAGGTGCCTGCGCCTCCTTCGTCGCACCACCCACGCGGAGCGTGGGACCCGCGGGAATCGCCGGCCCCACGGGCGCGGGCGGTGCTCTCCGCGTGCGGGCCGCTCTCGCTCGTCGCTGCCGCGGGGCTGCCGATGATCGCCGCGGTCCTCTCCCCGGGGTGGCAGGTCTCCTCGCTGATCCTGGCCCTGACCGCCGTCGGTGCGGTCCTCGGGCTGGCGAACGTCCCGGGGTCCGGGGACGGCTGGACCGACGGCGGCCGCTGGCGCGGGCTGGCGCTCCGGCTGCTGCCCGCGCTCGTCGGGGGGCTGAGCGTCGGCTGGTCCACCTGGCTGCTCGGGTCGCACGACGTCGGGACCGCGGTGTCCGCGGCCCTGCGGATGCTGAACATCGTGGTCCCGTCGGCCGTCGTCCTCGCCTTCATCGACCCGGACGACCTCGCCGACCACCTCGGCCAGCGGTTGCACCTGCCACCGCGCCCGGTCGTCGCCCTCGGTGCCGCGCTGCAGCGGATCCAGTCCTTCGGGGCGGCCTGGCGCGAGGTCGGCTGGGCCCGGCGGTTGCGCGGTCTCGGGATGAGCTGGCGCCATCCGCGGACGGTGGTCGCGCACCTGTGGCAGTCCACCTTCGGGATGCTGCTGCGCTCGCTCGGGTCGGCCGCGACGCTCGCTGTTGCGATGGATGCCCGGGGGTTCGCGGTCGCGGGCCGGCGCACCTGGGCAGCGCCCGCAGGGTGGCGGTGGCCGGACACCGTGATCGTCCTGATCGCGCTCCTCCCGCTGGGCATCGTCGGTCTCTCGCACCTGGTGTGAGGGCAGGGGGTGTGGCCGGGGCGCCACGAGAGAGGCACGATGGGGCCATGGCACGTCTGCTCGTCGTCCACCACAGCCCCACGCGCTCGACCAAGGCGCTGCTCGACGCGGCGCTGGAGGGCGCACGCCACCCCGACATCGAAGGGGTCGAGGTCCAGGTCGTCCCCGCGCTGGAGGCGACCGCCGATGACGTCCTCGCCGCGGACGGCTACCTGCTCGGCACGCCCGCGAACTTCGGGTACATGTCGGGGGCGCTGAAGCACT
>CAYLUX010000027.1:0-23904 GCA_964386935.1 uncultured Janibacter sp.
CCGAAGTGGACGCCGCTCTCCAGGAGCTGGCGCATGGTGACGACGGCCATGCCGAAGTCCTCCTCGTTTTTCGTTGTCAGTTGGGTCCTGGTGTCCCGGCCCACCCCGCCCGAACCTTGCGGGTCGGGACTGCCGTGGTGGACCCCGGATTCGGAGGAACTCGTCACCCGGTGTGGAACACGCGTATTCACCCGGACACACCGGGCGTGCCCCTGATCTTACGCGGGCCGGGGGCGAAGGGGGAAATCCTGCGCCCCGGCACCTATCGTCGGGGCATGGACCAGCCCCTCGTGAGCCGGATGCGTCCCTACGGGGAGACGATCTTCGCCCGGATGACCGCCTTGGCGACCGCGCACGACGCGGTGAACCTCGGTCAGGGCTTCCCCGACACCGACGGCCCGGCCGAGGTGCTCGAGGCGGCCCGGCAGGCGATCAGCGACGGGCACAACCAGTACCCGCCGGGTCCGGGGATCCCGCCGCTGCGGGAGGCGGTGGCCAGCCACCAGCAGGAGCGCTACGGACTGGCCGTCGACCCCGACGGCGAGGTGCTCGTGACCACCGGCGCGACCGAGGCCATCGCGAGCGCCCTGCTGGCCCTCGTCGAGCCCGGGGATGAGGTCGTGGTTATCGAGCCGTACTACGACAGCTATGCCGCGGGGATCTCCCTGGCCGGTGGCGTCCGGCGGGCGGTCCCCCTTCGCCCCGACCTGACCCTGGACCGGGAGGCACTGGCTGCCGCCTTCTCCGATCGGACGCGGGCCGTGCTCGTCAACACCCCGCACAACCCGACCGGTCGGGTACTCACCCGGGAGGAGCTGGGGCTGGTCGCGGACCTCGCGCGCCGGCACGACGCGTGGGTCATCAGCGACGAGGTCTACGAGCACATGACCTTCGACGGCGCCGTGCACGTGCCGATCGCGACGCTGCCGGGGATGTGGGAGCGGACGCTGACGGTCGGCTCGGCCGGCAAGTCCTTCTCGGTGACCGGGTGGAAGGTCGGTTGGGTCAGCGGGCCGCGGGAGCTCGTGACGGCGGTGCGCACGGTCAAGCAGTTCCTCACGTACACCTCGGGGGCGCCCTTCCAGCCGGCCGTCGCCCACGCCCTGTCGATGGGCCCGGCTCCGCTGGAGGAGCTGACCGCGTCGCTGCAGTCCCGGCGCGACCTGCTGGTCGAGGGCCTGCGCGGCGCCGGGCTGGACGTCTCGGTCCCGGAGGGCACCTACTTCGTCGTCGCCGACGCGGCGCCGCTCGGGGTCACGGACGCGGTCTCGTGGTGCCTCGAGCTGCCCGAGCGGGTGGGCGTGGTCGCCGTGCCGGTGTCGGTCTTCTGCGACGACCCCTCGCGAACGGCATCGCTCGTGCGATTCGCCTTCTGCAAGCGGGAGCCGGTGCTGGAGGAGGCCTGCCGTCGGCTGGCCCGGCTCCGCGCCCGCTGAGGGGACGCAGTCGTCCACAGCCTCCGCAGCCCTCTCCCGCCCGTCCACAGGCAGGGCTCCTCCCCTGCCCGCCCGCACTCCCCCGCGGCAGGCTCGGGGCATGGATCTCAGCGGGCTCGCCATCACCCTCCTGATCGCCGTCACGGCACCGGCGGGCACTCCGACACCGCAGTGGTCCTGGCCGGTGGGGGGCGGTGACCACCCCTGGGTCGCCGCCCCCTTCCAGGCACCGGAGAGCCGGTGGGGTGCCGGCCACCGGGGCATCGATCTGGGCACCCGGACCGGAGCCCCGGTGTGGGCCGTCGCCGACGGCCGGGTCACCCACCGAGGGCGGGTCGCCGGACGCGGCACGATCACGCTGCGGCACGAGAGCGGCATCCGCAGCACCTACGAGCCGGTCGACTCCTCCCTGAGCGTCGGCGATCGGGTGCAGGAGGGGCAGGTCATCGGCCGGATCGGCGACGAGGACGGGCACTGCGAGCCGAAGGTGTGCCTCCACCTGGGGGCGAAGGCCGGCGAGGGCTACCGCGACCCGCTGCCCTTCTTCGACGGGCCGGAGCGGGTGGTCCTGCTGCCGATGGAGTGAGGAGTCGCGCCTCGGCGCGGCTCAGGCGCGGGGGTGCGCCTGCTCGTAGCTGCGGCGGAGCCGGTCGAGCGAGACGTGGGTGTAGATCTGCGTCGTCGCGAGCGAGGCGTGCCCGAGCAGCTCCTGGACCATCCGCAGGTCCGCCCCGCCCTCGAGCAGGTGGGTGGCGGCGGAGTGCCGCAGGCCGTGGGGGCCGAGGTCCGGCGCGTCCGGGACGTGGGCGAGGAGTTCGTGCACGACCTGGCGCACCTGGCGGGGGTCGATGCGCCGGCCACGGCGCCCGAGAAAGAGCGCGGGGCCGGACTCCCCCGTCGCCAGAGCGGTCCGGCCACGCTCCAGCCAGGCGGCCAGGGCCGCGTCCGCGGGCAGGCCGAAGGGGACGGTGCGCTCCTTGCGCCCCTTGCCCAGGACGGTCAGGACCCGGTGCTCCCGGTCGACGTCGTCCACGTCCAGCCCGGTGAGCTCCCCCACCCGTACGCCGGTCGCGTAGAGCAGCTCGAGGACGGCACGGTTGCGCAGGTGCAAGGGGTCCTCGTCGTCCGCGGCGACGGCCGCGACGTCGAGCACCGCGCCGGCCCCCTCACGGGTGAGCACGTCGGGCAGGGTCCGGGTGCGTTTCGGGGCAGCCAGCCGCAGGGCCGGGTCGGCGCCCACCCGGTCGGTGCGCCTCGCCCAGGCGAAGAAGGTGCGCAGGCTCGCCGAGCGGCGCGAGAGGGTGGTCCGGGCAGCTCCCGAGGTGGCGAGAGACCCAAGCCAGGCACGCAGCTGGGTGAGGGTGACGTCGTCCACGCCGGTGCTGCCGTCCTGCGCGCACCAGGTCAGGGCCGCGGTGACGTCACCGCGGTAGGCGCGGATCGTGTGCGGGGAGCGGTCGCGCTCGGCGGTGAGGTGCGCGGTGAAGTCCGCGACGACGGCCGTGACCCACTCCGGGGGCGGCTCAGGCGCGTCGCGATCGGTCATGCCCCTACCGTGGCACGTTCACCCGGCCGGGGTGCGCAGCCACCCGCCGGACTCGCCCTGCGCGGCCCACCCCTCGATCTGGAGCACCGAGAGGATGGCGATGACCTCCTCGACGGGCTGGACCAGCTCGGTGGCCAGGTCACCGGCAGCGCGCTCCTCCCGGAGGGAGAGCAGGTCGTGCACGCCGCGCTGGTCGGCGGTGAGCACGTCGAGTGGGCGTGCGGGGCCGAGCAGCTCGGCCACCTCGTCCGGGGCCTCCCCGACGGCGCCAGCGAGTGCCAGGACGTCGCCGGTGTCCGTGACGAGGTCCGCCCGCGTCTTCTGGATCCACTCGTTGCACCCCGCGGAGGACATCTGCGTCACGGGTCCGGGTACGGCGCCGACCGGCAGGTGGAGAGCCTCCGCCCAGCCCGCGGTGTTGAGCGACCCGGAGCGCAGCCCGGCCTCGACGACGATGCAGGACCGCGAGAGGGCGGCGATCAGCCGATTGCGGGCGAGGAAGCGGTGGCGGCGCGCGACGGTGCCGGTGGCCAGCTCGGTGATCACCGCCCCGGACTCGGCGACGGCGTCGACGAGACGCTGGTTGCTCACGGGGTAGGTGCGGTCCGGACCGCACGGGAGCACGGCCACGCCGGGCCCGTCGACGACGAGGCCTCCCTGGTGGGCGGCGGCGTCGATGCCGAAGGCCGCCCCGGAGATCACCGTCCAACCCGATCGTGCGATGCCGGAGCCGAGCTCGCGGGCGACGGCTTCGCCGTACCCCGTCCCGGCGCGGGACCCGACGACCGCGACGGCACGCTGCGTCAGGTCGGCGAGACACCCCTGGCCGCGGACGTGGATCAGGTGCGGTCGGATGAGCGGGTGGTCCAGCGCGGTGGGCCAGTCCGCGTCACCGGGCACGACGACGCGCGCCCCCACGCGGGTGACCCGTTGCAGCTCCGCGTCGACGTCGACGTGTGGCACGTGGGCCCGAGCGCTCTCGGCCCTGGGCAGATCACCGTCCACGAGCCGGTGCCACGCGGTCGGGTGACCGATCTCGTGGATGGTCTGCTCCAGCTGCGACAGGGCGATCCCCGGGCGCTCGCGGCGGGGCTCGAGCACCCGGGACCAGGCGATCCGGGCGCGACGCTCGTCGCCGTCGACCATGGCGTGGGCGCGGGTCCGTTCGGCAGCGGTGGGAGCGGGAGGCCGCTGGCTGCTCATGCCGCCACCGCCCCCTGCGTGCGGTACATCAGGGCCAGGCCGACGTCCTCCGGAGCGGGCACGGTGCGCCCGTGCAGGTCGGCGGAGGACCACGCCAACCGGAGCACGCGGTCGTAGCCGCGGACGGTGACCTGCCCCAGCTCGAGCGCCCGGTCCAGCGGCGCGGTGGTGGCCGACGGCAACCGCCACGGTCGCCGCCGGAGCACCGGCCCCGGCACCTGGCCGTTGAGCTGCCACCCGAGGGGATCCCACCGCCGGTACTGGGCCTTCCTCGCCTGCAGCACTCGTTCGGCGACGTCGGCGCTCGAGTCCGGAGGGGCCTCGTTGAGGTCGGCCAGGCTGACCTTGGGCACCTGCACCTGGATGTCGACCCGGTCCAGGAGCGGGCCGCGCAGCCGAGCCGCGTAGGCCCGCCGCTGGGTGGGCCGGCAGGTGCAGGAGAGCCCCTTGCCGTAGCCCTCACCGCACGGGCAGGGGTTCGCGGCGAGGACAAGCTGGGCGCGAGCGGGGTAGACCACGCGCTCGCGCGCCCTGGCGATGACGACCTCGCCGGACTCCAGCGGCTGGCGCAGCGCCTGCAGCACGGAGGCACCGAACTCGGCCGCCTCGTCGAGGAAGAGGACCCCGTGGTGGGCCTGGGAGACCGCCCCCGGCAGGACGGCACCGCTGCCGCCACCGACGAGCGACGCGAGGCTCGCGGAGTGGTGCGGCGCGACGAAGGGCGGCTGCAGGTCCAGACCCGTGGCCGGGACCTCGCCCAGCAGGGAGCGCACCGCGAGTGACTCCAGCGCTTGCTCCCGGGTGAGCGTCGGCAGGATCGTCACGAGGCGCTCGGCGAGCATCGTCTTGCCCGACCCGGGCGGCCCGTTGAGCAGCAGGTGGTGCCCACCGGCAGCCGCGAGCATGAGCGCGGAGCGTGCCTCGTGCTGCCCCGAGACGTCGGCCAGGTCGACGGTGCGCGCGGTCGATCCGACGTCTCGGGAGGCGCGCTCAGGAGCGGGCTCGAGCCGACCCCCACGACGCAGCGCCCGGTATGCCGCGACGAGTTCACCGAGGCTCTCTGCGGTCGAGACGCGCATCCCGTCGACGAGGCCGGCCTCGGCCACGTCCTCCGGGGCGACGACGACGTGCTCGCAGCCGGCCCGCTGCGCGGCCAGCACCGCGGGCAGCACGCCTGTGACGTGTCGCAGCCTGCCGTCCAGCCCGAGCTCGGCCAGGTGGGCCACCGGGCGGACCGCCGTGGCCGGCACGACGTCGACGGCCGCGTACACCGCGATCGCGAGGCCGAGGTCGAAGCCGGTCCCCTGCTTCGGGATCGAGGCCGGCGAGAGGTTGATCGTGATCTGCCGGGACCCGATGGGGGTACCGGCGGAGAGTGCGGCCGCCCTCACCCGTTGCGGGGCCTGGCGCAGTGCCCGGTCCGGCAGGCCGCCGAGCTCGAAGGCGGGCAGGCCCGGGCCGACGTGGCACTCGATCTCCACGAGGTGGCCGGTGATGCCCCGGAGGGCGACCCCCTTCGTCACGCCGATGCTCATCGTCACACCCCCCGGCGGTGGTCGACGGAGTAGGTGCCGTCGGCGTGGAAGAGCAGGCCGACGACGTCGATCCGCAACCCGCTGCCCGCACTCCCGTGCTCGGCGAACCACAGGCCCGCGAGGCGGCGCAGCCGGGCGTGCTTCGTCGGCGTGACCGCCTCGACGGGGTCGCCGAAGCGGGTGCTCGTGCGGGTCTTCACCTCGCACACGACGACCTGCCCGCCGTCGCGCATGACGAGGTCGATCTCGCCGGCACGACAGCGCCAGTTGCGCTCGAGCAGCTCCATCCCCGCCCGCTCCAGGTGCGCCAGGGCGAACTCCTCCCCCTTCGCCCCGAGCTCCATCCGCGTGGGCCGTGTCCCGGTCATCTCGACCACCTCCACGACCAGTGAAGCCGTCACGAGGGCCGCTGCCGACCGGCTCCTCCCGGCTGTGGAGGAGGATCAACGCCGCCCGGAGGATGTGGACGACACCCGCCGCGGCTCAGTCGTCGATGCCCCGGGCGTGCAGCGCCTCGCCGGTCGCCCTGGCGCGGGCCACCACGCGGATCACGAGCGGCACCAGCCGGGCCCGCGGGCTGCGCGTCATGCCCCGCGCCAGGGCCGCCTGTCGGGTCTCCTCCGCGACCTCGAGGGTGCTCGGGATGGCCCGGATCATCAGCGAGAAGGTCAGCGCGGTCCGCTCGGGATCCGCACCGAAGCGGCGCAGCGGCGCCAGCCCGCGCGTCACGGTGTCGAGCATGTCCTCGACCGAGGTCGTGCGGGTCAGGACCGAGGCGAGCATGACGAGCGCCAGCAGGTCACCGACCGAGTCCACGGCACGGGCCCACCCGTGCTGCCAGACCAGCCAGGCACCGAGCAGGACGGCCACGATCATCACGCCGCGCAACGTGCGGCCGGCCTCGCGCCAGCCGATGCCGGAGCCGAGGGCGAGGCCCAGGGCGACGAGCACGGCCGCCACGGCGAGCGGTGGCCAGCGGACGGCAACGAGCAGGATCGCGCACGCGCACAGGCCGAGCAGCTTGCTGCCGGGACCGAGCCGGTGCAGCCACGTGGTGCCCGGGCGGTACTCCCCGAGGAGGACGGGCGCGCTCACCGAGCCCCCGCGAGCGCGCGGTAGTGCTCGACGGCCTCGGGTGCGGGGCCGTCGTGGACCACCCGTCCCGAGTCGATGACGAGGACCCGGTCGCACCGGGCGGCGAGGTCGAGGTCGTGGGTGACGAGCAGCAGCTGCTGCTCGAGGGAGAAGAGCAGCTCCCCGATGCGCAGGCTGTTGCCCAGGTCGAGGAGGGTGGTCGGCTCGTCCGCCACGAGTACCGAGGGCGAGGTGGCGAGGACCCCGGCGAGCGCGAGCAGCTGGCGCTGGCCGCCCGAGAGGGTGTGCACGCTCTGGTCACCGCGCCCGCCGAGGCCGAAGGACTCCAGGGTCGCCAGGGCGGCGGCGCGCCGCTCCTTCTTGTCCTGGTGGGTGCGCCGCAGGGAGAGCGCCACGTCCTCGAGGACGGTCGGCATCACGAGCTGGGCCGACGGGTCGGAGAAGGCGAAGCCCACCCGCTGTCGGACGCGCCCGCCCTCGCGGGCCACGTCGAGGCCGTCGACGAGGACCTGCCCGCTGGTCGCGGGGACCAACCCGTTGAACATCCGCGCGAGCGTGGACTTCCCGGACCCGTTGGCGCCGATGAGGGCGATGCGGTCCTCGGTCAGCTCCACCGTCGTGGGGTGCAGGACGACCGGCCCATCGGAGGTGGGGCGGAACGAGGCCTCGCGCAGCTCGAGCCGGCTCACGCGTCCGCGCGCTCCTCGGCCGCGGCGCTCGCCGCAGGTGCCGCCGCGACCGGACGGTCGAGCAGGTCCGGGAAGGCGCGGTGGACAGCGGTCGCGACGAGCGCCATGACTACGTTCTTGATGACGTCCCCGATCCAGAAGATCTTGTCTGTGTCGAAGGCCTGGGCCCAGGTCATGTCGGCACGCACGACGAGCCCGGCCATCCCGGCGGTGTGGATGAAGACCGCGCTGCCGACCAGGCCCGCGAGGAAGACGAAGGGGATGCTCCGCGCCCCGAGGCGGCGGGGCACCCGCTCGACGAGGAACCCGCAGAGCGCAGCAGCGAAGGGGAAGCCGACGAGGTAGCCCGCAGTGGGCCCGGCGAGGACGCCGAGGCCCCCGGCCCCGCCGGAGAAGACGGGCAGCCCCGCGGCGCCGACGACCACGTAGAGCAGCACCGCGAGGAACCCGCGGCGGGCGCCGAGCACCGCCCCGCAGAGCAGCACCGCGAAGGTCTGCAGCGTGATGGGCACCGGGCCGGCGATGTTGAGCGCGGGCAGGATCGCCGACACCGCCACCAGCGCGGCGAAGGCCGCGATGAGCGCGAGGTCGGTGGAGGTGGAGCGGCGACGGACGACGGTCATGGGTGGGTCCTGTGGGTGGTGGCGAAGGGAGCCTGAACGGCGTTCAGGAGATGAACAGCGTTCAGGTTATGGTGGGGTCCTCCCGCCGTCAAACCTGCCTCACCAAGGAGCATCGCGTGGTCAATCGTCGAGGTGACGTCATCGACCGGGCCCTGACCGTGCTCGACGCCCACGGTCTGGGGGACCTGACGATGCGCCGCCTGGCCATGGAGCTCGACGTGCGGGCGAGCGCGCTGTACCACCACTTCCCGAACAAGCAGACGCTGCTCGGCGCCGTCGCCGACACGCTGCTGCTCCGGGGCCCCAGCGCCGACGGCACCACGAAGGGCGCCTGGGACGAGCAGCTCACGGCCGCCTGCTCCACGCTGCGCGACGCCCTGCTCGCCCACCGGGACGGCGCCGAGCTCGTCGCGACCGTCCGGGCCCTCGGCACCGGGGGCGGTGCGCCCGAGGAGGCCATCGCGGCCGTCCTGGCCGAGTCCGGCCTGGACGACGAAGGCGTCCGCGTCGCCACCCGCACGCTGCTGCACTTCGTCCTCGGCCACACGATGGAGGAGCAGACCCACCTGCAGGCCGCGAGCGCCGGTGCGATCGAGGACGAGGTCCTGAAGGAGTCCGACTTCCACCTCGGTCTGGCGCTCGTCGTGGACGGGGTCCGTCAGCGGGTCAGAACGGGCCGTCCGGCACCTTCAGCTCGTTCCGGGCCAGCTCCTCGACGTTGACGTCCTTGAAGGTGACCACCCGCACCTGCTTCGCGAAGCGCGCCGGACGGTAGATGTCCCACACCCACGCGTCCTCCATCGTCACCTCGAAGTAGACCTCGGCCCCCTCACCACGGACCTTCACGTCCACGCTGTTGGCGAGGTAGAAGCGTCGCTCGGTCTCGACCACGTGGCTGAAGAGGTGCACGACGTCGCGGTACTCGCGGTAGAGCGCGAGCTCCATCTCGGTCTCGTACTTCTCCAGGTCCTCCGAGCTCATCGGGTCCTCCCTTCGGCGGTCGCTGCGGACACGAGCCTCTCGTCCGGCTGCTCACGGCCATCCTCCACCCTCGCCGTCGACTCCTCGACACCCGGGAGGGACCACGAGCGGCGGTGCTGCTCGCAGGCCCCGTGCTCGGCGAGGGCGGCCAGGTGGGCGGCCGCGGAGTAGCCCTTGTTCTCCTCCCACAGGTACTGCGGGTGGGTGGCGGCCAGCTCGACCATCATCGAGTCACGCTCGACCTTGGCCAGCACCGAGGCCGCGGCCACGGAGCTGCACCGCATGTCCGCCTTGATCATCGTGTGCACAGGCGGCGTGGCGGCCCCCTCCCCCAGCTCGGCGAGCAGGCCCACCTGCTCGGGGTCGGTGAGCCAGTCGTGGTTGCCGTCGAGGATGACCAGGTCCACGGGCACGCCGACCTGCGCCAGGGCCCGGGTGCCGGCCAGCCGGAGGGCCGCCATGATCCCGATCCGGTCGATCTCGGCGGGCTGCGCGTGGCCGACGGCGTGCCCGAGGGCCCAGCGGCGCAGCTTCGGGACCATGGCCGTGCGCGCGGCGGGGGTGAGCAGCTTGGAGTCGCGCACCCCGGTGGGGGCGCTGCGGCAGGTCTCGTCGATGACGACGACCCCGACGCTCACCGGGCCGGCGAGCGCCCCGCGGCCGACCTCGTCCATGCCGGCGAGCACCCGGTGGCCCTGCCGTTGCAGCTCCCGCTCCAGGCGCAGGCTGGGGCGCGAGGAGCGGGTGGTGCGCCGGGCCGGCCTCACCGTGCCTCCGTCTCCGCGAGGGCCTGGGAGCCGGCGGGCGGCACGTCGGAGTAGACGTCGTCGTGGGAGTCGATCATCGAGATCCGGTCCAGCGGCCAGATCTTGACGAAGGCCTTGCCGACGACGAGGTCGATCGGGACCGACCCCTCCTCACCGGTGCCGTCCGGGTCGTGGAAGCGGGAGTCGGAGGACTCACCGCGGTTGTCACCCATGACCCACAGGTGCCCCTCGGGGACGACGATGTTGAACTCCACCTCGCTGGGCTTCGAGCCGGGCCGGACGTAGGAGCTCTCGTCGATGGGCTCGCCGTTGACGAGGAGGCGGTCCTCGGAGTCGCAGCACTCGACCTTGTCGCCCGGCAGGCCGATGACGCGCTTGATGAGGTGGCCCTCGGAGGTGTCCGGCAGCAGGCCGACGAAGACGAGCGTGTCGTGCAGCCCGTCGAGGACCGGCCCGCGGTCCGCCGGCGCCGGCTGGTCCAGCCAGCCGCCCGGGTCGTCGAAGACGACGACGTCGCCGCGGTCGATGTCGAAGGGGCCCGGCGTCAGCTTCGAGACGATCACCCGGTCCCCGACGAGGAGGGTGTCCTCCATCGACTCGCTGGGGATGAAGAAGGCCTGGACGAGGAAGGTCTTGACGACGAAGGAGAGCACCAGCGCCATCGCCAGGATGATGACGATCTCCTTGGCGCCCGCCGCGATGCTCCCTCCGAGGCCACCGCCGCGGGTGCGGCCTCGGTGGCGCTCGGACCGCGTGCGGGCGCGCCCTTCGTCCTCGGCCTCTCCGTGGGCCGAATCAGGATCGTGTGCCACAAGACTCCTTCGCTACGCCGGTGCCGGCGCTCGTCGCTTCCCAGTATCACCGCTGGCGCCCGCGGACGCCGCACCCGACCCCGCGCCCGTGTCGCTCTCAGCCGTCCACCGGCCCCCACCGACCGAGGGGCCAGTACCGCCAGGTGACGTGACCGAGCACCTCGTCCACGGGAACCATGCCACCACCGGGGTCACCGAGGTGGGCGCGGGAGTCCGCCGAGTGCGAGCGGTTGTCGCCGAGCAGGAAGAGCCGCCCCGGTGGCACCCGGACCTCGAAGGGGGTGGCGCAGGCGCTCTCCCCCTCGGCGAGCCACGGCTCGCTCACGGCACGACCGTTGACGACGAGTCCGCCCTCCGTGGTGCAGGCGACCAGGTCGCCGCCGACGCCGGCGACCCGCTTGAGGTAGTCCTTCTCCCCCAGGTCGAGGCCGAAGGTGGAGGTCATCGCGGAGAGGATGCGGCCGAGCTCGCCGTCCGGGACGAAGGGGGGACGCTCGCTGCCGGCGAAGCTCTCGGTCCCGTCGAAGACGACGATGTCCCCCCGCTCGACCTGCGAGGCGCCGATCTTCGTCACGACGACCCGGTCCCCGGCCGCCACCGTCGGCTCCATCGAGGGGGTCGGCACGTGGAAGGACTGCACGACGAAGGCACGCAGCAGGAGCACGAGCAGCACCCCGATGCCGACGGGGAGCAGCAGCCGCCGCCCGCGACGTGACCCGACCCCCACCGAGGGGTCGGTGGGGGTCGGGTCGGACGCGTCGCGGGTGGGCTCCACCGGCATCGTCGGTCGCGGCGGCCTCATCGGCCGGCCGGGATCAGTTGGAGGAGGTCTCCCGGCGCTCGCGGATCCGGGCGGCCTTGCCGACCCGGTCGCGCAGGTAGTACAGCTTCGCGCGGCGCACGTCACCGCGGGTGGCCACCTCGATCTTCTCGACGGAGGGGGTGTGCACCGGGAAGGTGCGCTCCACGCCGACACCGAAGGAGACCTTGCGGACGGTGAAGGTCTCGCCGACACCGGCGCCGTGGATGCGGATGACCACGCCCTGGAAGACCTGGACACGGCTGCGGTTGCCCTCGACGACCTTCACGTGCACCTTGACGGTGTCACCGGGGCCGAACTTGGGGATGTCGTCCCGCATGGACTTCTTGTCGAGCTCGTCGAAACGCTGCATGGCGCTGATCGCTTCCTGCAGGCGCCACAGGTCGCCCGCCCTCGTGTTCCTGGGAGAGGAGTGCACTCGCCGCCGCGCACCGGGGTCGTCGCTGTCACGACGAACGATCCGGTACTCCCCCTGTGGCAGGGGCGGCCCTTCAGAGCGCAGTAGGCGATTCTGCCAGAGGAGGGCCGTGACCGGAAATCGCCGTCACCGGGGCAGGGCTCAGCCCCGCCGACGCCGGGTCAGGTCCACCGTGCCCGGCCCCTCCCCCTCGCCGACGACGCGGTAGCCGGCCTTGCGGTAGATCCGCAGCAGCCTCGGCTGGTCGGCGCCGGTGTTGAGCCAGTAGGTGTCCACGTCCGAGGGCGCCAACGACTCGGCGTGGGCGAGCAGCTCCCGCCCGAGGCCGCGGCGCTGCAGGTCGGGGGCGACCATCAGCCGGCCGATCTGCCAGGTCGTGGGCTCGTCGGGGTCCCGGCGCACCCGGACCGAGCCGACGAGGCGACCTCCGGAGCGGAAGACGTGGGTGCTCCAGTGCTCGAGGTCCGTCGCCACGGTCTCCGCGTCCTCGGCCGGTGCGCCCCACCAGTTCTCGGCGGAGGAGACCATCTCGATCCAGCAGGCCTTCTGCAGCACCGCCAGCTCGGCGGCGTCGGCCGGGGTCGCGACCGCGTGGTCGAGATCGGCCAGGGCACCGGTGGTGGCGGACTCGTGGAGCAGGTCGGGCCGTCGGGCGGCGGTGCGCTCCAGGCGCTGCTCGTGGCGCCACGTCGCGATCGCGGCGTGGTTGCCCCCGAGGAGGACCTCCGGGACGGCGCGCTCCACCCCGTCGCCGCCGTCCCACACGGACGGCTTGGTGTAGATCGGGTACTCGAGCAGGCCCCCTTCGTGGGACTCCTCGACGAGGGACTCGGCATTGCCGACGACGCCCGGCAGCAGCCGGCCGACCGCCTCGACCATGGCGAGGACTGCGACCTCTCCCCCGTTGAGGACGTAGTCGCCGAGGGAGACGACGCGCACCTCCATGCGCTCGGCGGCCCAGTCGTACACCCGCTCGTCGATGCCTTCGTAGCGGCCACAGGCGAAGGCGAGCCACGGCGCCTCCGCCAGCTCGCGTGCCATCGTCTGGCTGAAGCGCTCGCCGCCGGGACCGGGCACGACGAGGATCGGGGTGTCGCCGGTGCGCTCGTCGGCGGAGTCGAGCACGTGGGTGAGCGCCTCGCTCCACGGCTGGGCCTTCATCACCATGCCGGCGCCACCGCCGTAGGGAGTGTCGTCGACGGTGCGGTGGCGGTCGTGGGTGAAGTCGCGCAGGTCGTGCACCCGCAGGTCGATGATTCCCTCGCGACGGGCCTTGCCGATGAGCGAGAGGTCGAGGGCGGCCAGGTAGTCGGGGAAGATCGTGACGGCGTCGATGCGCACCCGTTCAGTCCTCCACCGAGTCCAGGTCGAGCAGGCCGGGCGGGGCGTCGACGACCACGACGCCGGCCTCGAGGTCGATGTTCGGCACGATCTGCTCCACGAGGGGCACCAGGGCCTCCTTGCCGTCCGGGCGGAGCACCCGCAGCCGGTCCTGGGCGGCACCGAGGTCGAGACCGACGACCTCGCCGACCACGCTG
This sequence comes from uncultured Janibacter sp., assembly GCA_964386935.1. Taxonomy (GTDB): domain Bacteria; phylum Actinomycetota; class Actinomycetes; order Actinomycetales; family Dermatophilaceae; genus Janibacter. Next base: position 13,464 of record CAYLUX010000027.1, read on the forward strand.
CCGTCGGGGGCGACCGCCTGCAGCCCGGCGAGATCCTGCTCGTACCAGCCCTCCTCGTCGTCCTCGGCGTCGTTCGCGAGCACCAGCCGGGTGCCGCGCAGCGACTCCGCCCCGGTGCGGTCCGGGATCCCCTCGAAGCCGAGCAGCCAGATCCCCCGGTGCACGCGGACGGTGGCGAGCGTGAGCTCGCGGGGCACACCGGAGCCCGGCTCGGCGACCGTCTCGAAGACGGCGCCGGGCACCAGGCGAGCCTCGGGGTCGTCGGTGTGCAGCTGCACGGTGACCTCACCGCGCAACGCGTGCGGCTTGCCGATGCGGGCGACGACGGCGCCCTGCTCAGGTGTCATGGGCACAAACCTACGTGCCCGCCGCACGGCGAAGGGAGCCTGCACCCGGGTGGGTGCAGGCTCCCTTCGCTGTGGGGACCGGTTGGGCTCAGCCCTCGCGGTCGGTGTCGACGATGTCGACCCGGACCTTCTCACCGTCGGAGAGGGCACCGAGGACGGTGCGCAGCGCCGAGGCGGTGCGGCCGGAGCGACCGATCACCCGGCCGAGGTCGTCGGGGTGCACGCGCACCTCGAGGACCTGACCGCGGCGCAGGTTCTTGCTCCGGACCACGACGTCGTCCTTGTGGTCGACGATCCCGGTGACCAGGTGCTCGAGCGCCTCGTCGAGCACGTCAGGCCTCGGGGTTGTCGGCGGGGGCGCTCGGGGCGTCCTCCTTCGCGGCCGGCTCCTCGGCAGCCTGCTCCTTGGCGGCCTCCTTGTCGGCCTTCTTCTTGCTCGTGATGGCCTCGTGCTCGCTGGCCTCCTTGTCGGAGCTGGCGAGGGCGGCCTCGTAGAGCTCCTTCTTGGACGGCTTGGCCTCGGGGGTCTTCAGCGCGCTCTCGGGGGCGGCCTCGCCCTTGAACTTCTGCCAGTCACCGGTGAGCTTCAGCAGCGCGGCGACGGCCTCGGTGGGCTGAGCGCCCTGGGAGAGCCAGTACTGCGCGCGCTCCCCGTCGATCTTGACCACCGAGGGCTCCTCGGTGGGGTGGTACAGCCCGATCTCCTCGATCGCACGACCGTTCCGCTTGGTGCGGGAGTCCATGACGACGACGCGGTAGAAGGGTGCGCGGATCTTGCCCATCCGCTTCAGGCGAATCTTGACGGCCACTGAAGTGGTCTCCTGTTCCTGTGTCATGAGCAGCGGCGAGACCGGGTGGGGACACGCGGGGTACCGACTGCTCGGGGTGTAGGCGTCCGCCGCAGCGAGAGGGGTCGCGGCGCACGGGTACAGCCGGACATTCTGCCAGAGCCCGGGCCCTCCGCCCCAATCGGTCAGCGGTTCTCCCACGCCCCGGGCAGCTCGAGGGCGCGGCGGACACCCTCCGGCAGGTCACCGGAGACGACGTCGGCCAGGGTCGTGGCGTCCAGGACCGAGCGGACGCTGGCCCGCACGGCGACCCACACGGCCTGCAGGTGGGCTGCGGCTCCGTCGTAGGCCGTGGCCTGGGGGCGCTCGCCGCGCACCTCGGCCAGCGGCCCGTCCACCGCCCGGATGACGTCACCGATGTGGATCTCCCCCGCCGGGCGCGCCAGCGAGTAGCCGCCCCCGGCCCCCATCCGGCTCGTGACGAGGGAGGCCCGGCGCAGGTCCGCGAGGATCGTCTCGAGGAACTTGCGCGGCAGGTCCTGCTCCTCCGACAGCCGCACGACCGACACCCGCGAGCCCTGCTCGAGTCCCGCGAGGGTGAGCATGGCGCGAACCGCGTAGTCCGAGCGTGCGGAGATGTGCATGCCCCCATTGTCACCGAAGGGGGTGGCCGCGCCGCGGCGCCTTGACGCGGGGTGTCGACCCACGGTAAACAACTCCTATAACTCCCACTGGACATGTAGGAGTTATAGGAGTTCAGTTCTCCCCACCGTGAAGGAACCACAGACATGCGCATGCTGCTTCTCATCGCCCTGGCGGGCCTCGCCGGCCAGCTGGTCGACGGCGCACTCGGGATGGCCTTCGGGATCACCTCGACCACCGTGCTGCTGACCGCCGGCATCTCCCCGGCGATCGCCTCGGCGAGCACCCACCTGGCCGAGATCGGCACGAGCGCAGCCTCGGGCCTCTCCCACTGGCGATTCGGCAACATCGACTGGAGCAAGATCCTCTGGCTGGCGGTCCCGGGCGGGCTCTCGGCCTTCGTGGGGGCGACCTTCCTCACCTCGATCCCCGCCGACGCCGCGACGCCCGTCGTGGCGGTCATCCTCTTCGGGATGGGGGTCTACATCCTGGCCCGGTTCGCCTTCGACCGGTCGGGCCCGGCCATCCGGTCGGGCAACCTGCCCCGGTGGTTCCTCTCCCCGCTGGCCGTCGTGGCCGGCTTCCTCGACGCCGTCGGAGGTGGCGGCTGGGGCCCGGTCGGGTCCTCGACACTGCTCGCCTCGCGGCGGATGGAGCCCCGGAAGGTGGTCGGCACCATGGCCGCCGCCGAGTTCGTCGTCACCCTCGGGGCCAGCGCCGGCTTCCTGCTCGGGCTGAGCACCTCCGAGATCCCCTTCGCGGTCGTCGGTGCGCTGCTGCTCGGCGGTGTCATCGCCGCCCCCTTCGCCGCCTGGGTCGTGCGGCTGATGCCGGCCCGCGTCATGGGCACCCTCGTCGGCGGGCTCATCCTGCTCACCAACGCCCGCACCTTCCTGCTCGCGATCGGGGGCGACGCGCTCGTCGGCCCGGGCATGTACGCCGCGGTCCTCGCGGTCTGGGTGGGTGCCGTCACGGTCGCGGTGCGCGGCCACCTGCGGGACAAGGCGGCGCCGGAGTCGCCGGAGCGGCACGACGTGCCCGCCGCCGAGCACGTCTGACGTCCCCACGGGTCGGGACGAAGGGGAGCTACCGACCGGCGACCCGGGCGCCCCGGAGGATGACGTGCTCCGGGTCCAGGCAGGTGCGCACGTCCTGGCGGGGGTCCTCGGCCACGACGACGAGGTCGGCGTCCTCCCCTTCGTCGATGCCGGGGCGGCCCAGCCACTCCCGGGCGCCCCAGGTGCCCGCGGCGAGCGCGTCCCGGGAGGAGAAGCCCGCCCGGGTCAGCTGCTCCATCTCCTGCGCGACGAGCCCGTGGGGCAGCGAGCCTCCCGCGTCGGTGCCGACGTAGACCCGCACCCCGGCCTCCCGTGCGGCGGCGATGGTCTCGTAGCGCCGCGCGTGCAGGTCGAGCATGTGCCGGTGGTAGCCGGGGAACTTCTCGGCCGCGGGGGCCGCGATCTGCGGGAAGGTCTCGATGTTGACCAGCGTCGGGACGATCGCGATGTCCTGGTCGGCGAAGGTCTGGATCGTCTCGGGCAGCAGCCCGGTCGCGTGCTCGATGCAGTCGGTGCCCGCGGCGGCGAAGTCGGCCAGCGCCTCCTCGCCGAAGCAGTGTGCGGTCACCCGCGCCCCCTCCTCGTGGGCCACGGCGATCGCCTCGGTGAGTACGTCCCGCGGCCACAGCGGACCCAGGTCGCCCCGCTCCCGGTCGATCCAGTCACCGACGAGCTTGACCCACCCGTCCCCGGCTCGTGCCTCGGCGCGCACGCGGGAGACGAGCTGCTCGGGCTCGACCTCGTGCGCGAAGTTGCGGATGTAGCGCTTGGGCCGGGCGATGTGGCGACCGGCGCGGATGATCTTCGGCAGGTCGTCCCGCTCGTCGATCCAGCGGGTGTCGGCGGGCGACCCGGCGTCGCGGATCAGCAGCGTGCCGGCCTCGCGGTCGGTGAGCGCCTGGGCCTCGCTCGTCTCGTCATCGACCGCACCGTGGGCGTCCAGCCCCACGTGGCAGTGGGCGTCGACGAAGCCCGGCAGCACGAAGCCGTGGACCGTCTCGACGTCACCGGACGCGGGCGGCGTGAAGGAGACCTTCCCGTCGATCACCCACAGCTCGCCGACGCTCTCCTCCTCGGAGAGCAGGACCTCACCAGTGACGTGCAGCACATCAGCCATGGCCCGAGGCTACCGAGCGGAGCGGCATCAGCGCAGCGCGTCACCGATGGGCGTGCCACCGTCGTGGAACTCGATCATGCGGCCGACGGTCCCGTTGGCCTCGAGGGACTCCACGATCACCCGGGCGACGTTGGCACGGGAGACCTGGCCGCTGCCCTCGGCCCGACCGGCCACGTTGATCGAACCGGTCGCCGGGCCGTCGGTGAGGGCGCTCGGGCCGAGGATGGTCCAGTCCAGCTTGGTGCCGCGCAGGTACTCGTCGGCCTTCGCCTTGGCCTCGGCGTAGTGCCAGAAGGGGGTCTGCGGGTCCACGCCGTGGTCCGGGCCGGCCCCGTTGTAGGAGACCATGACGTACCGGCCCACCCCCGCCGCGGCGGCGGCATCCATCGAGCGGATGGCGGCCTCCTCGTCGACGGCCTTGGTGAGCTTGGGGTTCCCGCCACCGGCTCCGGCGGACCAGACGACCGCGTCGTGGCCCGCGATGATCTCGGCGATGGCGTCGGTGTCGAGCTGCTCGACGTCGGCGACGACGGCGCTCGCGCCGGTGCCCTCGACCTCGGCGACGTGGTCCGGGTTGCGCACGACGGCCGTGACCCGGTGCTCGGCCTCGACGAGCAGGGGGTGCAGCTGCATGGCGATCTTGCCGTGACCACCGATGACGACGATGCGGGCCATGATGGGCGTCCTTCCGGTCGACGACGTGCTCTCGCCTCCACCTCATCACACCGCGTGGCGCGTGGCGAGAGGGGTCAGTCGGCGGTGACGAACGCCCGCAGCGCCGCGAGGGTGACGTCCGGCTTCTCCGAGTGCACCCAGTGGCCGGCCCCCTTGACCACCATCCGGCGGGTCCGGGGGAAGAGGGCCCGCATGGCCTCCTCGTGGGTCTCGTCGGCGTAGGCGGAGCGCTCCCCCGCCAGCCACAGCACCATCCCCTCGAAGGGGGCGAGCCCCGCCGCGCGCTCCGCGGGCCACCCGGTGATCCGGTCCAGGTCGCGCCCGAGGACGGCCAGGTTGGCCTGCCAGCGCCACCCCTTGCCCTCGCGCCGCAGGTTCTGCAGGAGGAAGGAGCGCACGCCCGGGTCTGCGGCCACCGGGGTCATCGCCTCGTCGGCCTCGGCACGGCTCCCGATGCGGTCCAGGTCCAGGGACTCCATCCCGTCGATGTAGCCGCGGAACTCGCTCGCGCCGGAGGAGTCGACGGGAGCCATGTCCACGACGACGAGCCGGTCCACGAGTTCCGGGTGCAGCAGAGCGAGCATCATGACGACCTTGCCGCCCATGGAGTGGCCGACGACGATCCACCGCTCCTCGCCGCCGATGGCCGCGAGGTTCTCGGCGAGGATCTCGGCCATCTCCACGTAGTCGAAGCGCTCGGTCCACGGGGAGCGCCCGTGGTCGGGCATGTCGAAGGTCGTCGGCCGGGCGACGTCCGCAAGGCCCTTGGCGATCTGGCTCCAGTTGCGCCCCTGCCCGAACAGGCCGTGGCAGAAGGCGATCCGGGGCCCCGTCTCACCCGTGGTCGTGGAGTGCAGGCGCATCGGCCCTCACTTCCCGAGGAACTTCTCGAACCCCTTCGGCAGCTGGGCCGGGTCGATCTCCGAGGGGTCGGGCATGCCGGCCCCCTGGCCACCGCCGCCGAAGGCGGCCCCGGCCGAGCCGGCGGAGCGCTGCTTCGCCCGCTCCTCGGCCTCGCGCTCCTGCTGGGCGCGCTTGGCGGGGTTGCCGGACTTGCCCTTCTTCTTGCGCTGCTGGGACTTGCCCTTCTTGCGGCCGCCGCCCCCGCCGCCGGGCATCCCCGGCATCCCGGGCATGCCGCCGCCGCGGGCCATCTGCTTCATCATCTTCTGCGCTTGGGTGAAGCGCTCCAGGAGCTGGTTGACCTCGCTGACCTGGACGCCGGAGCCCTTGGCGATGCGTGCCCGGCGGGAGCCGTTGATCTGCTTGGGGTGGCTGCGCTCGAAGGGGGTCATCGAGCGCACGATGGCCTCCACCCGGTCGAACTCCCGCTCGTCCAGGGCGTCGAGGGCCGCGGCGTTCTGCGCCATGCCGGGCATCATCTTCAGCATCGACTTCAGCGAGCCCATCCGCTTCACGGCGGCCATCTGCTGCAGGAAGTCATCGAGCGTGAAGTCCTCCTCGGCGAGGAACTTCCGCTGCATCTCCTCGGCCTCGCCCCGCTCGAAGGCGCGCTCGGCCTGCTCGATGAGGGTGAGCACGTCACCCATGTCGAGGATCCGGCTGGCCATGCGGTCGGGGTGGAAGACCTCGATGTCGCGCACGGTCTCGCCCGTCGAGGCGAACATGATCGGCCGGCCCGTCGTGCCGGCGACCGAGAGGGCGGCACCACCGCGGGCGTCGCCGTCGAGCTTGGAGAGCACGACACCGGTGAAGTCGACCCCGTCGAGGAAGGCGCTGGCGGTCTCGACGGCGGCCTGACCGATCATCGCGTCGATGACGAAGAGGACCTCGTCCGGCTCGACGGCGGCGCGGATGTCCGCGGCCTGCTGCATGAGGTCGGCGTCGACGGCGAGCCGTCCGGCGGTGTCGATGATGACGACGTCGTGGTGCTGGCTCTCGGCCTGCGCGACACCCGCGCGGCTCACCGAGACCGGGTCACCGAAGGAACGGGTGCCCTCGCCGCTCTCCAGCGTCGCGTCGTGGCCACCGGTGTTGCCGCGCTCGGGTGCGTAGACCGGGACACCGGCGCGCTCACCGGTGACCTCGAGCTGGGTGACGGCGTTGGGGCGCTGCAGGTCCGCTGCGACGAGCAGCGGCGTGTGGCCCTGCTCCTTCAGCCACGCACCGAGCTTCCCGGCGAAGGTCGTCTTGCCCGAGCCCTGCAGGCCGGCGAGCATGATGACGGTCGGCGGCCGCTTGGCCAGCTGGATCGAGCGGGTGTTGCCGCCGAGGATCTCGACGAGCTCCTCGTTGACGATCTTGATGACCTGCTGGGCGGGGTTGAGCGCCTGGGACACCTCGGAGCCGGTGGCCCGGTGGCGCACCGCCTTCGTGAACTCCTTGACGACGGGCAGCGCCACGTCCGCGTCGATGAGGGCCATCCGGATGTCCCGGACGGTTTTGTTGACGTCGGACTCGGACAGGCGCCCCTTGCCGCGGAGGTTCTTGAAGGTCGCGGTCAGGCGGTCGGACAGGCTGGTGAACACCCGGCCAAGGCTATCTGCTGTGGCGAGGTGTCCGTGCACACCCTCGGCCACCGCCGGGGCCCGCGCTGCCCTACCGTGGCCGCTGATGAGCACACCGCCTCCCCCGTGGCCCGGCAACCCCTGGGCCGGGCAGACCCCCTTCGTCCCGCAGCGCCGGGGGACGCCCGTGTGGGTCTGGGTCGTCGGGGGCGTCGTCGCCTTCCTGCTGCTGCTCTGCTGCATGGGCACGGCCGTCGCCGGCGTCGTCCTCTACGGGAACCTGGGGCCTTCCTCCTCACCGACGACGCACGAGGGCACGGAGCCGCCGCCGGACGCCCCGCCGAACACCGACGCCAGCGTGCTCCTGCCCGCCGACAAGGTCGAGGAGCACGTGGCCGACGGCCTCGACGACGCGACCGAGGGGGAGGTCTCCTGCCCGGAGGACCTGGTGCTCGTCGAGGGCAGCACGATGACGTGCACCAGCAGCACCCCGGAGGGTGACTCCGTCGAGGTCGAGGTCGAGGTGGACTGGGCCGTGGTGACCGGCCCGGAGAACGTCCAGTTCTACCTCAGCTTCACACGGTCCGCGGTCTGAGGCCGGGGCCACGAGCAGGAGGAGGATGCCGTGCGAGCCGTACTCGTCTTCGACGGTGGCTGCGGGGTGTGCAGCTCCTTGGCCCGCTTCACCGCCGAGCGGCTGCGCCGCTCCCCCGATGACTTCGACGTCCTGCCCTTCCAGGAGGCGGATCTGGGCCGCCTTGGGCTGACCCGACAGCAGTGCGAGGAGGCCCTGCAGTGGGTCTCCTCCGACGGGGTCATCGCCTCGGGCCACGAGGCGGTGGCTGCGATGTTGCGTGCCTCCCACTGGTGGGCGCGACCGGCAGGGGCGCTCATCACAGTGCCGGGTTCCCGTGCTGTGGCCGCTTTCGCTTACCGTTGGGTTGCCGGACACCGTTACATGCTCCCGGGGGGGACGCCGGCATGTTCTTCCTCCGGGACGAACCAGCAGCAGCAGGGAGACCCATGACGACCCCACCCCCGCCCCCACCAGGACCGGGCCAGCCCGACCACAACCCCTTCGGCCAGGGGCAGTCCGGCCAGCCGCCGTACGGGCAGGGGCAGTCCGGCCAGCCGCCGTACGGGCAGGGTCAGCCGGCCTACGGCCAGGACCCGTCCGGCTACGGCGGCGGGTACGGTCAGCCGCCGCAGAAGAGCGGGGGTGTCCCGGTCTGGGCCTGGATCGCGGGCGCGGTCGTCGCGCTGCTGATCATCTGCGGCTGTGGCGGCGGCGCGGTGTACCTCGTGAACCAGAGCGACTCCAGCAGCAGCTCGAGCAGCGATGACTCGACCGAGGAGTCCTCGGACGAGTCGACGGACGACGAGAGCGAGTCCACGACCGACGAGGAGACCGACTCCTCGACGACGGACTCCTCGACGACGAGCGACTCCCCGACCAGCTCGCCGAGCAGCAGCGAGCCGACCTTCGGGGAGTCCCAGAGCGTGCCGCCCACGCCGGCCGGCTCCACGCCGAACACCGACCCCCAGTACACGATGTCCTCCTCGGAGCTGGAGAGCGAGATCGCGCAGAAGACCGGCTACCCCCTCTCCCAGGTCTCCTGCTCGAACGACCTCGTCTACGTCGAGGGCCGCACCGCCACGTGCGAGGGCCCGGCCCGCGACGGGTCGGGAACCTCCAACATCTACGTCACGGTGGAGTGGGCGGTCATCGACGGCGGCCAGGTCCGCGCGTACTTCACCTTCAACCAGTACACCTGACCCGTCAGCGACGAGGGCCCCACCGCCGATCGGCGGTGGGGCCCTCGTCGTCGCTCCGGGCGGTGGTCAGCCGACGATGGCGTCGACGAAGGCCTCCGGCACGAAGGGAGCCAGGTCATCGGCGCCCTCACCGAGGCCCACGAGCTTGACCGGCACGCCGAGGGTGCGCTGCACCGCGACGACGATGCCGCCCTTGGCGGTCCCGTCGAGCTTGGTCAGCACCACGCCGGTGATGTCGACGGCCTCGGCGAAGACCTTCGCCTGCGCCAGGCCGTTCTGGCCGGTCGTCGCGTCGAGGACGAGGAGCACCTCGTCGATCGGGCTCTGCTTCTCGATGACGCGCTTGACCTTGGCCAGCTCGTCCATGAGACCGACCTTGTTGTGCAGCCGGCCGGCGGTGTCGATGATCACCGCGTCGGACTCGGTGTCCGCGCCGGCCTTGACGGCGTCGAAGGCCACGGCGGCGGGGTCGGCGCCCTCGCGGTCGCTGCGGATGGTCGGCACGCCGACGCGCGCGCCCCACGTCTCCAGCTGGTCCGCGGCGGCGGCCCGGAAGGTGTCCGCCGCGCCGAGGACGACGTCGCGGTCGTTGGCGACGAGCACGCGGGCGAGCTTGCCGACGGTGGTCGTCTTGCCGGTGCCGTTGACGCCCACGACGAGGATGCAGGCCGGGCGCCCGTCGACGCGGCTGGCGGCCAGCCCGCGGTCCATGCTCGGGTCGACCAGCTTCAGGAGGTCCTGGTAGAGCCAGTCCTTGGCGACCTCCGGGTCGGTGGTGCCGTCGACGGAGACGTGCTCGCGGAGGGAGTCCACGAGCTCGGTCGTCGGCTCGATGCCGAGGTCGGCGGCCAGCAGGGTGTCCTCGACGTCCTCCCAGTCCTCCTCGCTCAGGCTGCCCTGGGAGAGCAGCGCGAGCAGGCCCTTGCCGATCGCGCCGTTGGAGCGGGCGAGGCGCACCCGCAGGTTGCGCATCCGGTCCCGGGTCGGCGCCGGGGTCTCCACCGGCGGCTCCTGCGCGGCCTGCTCCGGCGTGACCGCCGTGGCGTCGGCCTCCGCCGCCGGCTCCTCGCCGGTGGTCTCGGGCTCGGTGGTCTCCTGCTCCGGGCTCTCCTGCTCCGGGGTCGGCGCCACGGGCGGCGCCGTCCGGGCGCGCTCGGGTGCATCCCCCTCGACCGGGGCCTCCGCCTCCGGGGACTCCTCGACGGTCCCGGCCTGCTCGCCGTCCCCGGCCGGCTCGGCCGGCTTCGTCTCCTCGGCCGGCTTCGGCTGCTCGTCCGGCTTCGCCTCGGGAGCGGTCGTCGGCTCGGCCTTCGCCTCCGCGGTCTTGCCCTCCGGCGTCATCGGCTCGGCGGGTTCCCCCTTCGCCGGCGCCTCCTGCGCGGGCTCGGCCTCGGTCTTCGGCGACTCCTCCGGGGGCGCCTGCGGCTTGGCGTGGTCGCTGGGCCGGTCGAGGACGATCGAGCCGCTGCGGTGGTCGGTGGTGCCCTTCGGACGCTCCGGTGGCCGGTGCTGCTCCGGCAGCTCCTTGTCCTTGCCGCCCCGGCCGCGCAGCAGGCCGATCGCCAGTCCT
>CAYLUX010000028.1:0-11444 GCA_964386935.1 uncultured Janibacter sp.
GCATCCCCGGCCGGCGCATCAGGTCCGCATCGCCGGCGGCGTATCGGCCACGTGATACCGGCAACAGCCCGGCGCCACGCCCCGCGCACCTGTGGTCCCCTGTGTGGTCATACTTGTCGGTCGGGAGACCGAGGATCACGACCGGCCTGCGGCGGGCCGATGGAGGAGCAATCAGATGAGCGGCGAGGGAGCCGAGCGGCCTGGACGGCGCCACGACCTGTGGGACGAGGACACCCCCTCCTCCTCCGGCGGCGCGGCGACGGCCGGCACGCGGGGTGGACGACACGGTTCCTCCCGAAGGGGGTGGCCCTGGTGGGTCATCCTCCTCGCCATCCTGCTCGTGCTCCTGCTCTGCCTCGGTGGCAGCTTCCTCGCCTTCGGCGGGGACGACGATGACGAGGCCTCCTCGTGCGAGGACCCGATCGTGGTCGCCGCCGCACCGGAGATCTCCGACGCGCTGGACAAGGCGCTGCAGGAGGTGGAGAAGAAGCAGGACTGCGCCGACTTCGAGGTCAGCTCGACCGACTCCGCCCAGGCCGCCAAGAGCATCAACGAGGGCCACGCCCCCGACGTGTGGGTCCCGAGCAGCTCCACCTGGATCGACGCGCTCGACGACGAGAAGACGGAGGGCCACTGGGTCTCCGGGCAGTCCATCGCGACGTCGCCCGTGACCCTCGCCGTCGGGTCCGAGGCGGAGGAGGCCCCCTCCGAGATCTCCTCCTGGGGCACCCTCCTGCGGGACCAGGGCACCCTTCGCATGGCGAACCCGGATGTCGACACCGCCAGCCGACTGGCCTTCCACGCCAGCCGCATCGGTGAGCCGGACCAGATCGGTCTGGAGACCGGCAAGCGGCTGATCTTCCTCTCCCGCTTCTCCGCTCCGTCGGTGGAGAAGCTGCTGGCCGACTACGAGGGCGACCCGGCCTCGACCGACCCCTTCCCCGCCTCCGAGCAGCAGGTCGCCGAGTGGGACAAGAAGCACGAGAAGGCCCCGCCACTGCACACCGTGATCCCCGAGAAGGGCACCTTGAGCCTGGACTACCCGTGGATCACCAACCCCGAGCTCGAGGGTGAGCTCGGCGACGCCGTCGACTCCGCGCGGACCGAGCTCGGGTCGCTGGAGGTCCGGAAGGCGCTGACCAAGGCCGGCTTCCGCACCTCCGACGGCAAGGAGGGCCCGACCATCGACGGGCAGGAGGCGGCCGACTTCGACGAGCTCGAGCCGCTCTCCCGCAGTGAGCGGGTCGACGCCGTCGAGCAGTGGGACACGCTGCGCACCGACATGCGGATGCTCGCGCTCATCGACGTCTCCGGGTCGATGAAGTGGGACAGCCCGACCCCGGGCATGAGCCGCTGGGACGTCACCCAGGGCTCCCTCGAGAAGGGTCTGGACATCCTGCCCGACGGCAGCCAGGTCGGCGCCTGGGTCTTCAGCTCCGAGCGCGACGGCAAGAAGGACTACGAGTCCATCGCGAAGGTGGCCCGCCTCGACTCCCGGCAGGGATCGCAGACCCACCGCGAGGAGATGGCCGACATCGTCGAGGAATCCGAGGACCTCATCGAGGGCGACACCGGTCTCTACGACTCGGTCTGGGCCAGCTACCAGAAGATGGCCGAGGACTACGACCCCGACTACGTCAACTCGGTCGTGGTCTTCACCGACGGCGAGAACGACGACCCGTCCGGTGGCCTCAGCCTCCAGCAGCTGCTGAAGAAGCTGGACGGCGCATACGACTCCAACAAGCCCGTGCGCGTCGTCACCATCGGCATGGGCGAGGCGGACCCCGATGCGTTGCAGAGGATCTCGGACGAGACGGGCGGTACGTCCTACATCGCCGAGACCCCCGACGACATCGAGCGCGTCTTCGTCCAGGCCCTCCTCGCCCGCTGACCTCGACCGCACGGTCCCTCGGGTCCCACGTTCCGCGTGGGCGACGTGGAGGCCGCCTGCGGCCGGAGCCTCGAAGGGCCGGACGCCAGCCTCGACGGGCTGCACGCAAGTCCGTCATCCGCAGCATCCGTTTGCTACTCGCGGGTACTGCACCATGCTCGGCGTCCCCGGCGACACGACCGCCGGAGAATCAAGGTTCTGTCGGTCCTCGACACCTGAGGGTGGTGTCGTACCCGCGAGTCACCTGGTCGACGGGTTCCGCCTGCTCGGCAAACTCGCACCGCAGGGGGTGGGGGTCTAGGGTGACGCGGTGCCTCGCGTGAGGGCCCTGCTGGCCGACACCCGCCCCCTGCAGGTGCCGGAGTACCGGCGCCTCTTCAACGCGCAGATCATCACGGTCATCGGGGCACAGCTGACCGTGGTCACGGTGCCGGCGCAGATCTACGCGATCACCGGGTCGAGCGCCTACGTCGGCCTGACCGGGCTCTTCGGCCTCGTACCCCTCGTCGTCTTCGGGCTCTACGGCGGCTCGCTGGCCGACCACTTCGACCGTCGCCGCCTGCTCACCCTCACCACGTCCGGCCTGATCCTCACCTCGGGCCTGCTCTTCCTGCAGGCGGCGCTGGGCAACGAGAACGTCTGGCTGCTGCTCGGGGTCTTCTCCCTGCAGCAGGCCTGCTTCGCGGTGAACCAGCCGACCCGATCGGCGGTCCTGCCACGGATCATGTCCCCGCAGCTGCTCCCGGCGGCGAACGCCCTGAACATGACCGTCTTCACCGGCGGCGCGATCGCAGGGCCACTCGTGGGCGGCGCACTCATCCCGGTCCTCGGCTTCTCCTGGCTCTACCTCGTGGACACGGTCTTCCTCTTCGCGACGCTGCGGGCGGTGCTGCTCCTGCCGCCGCTCCCGGTCGAGCGGGTCGCCGGCTCCTCCCCCGGGCTGCGCTCGGTCATCGACGGCTTCCGCTACCTGGGCACCCAGCCGGTGCTGCTCATGTCCTTCGTCGTCGACCTCATCGCGATGATCTGCGGCATGCCCCGGGCGCTGATCCCGGAGATGGCCGACGTCAACTTCGGTGGCCCCGCGGGAGGCGGCCTGGCCTTCGCGGTGCTCTACGCCGCGATGCCGGCCGGCAGCTTCCTCGGCGGGGTCTTCTCCGGCTGGATCTCCCGGGTCGAGCTGCAGGGCCGCGCGGTGGCCGCCGCCATCGTCGTGTGGGGCGCCGCGATCATCGGATTCGGGACCGCGGTGGGACTGGCCGGCGGCTCCGCCCTGCCCTGGCTCTGGGTGGCGGCCGTCTTCTTCGCCCTCGGTGGGGCCGCCGACGCCGCCTCCGCCGCCCTTCGCTCGACGATGCTGCAGAGCGCGGCGACCGATGCCATGCGCGGTCGGCTGCAGGGGGTCTACATCGTCGTCGTGGCCGGTGGCCCGCGGGTGGCGGACGTGGTGCACGGGCTCGTGGCTGCGCCGCTCGGCACGGTGACGACGACGGTCGGTGGCGGGGTGCTCGTGGTCCTCGGCACCCTGCTGGCGGTTCGGCTGGTGCCCGCCTTCGTGCGGTACCGGGTGCCCATCGCCCGGTGACGGTCGGGCGCGGCCCGACCCCTGACTTGTTCCTCCGGGCAACCCGGCGTACCTTCTACTACGTCATGTCGTACTAGGTGTCGTAGGAGAACGGATGGACGTCCTCGACCTCGCGCGGTGGCAGTTCGCGATCACCACCGTGTACCACTTCTTCTTCGTCCCGGTCACGATCGGCCTGTCCGCGATCGTCGCCTGGTACCACTCCCGCTGGATCCGCACCCGCGACGAGGGACACCTGCGGATGGCGAAGTTCCTCGGCAAGCTCTTCACGATCAACTTCGCGCTCGGGCTCGTCACGGGCATCGTCCAGGAGTTCCAGTTCGGCATGAACTGGTCGACCTACAGCCGCTTCGTCGGGGACGTCTTCGGCGCCCCGCTGGCCCTCGAGGCGCTGCTCGCCTTCTTCCTCGAGTCGACCTTCCTCGGACTGTGGATCTTCGGCTGGGGGCGCATCCCCGAGCGGCTGCACGCGGCCACGATGTGGATCGTGCACATGGGCACGGTGCTCTCGGCGTACTTCATCCTCGCCGCGAACTCCTTCATGCAGCACCCGGTCGGCTACGAGATCAACGAGGCGACCGGCCGCGCCGAGATGACCGACTTCCTCGAGGTCCTGACCAACCCGGTCCAGCTCGTGGCCTTCCCCCACGTCATCACCGCCTGCTACCTCGTCGGTGGTGCCCTCGTCATGGCCGTCGGCCTGCACAAGCTGCGCCGCGGCAAGGCGAAGGGGGCCCCCGACGCCGACCGCCGGATGTACCGCCACGCGACCCGGCTGGGCGCTGTCGTCGTCCTCGTCGCCGGCCTCGGCGTCGCGATCAGCGGTGACCTGCAGGGCAAGGTGATGACCGACGTGCAGCCGATGAAGATGGCTGCCGCGGAGGCCCTCTACGAGACCCCGCCCGAGGGGCAGTGCGCCCCCTTCTCCGTCCTGACCGTCGCCGGCCTGGGCGGCGAGGACCCGACGCACGTCATCGAGGTCCCCTGCCTGCTCTCCTTCCTCGGCACGGGGACCTGGGACGGCGAGGTCCGCGGCATCTCCGAGATCGAGCAGGAGTACCAGTCCACGTACGCCGGCGGTGAGCTCACCGCCGCCGACACCTACGTCCCGCCGATCGCGATGACGTACTGGAACTTCCGTCTCATGATGGCCACCGGCTTCATCGCCATGGCCGTCGGCGCCTGGGCCCTGTGGGCCACCCGTCGGGACCACATCCCGATGCAGCGGTGGGTCCAGCCGATCATCGTGCTCACGCCTATCGCAACCGTCCTTGGGCACAGCTTCGGCTGGATCTTCACCGAGATCGGCCGCCAGCCGTGGGTCGTCTTCGGCGAGATGGCCACGCACACCGCCGTCTCGCCGTCGGTGGGCACCGCTGACGTGTGGACCTCGATGACCGTCTTCACGGTGCTCTACGCCGGCCTGGCCGTCGTCGAGGTCAAGCTCCTGCTCGAGTACATCCGCCGTGGCGCCGAACCCTTCGAGCAACCGCGTCCCGTCGAGGACGACCAACCGCTGCAGTTCACCTACTGACCGGGAGCACCGACATGGATCTCATCACCGTCTGGTTCGTCCTGCTGGCCATCCTGTGGACCGGGTACCTCGTGCTCGAGGGCTTCGACTTCGGCGTCGGCATGCTGCTGCCGGTGCTGGACCGGGGCGACAGCGAGACGCGGCGGCGCACGATGCTCACGACGATCGGCCCGCACTGGGACGGCAACGAGGTGTGGCTGATCACCGCGGGCGGGGCGATGTTCGCGGCCTTCCCCCACTGGTACGCCACGATGTTCTCGGGCATGTACCTCGCGCTCCTGGTCCTGCTCGTCGTCCTCATCCTGCGCAACATGGGTCTGGAGTACCGCCACAAGCGCACCGACCGGCCGTGGGTGCGCCGCTGGGACGCGACGATCATCGGTGGGTCCGTCATCGCCCCCTTCGTCGTCGGCGTCGCCCTGACCAACCTCGTCGCGGGGCTGCCGATGAGCGAGCACACGATGGGCACGACCCGCTACACCGAGTTCGACGGCTCGCTGCTCAGCCTCTTCACCCCGGTCGCGATCCTCGGCGGGGTCACCCTCACGATCCTCTGCCTGGCGCACGGGGCCCACTTCCTCGCCCTGAAGACCGACGGCGGGATCCGCGAGGACGCCCGTGGCGTGGCCACGAAGGCGGGTGTGGCCGCCGCGGTCCTCGCCGTGATCCTCTTCCTCGCCCTCGGCCTGCAGCGCGGCACCGCCGCCTCGTGGGTGGCCTTCGGGGTCGCGGCGATCGCCCTGGTCCTCGCCATCGCGGCCAATGCGAAGGGGGCCGAGGCCCTCGCCTTCACCGGCTCCTCCGTGACGATCGCGGGCACCGTCGTCGGCTACTTCCTCATCCTCTTCCCCAATGCCATCAACGGGCGTGGGTCGAGCCCGGACCTCACGCTCGAGGCCGCGGCGAGCTCGCCGATGACGCTGACGATCATGACCTGGGCTGCGGTCGTCTTCACGCCGATCATGCTCGCCTACACGATCTGGTCCTACTGGATCTTCCGGCGGCGGCTCTCCCCGGAGCACATCCCGCAGCCGGCGGAGGCGCCGTCGGCATGAAGCCCTTCGACCCACGCGTCCTGCACGCGGTCCCGGCCACCCGCCGGCCCGTGGCCGCCCTCGCCGCGATCGGTGTGGCGCAGGGCGTCGCGACCATCGGGACGGCCTTCGCCCTCGCCGCGCTCGTCGTCGCGGTCGTCCGGGGCCAGGACCCGACCACGCCGGCACTGGCCACCGGGGGCCTCTTCCTCGCCCGCGCCCTCCTCGGCGCGCTCTCGGAGAGCGTCGCGGCGCGCGCGGGTGCCCTCGTGGCCACCCGGCTGCGCGAGCAGCTCCTCGCCGCGTGGCTCGCCCGCCCCGGCGACGCGCCGGACCACGACCGGAGGCTCACGCTCGCGGCGCAGGGCACGAGCACCGTCGAGCCCTACGTCGCCCGCTACCTCCCGGCACTCGTCTCCGCGGCCGTCGTGCCGCCGCTGGCGATCGTCTGCCTCTTCGTCGTCGACTGGCCGAGCGCGCTCGTCGTCGTGCTCACCGTGCCGCTGCTGCCGCTCTTCGCCGCCCTCATCGGGGCGAGCACCCAGGAGGACACCGAGCGTCGCTGGGGCGCGCTGCGCGACCTGTCCGGGCACTTCCTCGACGTCATGCGCGGCCTGCCGACGCTCGTGAACTACGGCCGCGCCGAGCGCCAGGTGGGCGTCATCGGCGAGGTGAGCCAGCACCACCGTCGGGCGACGATGCGCACGCTGCGCCTCGCCTTCATGTCCTCCTCCGCGCTGGAGCTGCTCGCGACGATCTCCGTCGCGATCGTCGCGGTCGTCGTCGGGCTGCGACTCACGACCGGATCCATGGACCTGCTCGTCGGGCTCACCGCGATCCTCCTCGCGCCGGAGGCCTACTGGCCGATCCGCCGGGTCGGCACCGAGTTCCACGCCGCCGCCGACGGCGCCACCGCTCTGGAGAAGATCCTCCCCGAGCTGGACACCGACGCCGCACCGACGGCCGGGGCCGCGCACACCGACGCGACGACCACGGTCACCGTCCGCGACCTGCACTACTCCCACCCCGGGTCGGATCGGCCCACGCTCGAGGACGTCGACCTCGTCGCCGGCCCCGGGCTGACCGTCGTCACCGGCCCCTCCGGGTGCGGCAAGACGACGCTGCTCGAGCTCATCGCCGGCGCCCGCCGGCCCGACCGCGGCGAGGTCAGCGCACCGCCGGTGCACCTCGTGACCCAGCGGCCCTTCCTCGGTGCCGGCACCCTGCGGGCGAACCTGACGATCGGCGGACCGGTCGAGTCGGTCGACATCTGGCGGGTGCTGCGCGAGGTCGGCCTCGAGGACGTCGTGACGGCCCTCCCCGAGGGCCTCGAGCACCCGATCGGCGACGACGGGTTCGGGCTCTCCGCCGGGCAGCGCGCCCGCCTCGTCCTCGCCCGCGCGCTACTCTCAACTGCCCCGGTGGTGCTGCTCGACGAGCCGACCGCGCACGTGGACCCCGAGTCCGCCGCGACGATCGGCGAGGTCATCACCCGCCTCGCCCGCGAGCGCGCGGTCATCGCCGTCAGCCACCAGGGCGAGCTGCTCGCCCGGGCGGACCAGCACCTCGACATGGGGCTCCCGGCGGTGGCCCGATGAGACGTCCCGTCATCAGCCGCGGCCTCCTCGCAGCAGGTCTCCTCGGTGGCATCGCGACCGCCGCCGGGATCGCCCTGACGACCACCTCAGGCTGGCTCATCGTGCGCGCCGACCAGCGCCCGCAGATCCTCACCCTGCTCACCGCGATCGTCGCGGTGCGCGCGTTCGGTCTGGCCCGACCGGTCTTCCGCCACTGGGAACGGCTCCGCAGCCACGACGTCGCCCTCGGGGACCTCGCCCGCGAGCGCACCAGCACCTACGCCTCGCTCATCCCCCTCACTCCTGCACGCCTCGGCTCCCGCGGCCGAGCCGACGTCCTCACCGGGGTCGTCGACGACCTCAGCGACGTCGTCGAGGCCTCGGTGCGCGTCACCGTCCCGGCGATCAGCGCCCTCGTGGCGGGCGTGCTCGCGGCCGCCCTCACGGCCGCGGTCGACCCGCGCGTCGGGCTCGTCCTCGCCGGCATGCTCCTGGCCGCCCTGCTCGTCGCGGTCCTCGCCGACCGCCTCGAGATGCGCTCCCAGACCGAGGTGCTCGCCGCACGCGCCGAGGTCGCCCGTGTCTCCCAGCTGGTCTCCGGGCACGCCGACGAGCTGCGCAGCATCGGTGGCACCGCCACCGCGACCGGCTGGCTGCGCGACGCGCACGAGCGGCTGCGCACGAGCATCGCCCGTCAGGCCAGCGGACGATCCCTGTCCGCCGCGATGGTGCTCGTCATCACCGGCGCCGCCACGCTCGCGACGGCAGCCCTCGTCGCCGGGTCCGACACGAGCGCACCGGTGCGGGCCATCCTCGTGCTCGCGCCGGTCGCGACCGGCGAGGCCCTCGGCGTGCTCACCGACGCCACCCGCGCGTTGGCGCGTGCCCGCGCCAGCGAGCGCCGCCTCGACGCCCTCCTCGACCAGGAGCCGGCGGTGCTCGACCACCCGGGGGCCGGCCCCCTTCGACCCCGGCAGGCCGTCCCGCGGTTGGAGCTGACGGGCCTCACCGCCGGATGGCTGCCCACCCGCACCGACCTCGGCCCGCTCGACCTGACCCTCGAGCCCGGCGAGCGCCTCGCCGTCACCGGCCCCAACGGGAGCGGCAAGTCGACCCTGCTCGCGGTGCTCGCCCGCCACCTCGACCCCACCGCCGGGACCTACACGGTCGGCGGGCAGGATGCGATGGGCGCCGACCTCGAGTCCGTGCGCGAGCTCTTAGCCGTCGTCGACGACGAGCCGCACGTCTTCAACGGCACCCTCCGGGCCAACCTCGCCCTGGCGGCTCCCGACGCCGACGACGCCGCGCTCGTCGACGCCCTCCGGCGGGCGGGCCTCGGCACCTGGCTGACGGGGCTTCCCGACGGGCTCGACACCCGGCTCGGGAGCGCGGGGCGTGGTATCTCCGGCGGCGAGCGCGCCCGCCTCGCGATCGCCCGGGCGATCGCGAGCGGCCGACCGATCATCCTCCTCGACGAGCCGGTCGCCCACCTGGACCACCCGACCGCCGAGTCCGTCGTCGCGGACCTGCTGACACACGCGGGCGGCCGGTCGGTGATCATGGTGACCCACGACGGCATCGGTCTGCACCGGGTGGACCGCGTCATCGGGATTCGGACGGAAGGAGCCGGCAGCCATGCCGAAGAGCGCGTCGCTCGGTGACCTCGAGCGGGCCGTCATGGACGTCCTGTGGTCCCGGGACCCCGGGCCCGGGCTGACCGTCCGGCAGGTCCTCGACGACCTCACCGACCGCGACCTCGCCTACACGACCGTGATGACGGTTCTCGCCCGCCTGGAGTCGAAGGGGATGACCAGTCGGGAGCGCGACGGCCGGGCCTGGCGCTACAGCGCCGCCGCGACCCGCGAGGCCCTGACCGTGCAGGCCATGCGCAGCCCGCTGCACGACCTGAGCAGCGAGGACCGGCAGGCGGCCATCCTGCACTTCCTCTCCGAGGCGAGCCCCGACGACCTCGCCGCCGTGCGGGAGGCGATGGAGGAGGTCGAAGCGAAGGGGGACCGCCCCCGGCGTCGGACCCGAAGAGGAGCGGACCCGCTCGGGTGATCGCCGCACTGCTGCTGCTCTGCGCAGCGGCACTCATCGCCGCTCCGCACCTCCTGGTGCGGATCGAGCGGCTGCGCCGCAGCCCCCGCGCCGCGCTCCTGCTGTGGCAGTCGCTCTCGCTGTCGGCGGTCCTCTGCCTGCTGAGCGCCGGCCCGGTCGCCTGGCTGCGACCGCGCCAGCTGTCCGCGGTCCCGGAAGCACTCGTCATCGCGCTCGCCACCCTCGCCTCGGCGGGCGTGCTCGTCCACCTGCTCCTCAACGGGCACAACGTGGGGACGCGGATCCGGGCCGCACGCGACGAGCACCGCACCCTCGTCGACGTCGTCGGCCGGCACGAGGGCGCCCACACCCGGGTGCTGCCCTCGCAGACCGTCTCGGCCTACTGCGTGCCCGGCGCGGGCTCCCGGCTGGTGCTCACCGAGGCGGCGCTCACGGCGCTCCCGGAGGACCAGCTGGCGGCCGTGGTCGCCCACGAGGAGGCACACCTGCGGGAGCGCCACGACCTCGTGCTGGAGTTCTTCACCGTGCTGCACACCGCCGCTCCGCGGATGGTCCGGGCCGGTGCCGCGCTCGAGGAGGTCGCCCTGCTCGTCGAGGTGCTGGCCGACCGGGCGGCCCGCGAGAAGGTCGGTGAGGTCGCGCTCGGGCGGGCCATCGTCTCGCTCGCCGAGGCGGCCCACGCCCTCACCCCCGGCGCCTCGGCCGGAGCCGGGTCCGCGACCACCCGACTGCGCCTCCTCGTGACGGACGACCCTGCCCCGTGGCAGACGCTGGTGCTCCACCTCGCCGGGCTGGCGGCCCTGCTCCTCCCGCCGGTGCTCGCGCTCGCCGTGGCCGGGTGACCCCCTTCGCGCCGTCGCGCAGATGGGCACTCCTGCCCATGCCCACCCCGCCGGGGATCGTCTAGCGTTGCGGCGCAGGGGGCCCCGCCGGAGGGCCCACACGACGAGGGGGAACCATGCCCATCCACGGATCGCTGTTCACGGACTTCGAGGAGGCCACCACCTCCGACCAGTTCTCGCTGCAGAACAAGAAGCTCCTCAAGGTGCAGATGGGCCACGGGCCGGTCATGGCCAAGCTCGGCTCGATGGTCGCCTACCAGGGGGACGTCCACTTCGAGAACAAGGGCTCCGGCGGCATCGGCAAGTTCCTCAAGCAGGCCGCCACCGGCGAGGGCGTGAGCATGATGACCTGCACCGGGCAGGGCGAGATGTTCCTCGGCTCCGAGGCCGACGACATCCAGATCATGTACCTCGAGAACGACATGATCTCGGTCAACGGCAACAGCGTCCTCGCCTTCTCGGCCTCGATCGACTGGGACATCAACAGGATCCAGGCGCGCGGCGCCGCGATGACCGGTGGCCTGTACAACGTCACCCTCCGCGGCACCGGGTACGTCGCCATCACGACGAAGGGGGAGCCCGTCGCCCTCGACGTCGCGAGCGCCCCCACCTTCGGTGACGCGCAGGCCGTTGTGATGTGGACCGGCAGCGTCCGCATGGACATCAAGGTCGACACCGGCGGGCTGAAGTCGATGATCCGCGGGGGCACCGGCGAGACCTTCCAGATGGCCTTCAGCGGGCAGGGGTACGTGCTCGTCCAGCCCGCGGAGAACGTCGCCGACGGGTCCCACCAGAGCCAGTCCAGCCGGGGTGGCGGGGGCCTGGGGGACCTGCTCGGTGGGTGACCGGTCGCGCCGGTGGCGGCTCGGCTGCCTCGCCGCCGGTGCCGTCGCGGTGCTCCTCGCGCTCGTCATCGCGAC
>CAYLUX010000028.1:11544-23384 GCA_964386935.1 uncultured Janibacter sp.
TCGGCTGCCTCGCCGCCGGTGCCGTCGCGGTGCTCCTCGCGCTCGTCATCGCGACCGCGATCGAGGAGTCCCTGGTCGGCGGGCACACACGGCACTGGTGCGAGGGCACACAGGGGTACGAGAGCCCCAACGGAGCGATCGAGCGCTGCGTGCGCGAGCGCGAGAACCACAACCTGCTCGCCGACGACCGCCACCAGATGGAGATGTACCGAGGGGGTTCGCCGGGCCGGTACGAGGCGCACCCCTGGCCCTTCCGCGGGGACGACGTCACCGTGGACTTCCGCCCGGACTCGGTACGGGTCAGCGACGACGCAGGGGTGTCGGTGACCTACCCGAACTCCGTCTTCGACGACTCCCGCTGACCCCGCCTCGAGGGACCGCGGTACCCGAATCGGAGCGTCATGGGTCACAATCAGGCGCATGACTTCCGAGACCCTGGTCCGCGCATGAGCGACTTCCCCACCGCCGGCGACCCGGCCCCCTCCGACTCTGACACCCTCGGTGCCATCCCCCCGGTGGTCACCATCACCTACTGCTCCTGGTGCGGCAACTCCCTCACGAAGGGCAGCCACGTCACCTGTCGCACCAGCCTCGAGCACGAGCCCCCGCGCCACTGCAGCAGCTGCCGCCGCGAGCTGCGCGTGGAGACGGACGGGAACCGGTGGAACGCCGTGTGCAAGAAGCACGGCGAGTCCTCCGGGGAGCTGAGCGCCTAGCTCCACCGACCCGGATTTTGCACGGTCGGCCCTAAAGTGCAAAGCTGCACTTCGTGACCGAAAGTGCAACCTCCGATCGCGCGCGCCGCCGCCGCGCCTCGATCGTCGCCACCGCCCAGGACCTCGCGGTGCGCCACGGCTACTCCGGATTCACCGTCGAGGACCTCGCCGAGGCGGTGGGCTGCTCCCGGCGCACCCTCTTCAACCACGTCTCCTCCAAGGAGGAGGCCGTCCTCGGCGCGCTCCCCCATCTCGACGAGGAGCCCGTGGCGGTGCTGCGCTCGGGCGGCCCCACCGGCGACCTCGTCGAGGACCTCGTCGCGACCGTCGTCGAATGCCTCGGCGGCAACGGCACCGACGTCGCCGACTGGCAGCGGATGAAGGACGTCTGCCAGCGCAACCCGGAGCTGCTCATCCGGGTCCAGGAGCACGTCGAGGAGCTCGTCACCCAGCTCATCGGGCACCTCTCCGAGCGAGACGGCGTCGACGACGCCCGCGCGCACATCGCGCTGGCCCTCGCCGGCGCCGTCGTCCAGACCACCGTCCACGGCCTCATCGAGGATCCCTCGGCCGCGGGCCGGGAGGCCGACCTGGCCACCCGGGTCCACGACAACCTCGAGATCGCCCGGGAGCTGCTCGCACCCGGCGGGTGACTCCCCCTTCGTCCACCAACGGCCCCGACGACGTGGCCACCACCGCACGACGCCCGAAAGGCACTCCATGGCACACGCCCTCTACCGGCTCGGCCGGCTGGCCCACCGCCGGTGGCCGGTCTTCATCGTCGGCTGGCTCATCGTCCTCATCGGCATCGGCACCGCCGCGAGCACGATCGCCAAGCCGATGAGCGACCAGTTCACGATCCCCGGGATCCCCTCCGAGCAGGCCCAGGACCTGCAGCAGGAGCTCTTCCCGAACTCACCGGACCCGATGGACCAGGCGACCGGCACCGTCGTCGTATCCGCGCCGAAGGGCGAGAAGCTCTCCGACCCGCAGAACATGCAGAAGGTCGAGAAGCTGGTCACCGACCTGCGCGACGTGCCGCAGGCCGGCAGCCCCAAGCAGTTCGTGGGCCCCGTCATCGCGGCGAAGGGGGTCCAGCAGCAGTACCAGAAGGCGGCGCAGGCGCAGGGGATGCCCGAGCCGGTCGCCAAGGACAACGCCGCCGCGGTCTCCCCGCTCAGCGACGACGGCCGCATCGGCCTGATCCAGTGGACCTTCGACGCCGACAGCATCACGGACGTGGAGCCGGCCACCCAGGACGCCGTGCACGACGTCGTCGACGACGCCCGCGACTCCGGGCTGAAGGTCGAGGTCACCGGCAGCGGGATGCAGGGCATGCCCGACATGGGCGTGACGAGTGAGCTCATCGGTGTCGCCGTGGCCCTGCTCGTGCTCGTGCTGACCTTCGGCTCGCTCGTGGCCGCCGGGCTGCCGATCCTCACCGCCCTCGTCGGCGTCGGCATCGGCACCCTCGGCGTCACCGCCGCGACCGCCTTCGTCGACCTCGGGACCACCACCCCGATCCTGGCCACGATGCTCGGCCTGGCCGTCGGCATCGACTACGCCCTCTTCATCCTCTCCCGGTACCGCACCGAGCTGCGGCACACCGAGGACCGGGGGCACGCGATGGGGCTGGCCGTCGGCCGCGCCGGGTCCGCCGTCGTCTTCGCCGGCATGACCGTCATCATCGCGCTCGTCGCGCTGGCCGTCGTGCAGATCCCCTTCCTCACCGCCATGGGTCTGGCCGCCGCGGCGACCGTCCTCGTGGCCGTGCTCGTCGCGCTCACCCTGCTGCCGGCCGTGCTCGGCATGCTCGGGCGGCGCGCCTTCGCCGGCCAGGTGGGCAAGGACAAGATCGTCGACGAGGGCGAGGAGATCGTCAACGGCGGCACCCGCTGGGCCCGCGGCGTCGGTCGGCACCCGGTCATCGCCGTCATCGTCGTCGTCCTCGCCCTCGGCGGGCTCGCCGTGCCGGCCAAGGACCTGCACCTCGCCCTGCCGAGCGACTCCACCGCGGCGGCGGACAGCGACCAGGGCCGCGCCGCGGCGCTCATCAAGGAGGGCTTCGGCCCGGGTCAGGAGGCGCGGATGGTCGTCGTCGTCGACGCCCGCGACCTGGACGCCCGCGAGGCGCCGAAGCTCTACCAGGAGACGGTCCGGGACCTGTCCTCCCTCGACGGGGTGGCCAACGCCCAGGTCGTCGGCACCAACGACGACGGCACCGGCGCCCGCGTGCTCGTCACCCCGAGCACGGGGGCGAGCGACGAGGCCACCGAGGAGCTGCTGCACACGGTCCGCGACCACATGGACCGGCAGGAGCGCATGACCGGCGCCACCATCGGCGTCACCGGCCTGACCGCGATCCAGGTGGACGTCTCCGAGAAGCTGCAGCAGGCCCTCGCGCCGTACCTCGCAGTGGTCGTCGGCCTCGCCTTCCTGCTGCTGATGCTCGTCTTCCGCTCGGTGCTCGTACCGCTCACCGCGACGCTCGGCTTCGTCCTCTCGACGCTGGCCACGCTCGGGGCGACGGTGCTCTTCTTCCAGGAGGGCGCGTTCGGGCTCGTCGAGGGGGCGCCGCTCGTCAGCTTCCTGCCGATCCTGATGATCGGGATCGTCTTCGGGCTGGCGATGGACTACCAGGTCTTCCTTGTCACCCGGATGCGCGAGAGCTACGTGCACGGCGACACCGCCTCCGGCGCGGTCGTCGACGGGTTCAGGTTCGGGGCCCGGGTCGTGGCCGCCGCCGCGGCGATCATGATCTCGGTCTTCTCCGCCTTCATGCTGCAGCCGGACAACCTCATCAAGTCGATGGGCTTCGCACTGGCGTGCGCCGTCCTGCTCGACGCCTTCGTCGTGCGGATGGTCCTCATCCCCGCGTTGATGTTCCTCCTCGGCGACCGCGCCTGGCGGATGCCCCGCTGGCTGGACCGGCTGCTGCCGAACGTCGACGTCGAGGGTGAGGCACTCACCCGACGGACCTCCGAGGAGGTACCCGCGGCCGCCGAGCCGGAGCCGGCCCCGGTCCCGTGAGCCGAAGTGGGCCGGCCGACCCCCTTCGGCCGACCCCCTTCGGACCGGCCGGGTCACGCGAGCAGCACGGACTAGGATCACGACACGGGAGGGCGACCATGGGGGTGGGCCCGCAGGACAGGGAGCAGCAGATGCGGCGGACGCGTGTGGCGGTCCTCGGGGCCGGCAACATCGGCTGCTACCTCGGGGGCTGGTTGGCCGCGGCGGCCGACGTCACCCTCATCGGCCGGGAGGGGCGGATCTCCGCCATCGCCCGGGAGGGCCTGACCGTCACCGACCTGCGGGGGCGCTCGCGCACCGTCCGCCCGGAGACCCTCACCCTCGCCACCGACGGCAGTGCCGCCCGCGACGCGGACTACGTGCTGCTCACGACCAAGACGCTCGGCACGACGACCGCGATCGCCGATGTCGCGCCGCACCTGACCCCGGACTCGGTCATCGTCTCCTTCCAGAACGGCGTCGGCAACGCCGACGGGATCGACGAGGCCCTGGCACCGGCCTTCCCGAGCCGGGCCTCCCGCCCGCTGGCCCTGGCGGGGATGGTTCCCTTCAACGTCGTCGCGACCGGTGCCGCGAGCTGGCTGCAGACGGTCAGCGGACGGGTTCGGGTCAAGGACCACCCGCGGATCGACCCCTTCGTCCGGGCCGCTCAGGGCGGCGGCATCCGGGTGGACCTCGAGCCGGACATGCGTCCCGTCCTCTGGGGCAAGCTGCTGCTCAACCTCAACAACGCCGTCAACGGCCTCACCGGTCTCCCACTCGCCCAGCAGCTGCGGGACCGGGACGCCCGCATCGTGCTCGCCGCCTGCCA
Organism: uncultured Janibacter sp.; assembly: GCA_964386935.1. GTDB lineage: Bacteria > Actinomycetota > Actinomycetes > Actinomycetales > Dermatophilaceae > Janibacter. The sequence continues at coordinate 16,102 of CAYLUX010000028.1, forward strand.
GGAGGAGGCCCTCGCGGTCGCCCGCCGGCTGGACGTCCACCCCGCCCGCACCTCCCCGCTGCCGCCGCCCCTCGTCCCGGCACTGCTGCGCTCCCCGACGCCGGTCTTCGCAACCCTCTCCCAGTCCGCGCTGCAGGTCTCGCCCGAGGCGCGCTCCTCGATGGCGGAGGACCTGGATGCCGGTCGCCCCACCGAGATCCGGGAGTTCCAGGGCCGGGTCGCCGCCCTCGGGCGCACGCACGGCGTGCCCACCCCCGTGTGCGCGCGCGTCGTCGACCTCGTCCGCGAGGCAGAGGCCAGTGGCCGGGAGCGGACCCGCTGGACCGGGGACCGTCTGCGCCAGGCCGTCGGACTCTGAAGGGGCCCCGCACCCTGCACCCAGCCCCGTGGGAGACCATGGGGGTCATGAGCGACTACCGGATCACCGTGGTGTGCACCGGCAACATCTGCCGGTCGCCGATGGCCGAATTCGTGCTGCGCGAGCGCTTCGAGGCAGCCGGACTCGGCGATCGGGTCAGCGTCGACTCGGCGGGGACCACGGCCTGGGAGGAGGGCAACCCGCCCGACCCCCGGACCCTGGACGTCCTCGCCCGCCACGGGCACACCGGCGACTACTCGGATCACCGGGCCCGGGTCTTCGACAAGCGCTGGTTCGGCGACATCGACCTCGTGCTCGCCGCCGACCACGGCCACTACTCCGTGCTGCGGCGCCTCGCCCCGAGCGACGCGGAGAAGGACAGGATCCGGATGATCCGCGCCTTCGACCCCTCCCGGCCGAAGGGAGACGAGCTGTCCATCGACGACCCTTGGTACGGCGACGAGGCCTCGTTCGACCAGACCTACGCGGAGGTGGACGCGGCCGCCGACGGGATCGTGGACTTCGTGCGGCGGCAGCTGGAGGGCTGAGCCCGAGGGCGGTCCGCCCGTCGGGAGGGAGGTGCATGTGCGGTACACCGTGGGACACGTGAGTCGACTCACCGGCATCCGACCCGACTCGCTGCGCGCCTGGGAGCGTCGTTACGGCGTCGTCGTCCCCGACCGGACCGCGTCCGGCTACCGCGTGTACGACGAGGAGGACGTCGCGCGCCTTCGCCGGATGGCCGACCTGGTCGCCTCCGGCGCACGCCCGTCGTTGGCTGCGGAGCAGGTTCGCTCCGGCGACCTGGGGTCGCCCCGCCCGGACATGTCGTTCCCGGCCGTGGATGCTCTGGTCGAGGCAGCTCGTCGACTCGACCGCGCGGCGCTCGACACCGCCCTGGACTCCGGCTTCGCCGCCGCCCCCTTCGAGGACGTCTTCGACCAGTGGCTGGCGCCCAGTCTCACCCGCCTCGGTGAGGCATGGGCGTCCGAGGACGTCGACGTCTCCGGCGAGCACTTCGTCACCACTGCCGTCCACCGGCGCCTGAGCACGGCCTTCGAGGGGGCCGGGAGTGGGGCCGGCGCGCTCGTCGTCGTCGGCCTGCCGCCCGGGGCACGGCACGAGTTCGCGGCCCTCGGGTTCGCGGCCTGCTTGCGGCGCAAGGGCGTCGACGTCCGTTACCTGGGCAGTGACCTGCCGGTGGACAGCTGGGCCACTGCAGTCGAGCGGCTGGAGCCGTCGGCGGTCGTCGTCCCGGTGCCGATGCCGACCGACGCACCCGCCGCTCGTGCCGTGATCGACCGGGTCGCCCGCACGAGCCCGTCACGACCGGTCCACGTCGGCGGTCCGGGGTGTGCCGGGTGGCGACCCGGCGGTGCCGCGGTCGTCGAACGGGCCACCGTCACCCGGGCCGCCGCCACCCTGGCCGGCACCGTGGGCCGATGACGGAGCATCCAATGTTTGTCACAGGTTGGCCCATGCTGCATGCTGACTTCCATGACGGTGGCGAGATCACGGGGGGCTCTGCGCGTCGCTGCCGGGATCCTCTGCCTCCTGTGGTTGGCGGTCGCCGGGGTGGGCGGCCCCCTGGTGGGTCAGCTCTCCAGCGTCCAGGACAACGACCAGGCCTCCTTCCTCCCGGATGACGCCGAGTCCACGCGGGTCAGCGCCCAGCTGCCCGACTTCGACGCCGACTCCACGCTGCCGCTCCTCCTCGTCGTCGAGGACGACGGTGGCCTCGACCGGGGTGACGTCGGGCAGCTGCGCGGCTACGCCCGGTCGCTGCCGCAGCAGCGGGTGGCCGGGGTCCCCGGCTCCCTGGGCAACTACCTGACCTCGGACCGGGTGCCGGTCGTCCCCGCCGAGGACGGGCAGGCGGTTCTGCTGCCGCTCACCCTCGACGCCGATGCCGTCGAGCGGGAGGTCGCGGGCGACTCCATCTCGAACCACATCGTCGACGGCCTGCGCACCGACCTGGCACCCTCCGTGTCGGGCGAGGTCTCGGTCACCGGCCCGGCCGGCTTCACTGCGGACCTGGGCGAGGCCTTCGCCGGCATCGACGGGGTCCTGCTGCTCGTCGCCCTCGCGGCGGTCCTGGTCATCCTCGTCCTCGTCTACCGCAGCCCGATCCTGCCCCTCGTGGTGCTCTCGACCAGCATCTGCGCGCTCGCACTCGCGGCGCTGCTGATCTACCCGCTGGCGGATGCGGGCCTGATCCAGCTGTCGGGACAGAGTCAGGGCATCCTCTTCATCCTCGTCGTGGGCGCAGCGACCGACTACTCGTTGCTGCTCGTGGCACGCCAGCGGGAGGAGCTGCACCGCGCGGACCCGCTGCCCGCCCTGCGGGTGGCGTGGCGCCAGACGCTGGGTCCCGTCCTGGCCAGCGGCGGCACCGTCATCGCCGGTCTGCTGTGCCTGCTCCTCTCCGACCTCGGCAACATCTCCGGGCTCGGACCGGTCGGCGCCCTGGGCATCGTCGGCGCCGTCATCGCGGCCCTCACGCTGCTGCCGGCAGCCCTGGCCCTGCTGGGGCGAGCCGCCTACTGGCCGTCGCTGCCGCGCCGGGACGACCACCCGAGGCACCGGCTGTGGACGGGGGTCGCCGACCGGGTCACGCGCAGGCCCAGGGCGACGTGGGTCATCACCGGCATCGTCCTGCTCGCGGCCGCCGCGGCCGCCACGACCTTCAACGCCTCGGGGATCACCCAGGCGCAGTTCTTCACCACCGAGGTCGACTCCGTCCGCGGACAGGAGGTGCTCGACACCCACTTCGACGGTGGGGACCAGCGACCGGTGCAGGTGGTGGCCCCGGCCGGCGAGGCGAAGGCCGCCAAGAGGGTGCTGACGGACCACCCGAAGCTGTCCGACCGGGTGCAGGAGTCGCGATCGGGCTCGGGCAGGGTCCTGCTCAGCGTTCCGCTGACCGTGGGGTCCGAGTCGGAGCAGGCCCGCGACGTGGTGCGTGACCTGCGCGCCGAGCTCGACACGGTCGATCCCGACATCCTCGTCGGTGGCGCGAGCGCCACCACAGTGGACACCGACGACGCGAGCCAGCGCGACCAGCGCGTGGTCATCCCGGCCATCCTGCTCGTGGTCTCGGTGATCCTGCTCGTGCTGCTGCGATCGGTCGCCGCCGCCGCGGTGCTCGTCGCCGTCAACGTGCTCGGCTTCGCCGCGACCCTGGGGGTGGCCGCGGTGCTCTTCAACCACGTGCTCGGCTACCCGGGGGCCGACCCGTCGACCCCGGTGCTCGCCTTCGTCTTCCTCGTCGCGCTCGCCGTGGACTACTCGATCTTCCTGATGACCCGCACGCGGGAGGAGTCCCTGGAGGTCGGCGCGCACGAGGGGGTCCGGCGGGCCGTCGCGGTGACCGGCGGGGTGATCACCAGTGCCGGTCTCGTCCTCGCCGCCACCTTCTCGGCGCTGCTGGTGATCCCGCTGCTCTTCCTGGCACAGATCGCCTTCATCGTCGCCTTCGGGGTGCTGCTCGACACCTTCGTGACCCGGTCGGTCCTCGTGCCCGCGATCGTCGCCGACGCGGGCAACCGGATCTGGTGGCCGTGGACGGCGCAGATGGCGCCCCACCAGCCGGAGAGGCGGACCCCGGGGCGACACCGCGCCGATCACCGCGGGACCGGGAGGACCGGGTCGTCTCAGGACCGGGAGGACCGGTAGCGCTCGAGGGCGACCTCGCGCTCGACGGCGTGGTCGATGATCCGCCGCGGGTAGTTGTGCTGGTAGCCATCGGGGTGCTTCCACGGCTCGTGTGCGGCCTTGCCCGGCAGGTGTGCCAGCTCGGGGACCCACCGGCGCACGTACTCGCCGTCCGGGTCGAAGCGCAGCCCCTGGGTGACGGGGTTGAAGATCCGGAAGTACGGTGCCGCGTCGGTGCCGGTACCGGCCACCCACTGCCAACCGTGGTTGTTCGAGGCGAGGTCACCGTCGACGAGGTGCTCGAGGAAGTACCGCGCCCCCGTCGGCCACCACACGTGCAGGTCCTTGGTCAGGAAGCTCGCGGTGACCATGCGCAGCCGGTTGTGCATCCAGCCCTCGGTCAGCAGCTGACGCATGCCCGCATCGACGAAGGGGAACCCGGTGCCCCCTTCGCGCCAGGCCAGGATCGCGTCCTCCGGCTCGTCGTACGGCATGTCCAGCGGACGCAGGTCCCGCCAGGCCGAGCCCGGGTCGGCCAGCAGCACGTCCGCGTAGAACTCCCGCCAGGCCAGCTCGGTGCGGTAGGTCTGCGCGCCGACGCCGGGGCGGCCGTCGAGGTCGGCCAGCAGCTGACGGGGGTGGACGACCCCGAGGTGCAGATCGGCCGACATCCGGGAGGTGCCCTCCATCGCCGGGCGGTCCCGGTCCTCCTCGTAGTCCTCGACCGCCTCGTCCAGGAACCGCCGCCAGCGACCTTGAGCCCCGCGCTCACCCGCGACGGGCAGTGCGATCGGGCTCCCCCGGGCAGCATCGTCGAGCATCTCCCGGGTGCGGGCATCACTGCGTGAGGCCACCCACCGCACGTCCGGCGCCTCGTGGGGGCGCTCCCAGCCGTGATCGCGCCACGCCTGCGCGAAGGGGGTGAAGACCTTGAAGGGAGTGCCGGCCCGCGTCGTCAGGGTGCCGGGGTCCACGGCGAAGGGGGAACCGGTCGCCACCCCCTCCACCCCCACCTCGCGGAGCGCCGCGACCACGCGGCGATCCCGCTCCAGCCCGCCCGGCTCGTTCTCCCGGCTGACGTGCACCGACTCCGCACCCACCTCGAGCGCGACCGCGCGCACCACCTCCGCGGGGTCGCCCACGCGGATGACCAGGCGGTGGCCGGTCGACTCGTCCAGGCGCTGCAGTGTCTGCGCCAGCCACGCCAGCTTCGCCCGGCCCGCGGATTCCCACAGCGCAGGGTCGATGACGAACAGGCCCAGCACGTCGCCGCGAGAGGCAGCCTCGCACAGGGCTGGATGGTCCCGCAGCCGCAGGTCACGGCGGAACCACATGATCGAGGTGCTCATCCGGCCACCGTCAGTGGGGCAGGGCGCTTCGCCCGAGCAGGTGTGCGAGAGCGCCGTCGAGCTCCGGGTGCCGGAAGCGGTGCCCGAGGTCGAGCAGTCGCCGGGAGCTGACGCGTTGACTCGCCCCGGCCAGCTCGGTGGCGCCCTGCGAGCCCAGCAGGACCTTCGGGCCGAGCATCGGGGTCGGCAGGACCGCCGGGCGGCGCAGGACGCGTGCCAGGACGGCCGAGTACTCGGAGTTGCGCACCGGGTGCGGAGCGACGGCGTTGACCGACCCGTCGAGCTCGGGGTCGACGAGGGCGCGCAGGTAGACGTCCAGCAGGTCATCGATCCCGATCCACGACGTCCACTGGCGGCCGGACCCCAACCGGCCTCCCAGCCCTGCGAGGAAGAGCGGGTGGAAGATCTGCAGTGTCCCGCCCCGCGGCGTCTGGACGATGCCGGTCCGGACGGTGACCACGCGGCATCCCGCCGAGCGGGCCGGCTCGGTCGCCGCCTCCCACTCCCCCACCACGTCGGCCAGGAAGCCCTCGCCCCGGCCGCTGTCCTCGGTGAGGACCTCGTCACCCCGGTCCGGGCCGTAGTAGCCGATCGCCGACGCCGTGACGAGCGTGCACCGGCGACCGGGCGCGCGCGCCACCAGCTCGGCGAGGCGCCGGGTGGGCCCCACCCTGCTGTCCCTGACGGCCGCCTTGTGGTCCGAGGTGAAGCGTCCGGCGATGCCGGCGCCGGCGAGATGGACGAGCGCGTCCACCCCCTCGATCAGGTCGGGGGCCGGCGCCTCCGGGTCCCACCGGCGTTCGTCCGCGGTCCTCGGCTCCCGGCGCACCAACCGGATCACCCGGTGCCCGCCGGTCCTCAGGAAGGCGGTCAGCGCAGCACCGACCAGTCCGGAGGCTCCCGAGATCGCGACCGTGAGCGGTTCCGCCGTCAGGGCGGCCGCCCACCCGTGGGACGCCAGGTCCCCGGCCAGGGTGCGATGGCGGTACCGGACCATCGATCTCAGTGCGGCGGCGGGGACCGGCGTGTCCACCCTGTCGGTCACCCGTGTCGACCCGTCGAGTGCGGTGAACTCGTGATCGTGGCGCCACCGCAGCGGCAACGAGGTCAACCGGTCGGCGAAGTGCTCCGGCGGCTGGTGGTCGCCGTGCTGCGCGACCCACCGGATGCCCGGGAAGATCGAGAGGACCGCTTGCCCGTCCACCAGGGACGTGGCCTCGGACGCCACCGTCACCGGCTGCCAGGGAGGAGTCAGGCGCGTGATCGCCCCCGGACGTTCGTGCCACGCGAACACCTCGTCCACCGGCGCCGGGACCTCGCTCGAGTACGTGATACCCACACCGGGAGCCTACCGGGCAAACCTTGGACACGGGGGCCGGGCCCGCCGTGTCGTCCCGCGACCCCGGGTGGCGCGGCGGACCCCCTTCGCCCTGATGGGAAGATGTGCGCATGCAGAGCCTTGCCGACGCCACCCCGCAGATCGCCCTCGGCCCGCTCGACGGCCGCTACCGCCCGGCGATCGCGCCGCTCATCGACCACCTGAGCGAGCCGGCGCTGAACCGGATGCGGGTGCACGTCGAGGTCGAGTGGCTCATCCACCTGACGACCCGACAGGTCGTGCCCGGCGTGCGGGCGCTCACGGCCGACGAGCAGGCCCGGCTGCGGGCGGTCGTCGAGGACTTCGGGCCGGAGGACATCGCCGAGATGGCCGCCACCGAGAAGGTCACGCAGCACGACGTCAAGGCGGTCGAGTACTTCCTCAAGCAGCGGCTGCGCGACATCGCGCCCGCGCCCGAGGACGCCGGGCTCGCGGAGCTGATCCACTTCTGCTGCACGAGCGAGGACATCAACAACCTCGCGTACGCGCTCATGGTCCAGGGCGCGGTCGAGCAGGTGTGGCTCCCGCGGGCCGACGCGCTCGC
>CAYLUX010000029.1:0-22243 GCA_964386935.1 uncultured Janibacter sp.
ACCGGCAGCAAGGGCGGCTTCTTCGCCAAGAACCTGCCGGACCCGGCCGTGGACCGCGATGCCTGGCAGCAGGCCGGGAAGGCGGCCTACACCCAGTTCATCTCCGGGATGCTCGACGTGACCGACAACCGGGTGGGGGAGGAGGTGATCCCCCCGTCAGGCGTGGTCCGCCACGACGGCGACGACTCCTACCTCGTGGTCGCCGCGGACAAGGGCACCGCGTCCTTCTCGGACCTGGCCAACTCGATCTCCCGGGAGTACGGCTTCTGGCTCGACGACGCCTTCGCCTCGGGCGGGTCGGTCGGCTACGACCACAAGGGCATGGGCATCACCGCGCGTGGTGCCTGGGAGTCGGTCAAGCGCCACTTCCGCGAGCTCGACCACGACACCCAGACCGAGGACTTCACCGCCGTCGGCATCGGCGACATGAGCGGGGACGTCTTCGGCAACGGGATGCTCTGCTCGGAGCACATCCGGCTCGTCGCGGCCTTCAACCACCTGCACGTCTTCATCGACCCGGACCCGGACGCCGCCACCTCCTACGCCGAGCGTCGCCGCCTCTTCGACCTGCCCCGCAGCTCGTGGGGCGACTACGACGAGAGCCTCATCAGCGAGGGCGGCGGGGTCTGGTCCCGCAGCGCCAAGTCGGTCCCGGTCAGCGAGCAGGCCGCTCGCGCCCTCGGGCTGGACGGGCCGACGTCGATGACCCCGAACGAGCTGATCCACCAGGTGCTGCAGGCGCCGGTCGACCTGCTCTGGAACGGCGGCATCGGCACCTACATCAAGGCCGCCGCCGAGACCGACACCGAGGTCGGGGACCGCGCCAACGACGCGATCCGCGTCGACGGCTCGATGATCCGCGCCCGGGTCGTCGGCGAGGGCGGCAACCTCGGCGCCACCCAGCGGGGCCGGATCGAGGCGGCCGAGAACGGCGTGCAGATCAACACCGACGCCGTCGACAACTCCGCCGGCGTGGACACCTCGGACCACGAGGTGAACATCAAGATCCTCCTCGGCGGGGCGATCCGGGACGGCCGGCTCGACGAGCCGGGCCGGGTGGAGCTGCTCGCGTCGATGACCGACGAGGTCGCCGCGCAGGTGCTGCGCGACAACTACAAGCAGAACGTCCTGCTCGGCAACGCCCGCGCGCAGGACGGTGACATGCTCGCGGTCCACGAGCGGCTCATGGAGTCCCTCGAGGAGAGGGGCGAGCTCGACCGCGAGCTGGAGTTCCTGCCCGGCACCGCGGAGGTCCACCGCCGCATGGAGCAGGGCCGCGGCCTCTCCTCACCCGAGCTGGCCGTGCTCATGGCCTACTCGAAGCTCGCGCTCAAGGACGACCTGGTCCGGAGCGACCTGCCCGACGACCCGGCGACCGCGCGGCAGCTGGCAGGGTACTTCCCGACGCCGCTTCGTGAGCGCTTCGCCGACCAGCTGGAGACCCACCCCCTTCGCGGGGAGATCGTGACCACCGCGGTGGCCAACGACATCGTCAACCGGGGCGGGATCACCTTCGTCCACCGGGCGGGGGAGGAGACCAGCGCGACGCCGGCGCAGGTGGCGCGGGCCTACCTCGTGTGCCGTGAGGTGTTCGGCCTCGACGACTTCGTCGGTCAGGTGGAGGCCCTCGACACCGTCGTGCCGACCGCTACCCAGACCCGGCTGTACCTGAACTTCCGCCGGCTGATGGACCGCTCGGTGCGCTGGTTCCTCTCCGCGCGCCCCGGCCGAGTCCACGTCCTCGAGGAGATCGAGCGCTTCGCCGAGGTGTCCTCGTTGACGCCGAAGGTGCCCGACATGCTCCGTGGTTCCCAGGCAGAGCGCTTCCGCAACCTGGCGGAGGAGTTCGTGCACCAGGGCGTCCCCGCCGAGCTGGCCCGGCACGCGGGTGTGCTGCTCGACCAGTTCTCGCTGCTGGACATCGTCGACATCGCCCACGACACGGGGACGCCGGCGGAGTCGGTCGCCGAGACCTACTTCACCCTGTCGGAGACCTTCGGCATCGACGAGCTGCTCGTCCTCGTGACCCGACTGCCGCGCGAGGAGCAGTGGGACGCGCTCGCCCGCGGCGCCCTCCGTGACGACCTCTACGCCACCCTGCAGACGCTGACCCGGTCGGTCCTGGCCCGCGACGGGGAGCACCCGCAGGCGAAGCTGGAGGAGTGGTCCAGGGAGCACGACGAGTCCCTGGAGCGGGTGCGCTCCCAGCTCTCCGGGATCCGACAGCTGGCCAAGCCGGGCATCGCCGCGCTCTCGGTGGCGCTGCGCACGCTGCGCTCGGTGACCAGGTAGGGGCGCCTCGATGACTCCCGCGAGTCGGCCGGGGGCCGACAACGACTACGGCCTGCGCGTGCGCACCCTCGCGGACTTCCTGCGCATCACCCCGGGACTGACCGTCGAGGACGCCGAGGCGCTGCACCTGCTCGTCGAGGACTGGCACATCATCGCCGACCTGGCCTTCAGCGACCTCGTGCTCTGGCTGGAGCAGGAGGACGGGTGGGTCGCCGCCGCGCACACCCGGCCCGGGACCGCCCCGATGGTCTTCGTCGAGGACATCATCGGCCAGCAGCCCTCGCCCACCTTCGGTGACCTCGTCGAGGAGGCGGCCCACGCCGACGGGCCGGTCCCGCACCGGGTCCGGGAGCGTGGGCAGGACCTGATCCGGGAGAGCGCGACCCAGGTGCGTCGCGGCGGCCGGGTCGTCGCGGTCCTCAGCGTCCACGACGTCGGGTCGAGCGAACAGATGCACACCCGGCTCGAGGGCAACTACGTCACCCTCAGCGACGACCTGCTGACGATGGTCACCGAGGGCACGTGGCCGATCGCGGGCTCCTCATCGGGCAGTGCTCGCACGGGCACCCCCCGGGTGGGCGACGGCGTCATGCGGCTCGACGTGTCGGGCACGGTGCGCTACGCCTCGCCGAACGCGATCAGCGCCATCCGCCAGCTCGGCCACCAGGGGCCCGTCGAGGGTCAGGTGCTGCTGCAGCTGCTGACCGCGCTCACCGACCACGACTCCCAGATGGACGAGGGGATGTCGCTCGTCGCCATGGGCCGGGCGCCGTGGCGCGCCGACATGACGGTCGGGGAGTCGGCGCTCGCCGTCCGGGCCATCCCCCTCGTGCGGGACCGCGCCCGCGCGGGCGCGCTGATCCTGCTGCGCAACGTCTCGTCGCTGCGGCGCCGGAGCGCGGAGATGATGACCAAGGACGAGACCATCCGGGAGATCCACCACCGGGTGAAGAACAACCTGCAGACCGTCGCGGCACTGCTGCGGATGCAGGGACGCCGCCTGCCCGAGGGGCCGGCACGGGGTGCGCTGGCCGAGTCCGAGCGCCGGATCGGGGTCATCGCGATGATCTACGAGGCCCTCTCCACCGGCTTCGCCCAGGCGCTGGACTTCGACGACGTGGCCCGCCGGGGGCTGCAGGCGATCGTGGACGTCGCCAGCATGCAGGGCGGGATCGAGTCCCGGCTCACGGGCAGCTTCGGGATGATGCGTGCCGAGGACGCCACGTCCGTGGGGCTCATCCTCTCCGAGCTGGTGCAGAACGCCGCCGAGCACGGGGTCCCGGACGGCGGTCGCATCTACGTCGAGGCAGAACGCACCGACCACGAGGCGGGCGGGGAGATCCTGCGGGTCTCGGTCGTCGACGACGGCCCCGGGCTGCCCGCGGGGTTCCGCCCCAGCCGCGCCGGTCTCGGGACCCGGATCGTCACCTCCATGGTCCAGGACCTCGGTGGCCAGATCCGGTGGGACGATGCCGAGCCGACCGGGACGCGGGTGCGCTTCAGCGCCCGGCTGCGGCCCGTCGAGAGCTGACCGGGCCGGAGCAGGCCGCGGCCGACAATGACGAAACCGCCTCCGAGCGGGTGCTCGGAGACGGCTCTGCGGCGGGCCGGGGTCCTCAGCCGGCGCGGCGGGCGCGGGCCTTCCGGCGCTTGAGCGCACGGCGCTCGTCCTCGGACATACCGCCCCAGACGCCTGCGTCCTGCCCGGACTCGATGGCCCACTGCAGGCAGGTGTCGATCACTTCGCACCGGCGGCAGACCTTCTTGGCCTCCTCGATCTGAGCGATCGCGGGGCCGGTGTTGCCGATCGGGAAGAAGAGCTCTGGATCCTCGTCCAGGCAGGCTGCGCGGTCGCGCCAGTCCATAGGGGTCGTTCTCCTTGTGGGGTCGGGGAGTCGTGCGTCAGCGGGTCCGAAGCATGCTCCACGCCGCGCACGAACCTCCAAGATACCGTGCACAGGCCAAACGGGATAGGGGGTCGTGGTTGTTCCCGGGGCGTGTCATGGGTCACCTAGAGTGCTGTGGTGCCCCTCTCGCCCGTACCGCTGAGCCCTTCCTCCGCCGTCCGCCTGGCCGGTGGCGTCATCGCACTGGAGGCTCTGCTCCTGCTCCTGGCGGCGGTGTCCTACCTCGTCGAGCTGGTCTCCGGGAAGGCCACCGAGCCGAGCATCGCGTGGATGTCGCTCGTCGTCTGCCTCGTCTTCGCGGCGCTGCTCGCCGTCGTGGCCGGAGGGTGGTTCACCGGCCGCCGCTGGCCACGCACCCCGACGATCGTGTGGAACCTGCTGCTCCTCCCGGCCGCCTGGACCCTCGGCACGACCGAGGGGGCACTCATCGGGATCGGCCTGGCGGTCGTGGCCGTCGTCGGCATCGTCGCCGCGCTGGCGGCGCCCTCGCCCGACCTGCCCGAGCGGACCCTGTGAGGTGAGCATGTTCGACGTCGTCGAGGCGGGGATCGCCTCCCTTCGCCATGCCCTGGAAGCGGGGGAGGTCACCAGCCGCGAGATCGTCGAGGCCTACCTCGCCCGGATCGAGGCCTACGACCGGGACGGGATCCGGCTGAACGCCGTGGTCGTGCCCGACGAGCGCGCGCTCGCCGAGGCTGAGGCGTCCGACCGGCGCCGGGCGGAGGGACGGTCCCGGGGCCCCCTGGAGGGGATCCCGTACACGGCCAAGGACTCCTACCTCGCCACCGGCCTGACCTGCGCGAGCGGCTCACCGGCCTTCGAGGAGCTGGTCGCCCAGCGCGATGCCTTCACGATCTCCCGGCTGCGCGCCGCCGGTGCGGTGCTCATCGGGCTGACCAACATGCCGCCGATGGCCGACGGCGGGATGCAGCGTGGGGTCTACGGCCGTGCCGAGAGCCCCTACAACGCGGACTACCTCACGGCGGCCTTCGCCTCCGGCTCCTCGAACGGCTCCGGCACCGCCACGGCCGCGAGCTTCGCCGCATTCGGCCTCGGGGAGGAGACCTGGTCCTCCGGGCGGGCCCCGGCGAGCAACAACGCGCTGTGCGCCTACACCCCCTCCCGCGGGGTGATCTCGGTCCGCGGGAACTGGCCGCTCACGCCGTCGATGGACGTCGTCGTGCCGCACACCCGGACCATGGCCGACCTGCTCGAGGTCCTCGACGTCATCGTCGCCGACGACCCGGACACGACCGGCGACCTGTGGCGCACCCAGCCGTGGATCGAGGTCCCCGCCGCCTCGCAGGTCCGCCCGGCGTCCTACCCCGCCCTGGCCGGGGCGGGCAGCGGCGTGCTCGCCGGCCTGCGGCTCGGCGTCCCGCGGATGTACCTGGGCACCGACGAGGAGGCCGGCACGGGTGAGGGGATCGGCGGGCCGACGGGGGAGCGGATCGCCGTCCGGCCGAGCGTGCTGGACCTCTTCGCGGCCGCCCGGGCCGACCTCGAGGCCGCCGGCGCCGAGGTGGTCGAGACCAACTTCCCGGTCGTCACGAACTACGAGGGCGACCGGGCCGGGGCGCCGACGATCGCCACCCGGGGGCTGGTGCCCGAGGGCTACCTGGCCGAGGAGCTGGGAGCCCTGGCCACGTGGGGCTGGGAGACCTTCCTGCGGGCCAACGGCGACCCACGGCTGCACCGGCTCGTCGACGTCGACGGCGCGGCGATCTTCCCGCACCCGGAGGGCGCGCTGCCGGACCGGTACGGCGCCTTCGACGGTGACCTCTCCGAGCACGTGACCCGGGCCCGCGAGGAGGGCGTCACCTCGGACGTCACCACCCTGCCGATGCTCGAAGGGGGACTGCGCGGCCTCGAGGAGACCCGCCGGGTCGACCTCGAGGAGTGGATGGACGAGCACGGGCTCGACGCCGTGATCTTCCCGGCCGTCGCGGACGTCGGTCCGGCCGACGCGGACGTCGACGAGGCCGCGGCGGACCTGGCCTGGCGCAACGGAGTGTGGGTGGCCAACGGCAACCTCGTGCCCCGCCACCTGGGCATCCCGACCGTGACGGTGCCGATGGGCACGATGGCCGACATCGGCATGCCGGTGGGGCTGACCTTCGCCGGGCGCGGGTGGGACGACAACCGGCTGCTGACGATCGCCGCCGGCTTCGAGGCGACCGGTCGGCGCCGGACCGAGCCGCCGCGGACCCCGCGCCTGGGCTGAAGGGAGGATGAGACGGCGTGATTCAGGCAGCTGCCTACTGGGGGCCCGAGGAGGGCCCCACCGACGGGGACGCGGTCGTCGCCGCGGCCGCCATGTGGAAGTTGGCCGAGCGGCTCACCGACTCACAGACGTGGTATCGCACTGGGGAGTGGCCCACACGGCCAGTGCATCGAGAGGATCTGGCGTCGTTGTTCGCGGAGGGCGTGATTCGCAGCGACGACGATCCTCCCAAGGTCATGCAGGAGCTGGGGCGGGACATCTCGCTGTGGGATGGCGAGGACGGGCGAGGAAAGTTGTCCGCTGCCGTCGGCGGCAGCGATCGCACGTGGCGTGGCCATGCCTTGCTCAGGCACCCGGAGCTGCCCACTGATGCAGATGAGGCGTGGCCGGTGCTCCAGGAGATGATCCGGATCTGGCAGCCGGAGACGGCGACGTGGACGACGGGAAAGGTGCGCATGCTCGGTATCCGTGCTGGCCTGACCGCCGGACAGCCCCATCTGGGCGTTCTCACCTGGGTTCGGGACGGGACGCGAGCCCCCTTCACGGGTGGAGACACCCTTCGCACCGACGGCGGCACGCTGTACCGCTTCGCCCAGGATCTCGACGAGATGACGGCCGAGATGGCGAACCGTGTGACTTCACCGGACTAGGGAGGCGCCGGGGTCAGCGGGAGGACCGTCCCCCAGCGGGCACCCCGGGCACGACCGGCATCGCCACCTGCACCTCCTCGGCGTGCCCGCCGAGGACGAGGTGGCCGCGCCCGGGGAGGCGCGGCAGCGGCGGCAGGCGCATCCCGAAGGGGTCGCCGTCGCTGCGGCTGCTCGGCTGGAGCAGCAACCCCGCCCGGCCACGGGCGACGTCGGCGACGAGTCCGCGGACCGAGGTGGCCGCGAGGGGCGAGGAGGAGCCGACGACGACCCCGCGGTCCGCGTCGACCCGCCGCACGACCTCGCGCAGCACGTCGGTGACGGGGGCGTCCTCGAGGCGGTCGAGGTCGTCGACGAGCACTGCCAGGTCCGGGTGCGCCCGGCGCAGCTCGAGGAGCGGCTCGCGGTCGTGGGGAGCGAGGAGATGCAGTCCTTCGGCGCCGACGGGTGGGGCGTCCTCCATGACGAGCGCGACCGGGTGGCCTGCTCCGGCCAGTCCCTCGGCGAGCACGGCGAGTGCGTTCGAACGGCCACTGCCGGGCGGCCCGCAGACGAGGAGGCGACGCTGCCGGCTCGTCTGCCAGTACAGGGTCTCCGTGCCGCAGCCACCCAGGCCCACGGGGATCAGCCCCGGCGACGGTGGGGCGAGTGTCCTCGCCGCGACTTGCTCGGGCAGTGGCGTGACGGTCCACGGCACTGTCGCGGGTTTGGTCTGCGGGCTCGGCTCGGCCGCGGGCGGACCCGCGAGGTCGGGGAGGGCCACCTGGACAAGATCGCCCCCGGGCACCACCCGACCCCTACCGGGGACCGGAGGGCCGGTCAGGTCCTCCCGTCCGAGGCCGACGAGTGCGGCATCGCCACGGTCGGCCAGGTGCAGGACCAGTCGGTTGGGCACGAGCGAGCCGATCCGACCGCTGAGGAGCTCCCGTCCACCGGTGAGGAGCAGACGCGCCCCGACGGCGGTGCCCTCACGCGCCACGGTCTCCAGCCGGTCGGCCGGGTCCACCGGGTCCGCGGTGCCGGTCGGGCGCAGGCGCCCCCAGCCGTCGACGGCGACGAGCAGGTGGGGCGGCGGGGGCGAGTCGGTTGGTTCCTGCTCCCATGCCTCCCACCACGCCTCGAGAGTCGGGTGCCCGGCCTCGCGGACGGCACGACGCCGACGCCGGACCTCCTCCTCCAGCCGGTCGAGGAAGCGCCGCAGCACCGGCGGGTCGCTCGCGTCGATGACGCTGCCGACGTGGGGGAGGCGGGCCAGCCGTGCGAGCCGGTCGGAGCCGTCCCCGAGCACCTGCACGTGCACCCGCTCGGGTGGGAAGGTCTTGGCGACCGCGCTCACGACGGCGGCGACCGTCGTCGTGCGGCCGGTGCCCGGGCCTCCCATGACCATCCAGCTGCCGTCGGTGGGCGACCACCGCAGGGGGACCTGCTGCTGCTCGGCGGGCCGGTCCCGGACACCGAAGGGGGCACCCCCTTCGTCCGTGGCGTCGCCGGGGATCTCGGCGGGGGCCAGGACGTGCGGGAGGGGAGGCAGCCAGGGGCGGTGCGGCGTGGCCGTGCCCATCTCGGTCGCGACCCTGGTCAGCGTCGCCGCGAGCCGGTGCAGGTCGGTGGGACCTGCATCGTCGACGTCGGGTGCGGGCGGCCAGGGTCTGCCGGCGTCGCGGACCCGCAGGGCCTGCTCGCGTGTGCCGGCGCGCCCGGCGACCCGCCCCGTCTGGAAGGCGCGAGCCGGCCCGCCGCCCGTGCGAGCCAGCGCCCGGCCCGGCGCGTCCTCCGGGAGGGTCACCGCGTCGCGGGTGCCGATGACGTCCTCGCTGTCGGCCCGGTCCCGCACGCGCAGCGCGATGCGCAGGTTGACGTTCGCGCGGATGTCGGCCGAGACGATGCCCCCGGGGCGCTGGGTGGCGAGCACGAGGTGCACTCCCAGCGACCGCCCCACGGTCGCGATGCGCATGAGGTGGCCCAGGGCCTCGGGCTGCTCCTCGGCGAGGACTCGGAACTCGTCCACGACGATCATCAGCCGAGGCAGGGGAGGTCCCTCGTGGGCGTCGATGTCGGCGGCTCCGGACGCGGCCAGCAGGTGCTCGCGCCGGGTGAGCTCCGCGTCGAGACTCGTCAGCGCCCGCCGGGTCTGCGCCTCGTCCAGGTCGGTGAGGACACCGACGGTGTGGGGGAGGTCGGCGCAGTCCGCGAAGGCGGCACCACCCTTGTAGTCCACGAGCACGAAGGAGATCTCCTCCGGGCTCAGGTGCAGCGCCAGCGAGGCCACCCACGTCTGGAGGAACTCCGACTTGCCGGCACCGGTGGTCCCGGCGACCAGGGCGTGCGGTCCGTCCCGTCGCAGGTCGATCGAGGTGACCCCGTCGCCACCGGCCCCGACGGGCACCGCGAGCTCGACCGGCCCCCGGGTGCGGTCCGACCAACGCTGTCGCACCACGTCGCCGTCGTCGGGGTCGACACCGATGAGATCCAACAGTCGTGTGCTCGTCGGCAGCGCCCCACCGGCCGCGGAGGGTGTGGCGTCCCGCAGCGGGAGGAGCGCGTCGACCAGCCGGTGGGTCCAGGCGGCACCCACGCCGTCGACGGTGCACCGCGCGGCCTCATCACCGGCGACCTGCACGGTGGCGGTGTGGTCCTCCAGCCGGACGACGGCGCCGGCCTCGTGGGGGAGCCGGTGGGGCGAGTCGGCGAGCACGACGAGACGCGGTCCGTCCCCGCCCGCCGTGTCCAGGAGGGTGCGCAGGTTGCCGTCCGTGCGCCAGCGGTCGACCTCGTCGACGACGATCACGGTGTCCTGTGCGGGCCGTTCCTCGCGCTCTGCGGCCTCCCGGGCGTCGGCGGCAAGGGTCGCGAGCAGGGCAGCGACGTCCTCCGGTTCCACCGCGGCCCGGGAGGATCCCGGCACGTCCTCGTGCTCCCGCAGGTGGGCCAGCCCGGCGAAGGGGGCCGGCCAGCTCCCTTCGCCCGCGACCACCGCCAGACGCAGGACGCGCGGGGAGTGCAGCACGACGAGCTGGGCCAGCAGGCACCGGGCCAGCCGGTCCCGCACCGGGCGCGGACCGGCGATGCCGAGCACGGCCGTGGCCGACAGGTCGAGCACGATCGGCACCCGGGAGACCACCGGGTGCTCTCGGTCACCGGTGCCGTGTCGGACGCTCGTGCGTGAGGGGGCGTCGCCCAGACCGATGCGCAGGTCGAGGTGCTCGTCGTGGTCCCGGTGGCGCTGCCAGAGGCGAGGACCGTCGCCTCTTGCGGCATCGAGGAGGGTGACGGCGTCCGGGGCGGCGCGCAGGCGGGCACGGCGCTCCACGGCGAGGGTGAGCTCCAGCTGCCGGGCCGCCTCCCTGGAGTCGATGCGCCACTGCGCGTGCGCGGCTCGGTGCTCCTTCCGGCTCCCCGTCCGGTCGGTGACGGTCGAGGCGAGGACGAGGACCGGGGTCATCAGGCACAGCAGGAGCATCCGGGGCCCGAGCACCAGGGCCATGACCGCCGCGATCGGCAGCGGTGCGAGGACCATGACCCAGGGGATCGGTCGGCGGCGCGGAGGCTGCGGCTCCTCGGGGAGGGTCAGCGTCGGCGTCGCAGCGGGGTCGGGCACGTGCGGGACCGGGCTGACGGCGAGGGTGCCGCGACCGGTCGGGCGTCGCCGTGAGGGCAGGGTAGAGGTCCGTTGCAGGACGAAGGTGGTCCGTCCCGCCCGGAGTGCGTCACCGACCCGAAGCCGGGCACCGTTCTCCGGCACCGGGTCCGGGCCCAGGGTGGTCCCGTTGGTCGTGTCGAGGTCCTCGACGAGGACACCGTCGCGGTCAACCGTCAGCCGGACGTGCTCGCGGGAGAGTGCCTCGTCCTCGAGTACGTCGGTGGACTCCCCACCCCTCCCCACGACGTGCCGACCGTGGGTGAGGAGCACCTCCCGGCCGCTGTCCGGGCCGGCCACGGAGACGAGGCGCAGCGGGGCCGTTCGGGGCGGCGCGACCCGGCCCGCAGCACCCAGGACCAGCGCCGCACCGTCCAGCAGGGGAGGCTGCCCGACCGGCATGTCCGGGGAGGTGGGGCGACCCCCGATGCTGACCACGGTGTCGGTGGGCCGACCCAGCACCGTCAGCAGGTCCTCGAGCGTGTGGTGCTCCTCGGCGCGGACCTCGATCGCGCGCTCCTCGCCCGTGGTGGCGTCGACGAGGGTCAGCCGCAGGAGCATGCCGGCAACGGTAGGCACGGCCGGCCCACCCGTGCCGGGAGTTGTCCACAGGCACTCGCCCCGGGGACGGCCGCGGGCAGCTGATCAGAGGGGCCTGTGGATTCTCAAGATGCGAGCCGCGCCGAAATCAGTAGCGTGCTGCCCCTCGGGGGAGCCGATGGGCCCCTCCACGCCACAGGAGAACTCCGAGGGAATGTCATGAACGCGCTTGAGACGGTCGAGAGCGAGGTCCGCGAACTCATCCGCCGCACCGGGGTGGACCCGATCCGCGAGTCCGAGCAGGTGACCGACCTCGTGCGCGCGGCGGTCGAGGACTACGACGAGCGCAGCCTGCGGGGCGGGATGCCGGTGCTCGCCGACTCCGAGGCCGCCGTGAAATCGGTCCTCGACACCGTCGCGGGTTTCGGGCCGCTGCAGCACTACCTCGACGACCCGCTCGTGGAGGAGATCTGGATCAACTCCCCGAGCCAGGTCTTCATCGCCCGGGATGGGGTGGCCGAGCTGACTCCGACCGTGCTCAGCGAGGAGCAGGTGCGCGACCTCGTCGAGAAGATGCTCAAGCCCTCCGGCCGACGGATCGACCTGAGCACCCCCTTCGTCGACGCGACCCTGCCGGACGGCAGCCGGCTGCACGTGGTCATCCCCGACGTGACGAGGGAGCACTGGGCGGTCAACATCCGCAAGTTCGTCGTCAAGGCGAACCGTCTCGAGGACCTGGTCGGTCTCGGGACGCTGACCCCGCAGGCGGCCGCCTTCCTCGGGGCTGCCGTCGCGGCCGGTCTGAACATCCTCGTCGCCGGTGGAACTCAGTCGGGGAAGACAACGCTGCTCAACTGCCTCTCGGCCGCCATCCCGCCGCGTGAGCGCGTCATCACCTGCGAGGAGGTCTTCGAGCTGAAGATCCCGATGCGCGACGTGGTCTCCATGCAGTGCCGTCAGTCCAGCCTCGAGGGCACCGGCGAGATCCCGCTCCGGCGGCTCGTCAAGGAGGCGCTGCGGATGCGCCCTTCGCGGATCATCGTCGGTGAGGTCCGGCAGGCGGAGAGCCTCGACCTGCTCATCGCCCTCAACAGTGGTCTGCCCGGGATGTGCACCGTGCACGCGAACTCGGCGCGGGAGGCGGTGACGAAGATGTGCACGCTCCCGCTCCTGGCGGGGGAGAACGTCGGGTCCCGCTTCGTGGTGCCGACTGTGGCCGGGTCGATCGACCTCGTCGTGCACGCCGCCCTCGAGGGTGACGGGGTGCGCCGCGTCCGCGAGATCGTGGCCCTGCCCGGCCGGGTGGAGAACGACGTCGTCGAGACGAGCGACATCTTCACCACCCGGGAGGGACGACTCGTGCGGGCCGATGGCTACCCACCCCACCGGGAGTGGTTCCGGCGGGCGGGCTACGACCTGGCCGCCCTGCTGGCAGGTGCCGGGTCGTGACGGGCGTCGCGCTCGGCGGCCTCCTCGGCCTGGGCCTCTTCCTCATCTGGTGGTCGGCCTGGCCGCGGGAGGAGAAGGTGCGCCGGACGGGGGAGGCGCGGGTGCTGCGCCGCCTGAGGGACGACCTGGGCCAGGCGGGGTACCGGGGGATTGGCCCGGTGGGCCTCCTCACGTCATGCACGCTCGCCGGCCTGCTCGTGCTGCTCACCGTGACGGCGCTGACGCGCGTGCCGGCCATCGCGGTGTGCTTCGGCGCGATGGCCGCGTGGGCACCGGTCGCCGTCGTGCGGATACGGGCCCGCTCCCGCAGGGCGCAGCTGCGCGACCTGTGGCCCGATGCCGTGGACAACGTCACCTCGGCCGTGCGAGCCGGCCTCGCCCTGCCGGAGGCGCTCGCCCAGCTGTCGGTCCGCGGACCCGAGGAGCTGCGGCCCGCCTTCCGGGAGTTCGCCTCCGACTACCGCACCACCGGTCGCTTCGGGACCGCCCTCGACGGCCTCAAGGAGCGTCTCGCCGACCCGATCGGGGATCGCCTCGTGGAGTCGCTGCGGATCGCCCGCGAGGTCGGCGGCACCGATCTGGGAGGCCTGCTGCGGACCCTCTCGGCCTTCCTCCGGGAGGACGCCCGGACCCGCAACGAGCTGGAGACCAGACAGTCCTGGACGGTGGGCGCCGCCCGCCTGGCCGTCGCCGCCCCCTGGCTCGTGCTGGCCATGCTCGCCACCCGACCGGAGTCGGTGCAGGCCTACGACACCGCCACGGGGGCACTGGTCCTTGCCGTCGGCGCCGCCGTCAGCGTCGCCGCCTACCGGGTGATGGTGCGCATCGGCCGGCTCCCGGAGGAGGAGCGGGTGCTGCGATGACCGACCTCGTCCACCAGTTCGGCCTCGCCCGCAGCGGCGCGGTGCTCGGCCTCGTGCTGGCCCTCGGCGTCGTGCTGGTCCTGCGCGGGCTGCCCCGCCACCGGCAGGCCACGCTCGAGGAGCGGATGGCCCCCTACCTGCGAGACACCCCGCTCCCGTCGAGGCTGCTCGCCCGCGAGGAGCTGCCGCTGATCGCGATCATCCCCGCGGTGCTGCGGCCGGTGATCCGGGACATCGCCGCGCGGGTGGAGCGGGTGCTCGGCGGGACCAGCTCGGTCCGCCGCCGACTGGTGCGCGCCGGGAAGGAGCCGGACACCGACCAGTTCCGCGCGGAGCAGGTGCTGCTCGGACTCCTGGGCGGCGTCCTCGGAGGCCTGCTCGGGCTCGTCCTCGTCACGGGACAGGGCCGCTCACCCGTCTTCCTGGTCGTGCTCATCGCCCTCGGCTTCGGCATCGGCGTGGTCGTGCGCGACACGCTCCTCACGGGGCAGGCCGAGCGGCGGGAGGCCCGCATGCTCGCCGAGTTCCCCACCGTCGCGGAGCTGCTCGCGCTCGCCGTCGGGGCGGGGGAGAGCGCTCCCGGCGCCCTGGAGCGGGTGGTGCGGCTCTCGGAGGGGGAGCTCTCGGACGAGCTCGGCCGCTGCCTGGCCGATGCTCGTGCCGGAGCCAGCCTGCCCTCGGCGCTGCAGGGTCTCGCCGAGCGCACCGGGCTGGTCTCCCTGGCCCGCTTCGTCGACGGGATCATCGTCGCCGTCGAGCGCGGCACACCCCTCGCGGACGTGCTCCGGGCCCAAGCGCAGGACGTCCGCGAGGAGGGACGTCGCCAGATCATGGAGGCCGGCGGCAAGAAGGAGATCGCGATGATGGTCCCCGTCGTCTTCGGGGTCCTGCCGATCACCGTGGCCTTCGCCCTCTTCCCGGGGCTGGGCTTCTTCCAGTTCCAGATGTGACCACCCGACCACGCCACACCCACGAAGAATGGAGACACACCATGACGGACCGGCTCATCAAGGCACACCTGCGGTGCTCCGAGAAGATCAGGGCCGCCGCATCCCGCCTGGCAGAGGAGCGGGGTGACGTCCCCGGCTGGGTGCTCATCACCCTGATGACGGCCGCGCTGGTCACGGGGATCTGGGCCATCGCGGGGGAGCAGCTCAAGGGCCTCTTCGAGAACGCCATCAACGGGGTGACGGGGCCGGACGCGGTGCACGAGTGAGGCCCGGCCGGAGGCTGGCGGAGGACACCGGCTCAGCGGTGGTCGACTTCACGCTGACCTCCGTGCTCCTGCTGTTCGTCTTCATGGCCGTCATCCAGCTGGGTCTCGCGCTGCACGTGCGCAACACCCTCATCTCGTGCGCGGCCGAGGGCGCGCGGTACGGAGCGCGGGAGGGCGCTTCGCCGGCGCAGGGCGCGCAGCGCACCCGTGACCTCGTCACGCGGACCCTGTCCTCGCGGTTCGCGGGCGACGTCACCACGAGCACCGACACGACCGCCGCCGGTGTGCGGGTCGTGGTCGTCTCGGTCGACGCGCCGATCCCGATCATCGGGCCGCTGGGCCCGGACGACGGGCTGCACGTGCGCGGCAGGGCCTTCGCGGAGTCGCAGTGAGCATCCGGGGACGCCTGCGTGACGAGGACGGGACCGCGGTGATCGAGTTCGTCTGGCTGGCGATCCTGCTCCTGATCCCGCTGATCTACCTCGTCCTCTGCCTGGCGCGGGTCCAGGCCGGGTCCTACGCCGTCACCCAGGCCGCACGGGAGGCGGGTCGGGCTTTCGTCACGACCACGGACGAGGGCACCGCGAGTGCCCGCTCCCACGCCGCCGCGGACATCGCCTTCGCGGACCAGGGCTTCGAGGGCACCGGTCGGTTGCAGGTCTCCTGCAGTGCATCCCCGTGCCTGGAGCCGGGAGGGTCGGTCACCACCAGGGCCACCGTGTCGGTGCCGCTGCCCCTGCTGCCCGAGGCCGTCCGCGGAGCGGTGCCCCTCGAGGTGCCCGTCTCGGCGACGCAGGTCTCCCCGGTGCCCAGGTACGAGGCGCGATGAGCCCCCTTCGCCGTCGGCTGGGTGATGACCGGGGCCAGCTGTCCGTGCTCATCCTCGGGCTGACCGTCATCGCGATGACGCTGATCATCGGTGGTCTCGCCGTCACGTCGGTGCACATCTCCCGGATGCGGCTGCTCGACGCCGCCGATGCGGCCGCCCTGGAGGCGACCGACGAGGGCGCGCGGCGGATCTACGACCAAGGCCTCGGGACGGACCTGCCGCTGGACGACGCGCTCGTGCAGCAGACTGCCGCCGAGCACCTCGCCTCGCGCGGGCGACCGCACGGCCTGGAGGGGTGGTCCGTGGCAACGGGCACCGGCAGCCCCGACGGGCGCACCGCCGTCGTGCGGCTGACCGGCGAGGCCGACCTGCCGCTCGTCGGCGGCCTGCTGGAGTCCCTCGGCGGCTCGGTCACCGTGACCGTGGAGTCCCGGGCCCGGGCGGCCGTGCGCACGGCCCCGTGACGAGGTCGTGATGAGCCACCCTCCCGATCGTCGGCGTCGGGTGACACGATGAGCCCCGGAGAAGGCCGATGGCCGGCAGGAGGCATGCACGTGGAGCAGGACGAACGTCCCGAGGACGGACCCCAGCAGGAGCCTGCCACCGAGGACGTGCCGCTCGAGGAGTCCGCCGACGCACCGGAGGACACCCCACCCGCCGAGGAGCCGCCGGCGGAGGAGTCTGCACCCGTCGAGCAACCTCCACCCGTCGAGGAACCGGACCGGTCCACGGAGGAAGTGCAGCCGCCCCCTTCGCCCCAGCCCCCGCCGCCCGTGCCGGGACCGGCGACGGAGACCACCCGAGTCGTCCAGGCCGCGGACGGGAGCGTCGCTCCCGCCACGGCCCTCCCGGGTGAGCCGAGCATCCCCGCCGACGAGCTGGACGAGGCCGACCGGACGCACGAGCACCCGGGGGAGCGCGAGCTCGGGCGGGTCCACCTGACCCCCACCCTCACGCTGCTCCTCGGTACCGCCGCAGGGATCGTCGCCATCGCCGGGATGCGCTCCGTGGCCTCGATCGTCGCCCCGACCTTCCTCTCGATCACGCTGATCATCGCCTTCTACCCCGTGTACAAGGTCGTGCGGCGGATGCTCTTCGGGCCGATCGCGGCACTGCTGCTCATCGTCCTGCTCTACGGGACGCTCGCCTTCCTCGGCTACTCGCTCGTCGTCACGGCCACCGAGTTCGCCAACGAGCTGGGCAAACCCAAGTACGCGGACACCTTCACCGCCTTCATCCAGGACGGGCGGAGACAGCTGCTCGAGTGGGGCATCAACGACGCCCAGATCAACGACGCGATCAGTCAGCTGGACCTGCAGAGCCTCACCGGGGTCGCGCGCTCCCTCGCCGACACGCTCACCGGCCTGACGACGACGATGGTCTTCCTGCTGACCGTGATGATCTTCCTCGTCATGGACGCCGGTGGCGTCGCGGGGCGCATGGACACCCTCCACGTGCACAAGCCCGACCTGGCCGACGCCCTCGTCGACTTCGGCCTGCGGGTGCGCAAGTACTGGATCGTCTCGACGATCTTCGGCGTCATCGTCGCCGTCATCGATTACGGCGCGCTCCTCTGGCTCGAGGTCCCGCTCGCGCTCACCTTCGGCTTCCTCGCCTTCGTGACGAACTACATCCCCAACGTCGGCTTCGTCATCGGCCTGATCCCGCCGGCCTTCCTCGGCCTGCTCTCCGGAGGGGTCTCGACGATGCTCTGGGTGATCGGGGTCTACGCGGTCTCCAACTTCGTCATCCAGACGATCCTGCAGCCGAAGTTCACCGGTGACGCGGTCGGCATCAACGCCACGACCGCCTTCCTGTCGTTGATCTTCTGGTCCTACGTCTTCGGGGCCCTCGGCGCGCTGCTCGCGATCCCCTTCACCCTGCTGGTCAAGACCGTGCTCATCGACCGCGACCCGCGGGTCCGGTGGATCAACCAGTTCATCGCGAGCGACCCCCGGGACGACCGCAGCGCGCAACCGGTGTGATGCGACGGGTCCGCCACCCGACCCCCGCGGCCGAAGGGGGCGGCCCGGTCCTGACGTAAAGTGGCCTCCCGTGACTGTTGACTTCGACTCCGAGATCCAGAACCTGCGCACCACCATGCAGTCGGTGCGCGATGTGGTCGACCTCGACAAGCTCGAGCAGGAGATCCACGACCTGGAGCAGCAGTCGGCCGCACCCGACCTGTGGGACGACCCCGACAGCGCGCAGAAGGTGACCTCCGCCCTGTCCCGGGCCAACTCCGAGCGCGATCGGATCAAGGCCATGGACACCCGCGTCGACGACGTCGAGGCGCTCGTGGAGCTGGGGCGCGAGGAGAACGACGCCGAGAGCCTCACCGAGGCCGAGGCCGAGCTGCGCAAGCTCGCCAAGGACGTCAGCCGGCTCGAGGTGCGCACGCTGCTCTCGGGGGAGTACGACGAGCGCGAGGCCGTCGTGACCATCCGCGCCGGCGCCGGGGGAGTGGACGCGGCCGACTTCGCCGAGATGCTCATGCGGATGTACCTGCGCTGGGCGGAGCGGCACGGCTACCCGACGAAGGTCCTGGACACCTCCTACGCGGAGGAGGCCGGGCTGAAGTCGGCCACCTTCGAGGTGCAGGTCCCCTACGCCTACGGGCACCTGACGGTCGAAGGGGGCACCCACCGCCTGGTGCGGATCTCCCCCTTCGACAACCAGGGGAGGCGACAGACCTCCTTCGCGGCGGTCGAGGTGGTGCCGGTCATCGAGAGCACCGACCACATCGAGATCCCGGACAACGACCTGAAGATCGATGTCTTCCGCTCCTCCGGGCCCGGCGGCCAGTCGGTCAACACCACCGACTCGGCGGTGCGGATGACCCACATCCCGACCGGGATCGTCGTCTCGATGCAGAACGAGAAGTCCCAGATCCAGAACCGGGCCGCGGCGCTGCGCGTCATGCAGTCCCGGCTGCTGCTGGCCAAGCAGGCCGAGGAGGCCGCCGAGCGCAAGGAGCTCGCCGGCGACGTCAAGGCCAGCTGGGGTGACCAGATGCGCTCCTACGTGCTCAACCCCTACCAGATGGTCAAGGACCTGCGGACCGGCCACGAGACGGGCAACCCCTCCTCGGTCTTCGACGGCGAGATCGACGAGTTCATCGAGTCCGGGATCCGCTGGCGCATCGAGCAGTCCCGGGTCGAGGAGTAGCCGGAACTTTTTTTCGCGGCGGTGTCGAGAACCGCCGGTCGGTTCCGACCCAGGGGTGCACGCGGCCACAATGGGCCGCACCACTCACGAGGAGTCGAGAACCATGGTCAAGTACCTGATGCTCAAGCACTACCGCGGAGCCCCGACGGAGCCGGACTTCGTCCCGATCGAGGAGTGGACGCCGGACGAGGTGTCGGCCCACATGGCGTACATGGACGACTTCGCCGCCCGGCTCGTCGAGTCGGGGGAGTTCGTCGAGTCCCATGCGCTCGCCGAGGAGGGCATGTGGGTTCGCTTCGACGGTGAGGGCAGGCCCCCGGTCACCGACGGACCCTTCGCCGAGACGAAGGACCTCGTCGCCGGCTGGATGGTCATCGACGTCGACAGCCGCGAACGGGCCCTCGAGCTCGCGGGCGAGCTGTCCGCGGCCCCCGGGGCCGGCGGGCGACCGATCCGGGAGTGGCTCGAGCTGCGTCCGCTCATGACGGGCGCCCCGTCCACCACGGACTGATGGACGAGGTCCTCCTGCGCAGCCTCGTGCCGCAGGTCATCGGCGTCCTCGTCCGTCGCGGAGTCGACTTCGCGGCGGCCGAGGACGCCGTGCAGGAGGCGCTCGTCGAGGCGGTGCGCACCTGGCAGCAGACCCCACCCGGAGACGCGAAGGGGTGGCTGGTCACCGTGGCGTGGCGTCGCCACGTGGACATGGTGCGTTCCGAGTCCTCGCGGCGGGCGCGGGAAGAACGTCTCGAGGAGGAGCCGGAGCCGGGTGCGGTGACCGCCGCCGACGAGAGCCTGTGGCTGTACTTCCTCTGCGCCCACCCGGCGCTCTCCCCGTCCGCGGCGGTGGCCCTCACCCTTCGGGCCGTCGGCGGACTGACCACCCGGCAGATCGCACGCGCCCACCTCGTGCCCGAGGCGACGATGGCCCAGCGGATCAGTCGGGCCAAACGCACCATCGCGGGGGAGCGCCTGGACCGTCCCGGCGACGTCGCCACGGTGCTGCGGGTGCTCTACCTCGTCTTCAACGAGGGTCACTCCGGCGAGCTGGACCTCGCCGCGGAGGCGGTGCGCCTCACCCGTGGCCTCGCCGCCGGTCTCGACCACCCGGAGGTGCAGGGACTGCTGGCACTCATGCTGCTGCACCACGCCCGGCGCCCCGCCCGCAGGGCGTCCGACGGGGCTCTCGTGCCGCTCGCCGAGCAGGATCGCGACTTGTGGGACACCGCCCTCATCGCCGAGGGCGTCGAGGTCCTGCAGGCGGCCCTCGCCCGGGAACGGCTCGGCGAGTACCAAGCCCAGGCGGCGATCGCCGCGCTGCACGCGGACGCGCCCCGGGTGGAGGAGACCGACTGGGTCCAGATCGTCGAGTGGTACGACGAGCTGCTCGCCATCACCGACAGCCCGGTGGTCCGCCTGAACCGGGCCGTGGCGGTGGGCGAGGCCGACGGGCCGCGAGCCGGACTGGCGGCCCTTGCCGAGATCGACCCCTCGATCCCTCGGCACACCGCCGCCTCGGCCCACCTGCACGAGCGGGCCGGAGAGGTGGGGTCGGCGGCACGGCTCTATGCCGAGGCGGCGCGGGAGGCGACCAACCTGGCCGAGCGTGACCACCTGGTACGTCAGGCGGCCCGGCTGAACTCCCGCCGGTGATAAACCGACTGGGGCCGGGGCCCGGCCAGGAGGTAGCCTGAGCCGCTGACCTGATGTCCGAGCGCGCGAAGGGGGCGGGAGCCATGGCCAAGAAGGGCCAGAAGAAGCAGCAGACCTCATCCGGTGAGCTGGTCGTCGCCCGCAACCGCAAGGCGCGCCACGACTACCTCATCGAGAAGACCTACGAGGCGGGCATCGCCCTCATGGGCACCGAGGTCAAGGCGCTGCGCATGGGCCGGGCCAGCCTGACCGAGGGGTACGCGGTCTTCTACGGCGACGAGCTGTGGTTGGAGCAGATCCACATCCCCGAGTACGTCCAGGGCACGTGGACCAACCACACCCCCCGGCGGCGGCGGAAGCTGCTCCTGCACCGCGAGGAGCTGGACAAGATCGCGATGCAGGTGCAGGGCAAGGGGCGCACCGTGGTCCCGCTGTCGCTCTACTTCCGTGACGGGCGGGCCAAGGTCGAGATCGCCCTCGCGACCGGTAAGAAGGCCTACGACAAGCGGCAGACGCTCCGCGAGAAGCAGGACCGTCGGGAGACCGAGCGGGCCGTCTCCGACGTCTTCAAGGGGCGCCGCTGACTCCTGCGGGAATGGGTTTGGCCGGTGCCCGTGTTGTCGGGGATACTGAGCAGCACAACTCCACAGCGTGACGTGTCCGCCTCCATGGGGGTGATCGGTTTCGACATTGGCCGGTCCTTCAGGGGAAGCGGGCCGAGGATGCACGGTCATCTCGTGAACGCCCCGTGCAAAACCAATAGGTGCCGATTCCAAGCGCACCGACTTCGCCCTCGCCGCCTGAGCGAGCCCGAAGTCCGTTGGCCTAGGTTCGATCTCGGCCTAGATCCCAGCGTCAGCTAGAGATCTTGCTGCGTCGTCATGTCGAGGGACGGCGTGGGACTCCCACTCGACTGGGCCTGTCGGGGAACGTGTGCGCGCGAGCCCCGGGGCCGAGAAAATCCATAGCGCACTGCGCCCGGAGAAGCCCTGCTGGTCTGCCAGTGGACGCGGGTTCGATTCCCGCCACCTCCACCACCGCGCGGACACGTCACACGCCGAAGGGCGGGACCGTCACGGTCCCGCCCTTCGTTCATGTCGTGGTGGCCTCAGCCGATCACTTGAAGGCGTCCTTGGCCTTCTCACCGGCGGCCTTCAGGTCGCCCTTGGTCTCCTGGGTCTTGCCCTCGGCCTGCAGCTTCGGGTCGTTCTTCGCGTCGCCGGCAGCGCCCTTGGCCTTGCCGACCGCCTGGTCCTTCGCGTTCTCGATCTTGTCGCCGATACCCATGCGTCCTCCTTGGGGTTGGGATGGACCTCCACGCAACCACACGGGGACCCGCCGCGCCACCCCTGCGGCGGCACGGGGCGAAGGGGGAGTGGCGCCCCCTTCGGGCTCAGCCCTTGGACTCGGCGGCGGCCACCTGGGCCTTCACCTCGTCCATGTCGACGTCGCGCACCGCCTCGAGCAGCTGCTCGAACTGGGCCTTGGGGAGCGCGCCGGCGCTCTGGTGGAGCAGGATGCCGTCGCGGAAGGCCATCAGGGTGGGCACGGAGGAGACGTTCGCCATCGAGGCGAGCTCCGGGTTCTCGTCGATGTCGACCTTGGCGAAGGTGACGTCGTCGTGGTCCTCGGAGGCAGCTTCGAAGATGGGCGCGAACTGGCGGCACGGGCCGCACCAGGTCGCCCAGAAGTCGACGATCACGGTGCCCTCGTCGGAGACCGTCGAGCGGAAGCTGTCGAGATCGAGATCGGTGATCTTGGCCATGGCCTCCATCGTAGGCCTGTCGGCGGGGTGGAAGCATCCGCGGTGTGGTGTCCTTG
>CAYLUX010000030.1:0-21769 GCA_964386935.1 uncultured Janibacter sp.
AAGGGGGTTCCGGCGCGGCTTCCCCCTTCGGCACCATCCCGCGGACCACCGCGAGATTGGCGTCGCTGTCCTCGACGACGAAGCGGTCGACCACCCAAGTGACCTTCTTGCCCTCGAAGCGTCGGTCGACCACGAGGCGTTGGCCCTTCGCGTAGTGCCCGGCGGCGGTGACCCGCTGGCCCGACCCGTCGTCGGGGAAGGCGTCGTGCGGGTCCATGACCTCACCGAGAGGCTTCACGGGCCGGTCCTGGATCTCCCGGACCGCGTCGGCGCGCCCCTCGCTGTGGGCCACGTCCCACTGCCAGCGCCCGGCGATGCCGCCGAGCACGGCGAGGACCAAGGCCACGACGAGCAACCCCAGCCAACGGGGTCGAAGGGCGGTCCGAAGCACCCGCTCAGGCTACGTGGCCGACCTGAGCGGTCAGTCCGCCCCCGAGGCCGGAGACGTCACCGCACCGCCGGCATCCCCAGCGTCACCTTCCGCGAGGGCGCGTGGGTGAAGGAGGTGACCGCCCGCGTCCGCGGCTCGACGGCCTCGAGCCGGACGTAGGCCTCCCCCTGCGAAGGGCGCGGGTCGGCATCGCCGACGTTGGGCCAGAGCGAGAAGGCCCGCTCGGCCTGTGCGGTGATCGTCAGCGAGGGGTTCACGCCCAGGTTGGCCGAGACGGCGGAGCCGTCGACGACCGACAGACCGGGGTGGCCCCACAGTCGGTGATAGGGGTCGACGACGCCGGTGGCCGGTGAGTCGCTGATCGGGACCCCGCCGAGGAAGTGGGCGGTGAGCGGGATGTCGAAGGCCTCGCTCCACGTCCCTCCGGTGAAGGTCCGCATCCCGAGCCGTTCCGCCAGCCGCTCCGCGATGACCGTGATCCCCCGGTGCCCGGCCTCGATGTAGGTCGGGTTCTCCTCGCCGTGGCCCTGCCGCGACGTCAGTCGCCGACCACCGAGGCGGCCCGGTCGCAGCGAGGTCGACAGCGAGTTGTCCAGACTCTGCATGACGAGACCGATGACGGTGCTGTCGGCGAAGTGGGTCCCCGGCGGGAACCAGGAGATCAGCGCGGGGATCTGCCGGGGCAGCTCCGCGAGAAGTCTCGCGATGCGGGGGGTGCGCCCGGTCCTCGGCGGCGCGAGGAGGGTGGTGAGCATCCCCATGGCGTCCGAACCCTGGCCATAGCGCACGTTCTCGATGTGCGTGGAGGAGTCCGGGTGGAAGGAGGTGGTGATGGCCACCCCCTTCGTCAGGTCGTCCGCCCCGGTGGGCGGGCGCTCGGCGAGCGCCCCGACGAGCGCCTCGGAATTGGTCCGGGTCAGCTCACCGAGCTTGTCGCTGATGCCGGGCAGCTCGCCGTCGTCCTTCATCCGGTGCAGCAGGTTCTGGGTGCCCCACGTCCCGGCGGCGAAGACCACGTGCCGTGCGGTGCTCACCCGGGCGCTGCGGTCCCCGAGCCGGTCGGTCGCCTCGTGACGGACCCGGTAGAGCTCCTCGGCGCCTTCGGTGCCGGGCACCACCCCGACACGGGTGACGGTGCGCATCGGGATGATCTGGGTCCCGAGCCCCTCGGCGAGGGCGAGGTAGTTCTTCACCAGGGTGTTCTTCGCGCCGTACCGGCAGCCGACCATGCAGTTGCCGCACTGGACGCACGTGCTGCGGTCCGGGCCGGCGCCACCGAAGTACGGGTCGGCCACCACGGTCCCCTGCGCGTGGGCCCCCTCCTCGGTGTCGAAGAAGACCCCGACCGGCGTCTTGCGGAAGGTCTCGGGCACGCCCATGTCCTCGGCGGCCTGGCGCATCACCTCCTCGACCGGCCCCTCGCAGGGGTTGGTGACCACGCCGAGCATGGAGCTCGCGACGTCGTAGTGCGGCTTGAGCTCGGCCTGCCAGTCGGTGATGTGGCCCCACTGCCGGTCCTTGAAGAAGACCTCGGGCGGCACGTAGAGGGTGTTGGCGTAGTTGAGCGACCCACCGCCCACCCCGGCACCGGCGAGGATCATCACGTCCTTGAGCATGTGGACCCGCTGGATCCCGTAGCAGCCCAGCTTCGGGGCCCACAGGAAGTTCTTCAGGTCCCAGCTGGTCTGCGCGAAGTCCTCGTCGGCGAAGCGCCGGCCGGCCTCGAGGACGGTGACGCGGTACCCCTTCTCCGAGAGGCGAAGGGCGGCGACGGAGCCTCCGAAGCCGGAGCCGATGACGAGGACGTCGGTGTCGACCGTCGTCTGCAGCTCGGGCGTGGCGCTCACTTGACGCCCACCGCCTTCATGGCCCGCAGGCCGACCGAGAGAACCTTCGCGTAGGCCTTGTCGCTCAGGCCGTGCGAGGCCGCGATCGGCAGCAGGTGCTGGGCCGCGACCGTCTGGGCCTCGGTGTAGCGCAGGATGCCCTCGGCGCCGTGCCGTCGGCCGACGCCGGAGGCCTTCATCCCGCCCATGGGAGCTCCCATGGAGGCCCAGGCCGCGCTGTAGGCCTCGTTGATGTTCACCGTGCCGGTCTGCAGCCGCGCCGCGACCCCGCGGGCGCGGGTGACGTCCCGGCACCAGACCGAGGAGTTCAGCCCGTACTCGGTGTCGTTGGCCAGGGCGATCGCCGCCTCGTCGTCGGGGACGCGGGTGATCGCGACGAGCGGCCCGAAGGTCTCCTCGTCGCGGCAGCGCATGTCCGCGGTCACCCCCTCGAGGACAGTCGGCTCGAAGACGTACGGCCCCACCTCAGGTCGGTGCCGGCCGCCGGCGAGGACGGTGGCGCCCTTCGCCACGGCGTCATCGAGGTGGGCCTGGACCGTCTCCAACTGGTCGGCGCCGACGAGGGAGCCCATGTCGTAGCCGTAGGCCAGCTCCGTGCCCAGCCGCATCGCCGCAACCGCCTCGACGAAGCGCGGGATGAACTCATCCGCGATCGACTCCTGGACCAGCAGCCGCTCGGTGGAGATGCACAGCTGGCCGCTGCTGGAGAAGCAGGCCCGCAGCGCCCCCGTGACCGCGGTGTCGAGGTCGACGTCGTCGGTGACGTACACCGAGTTCTTGCCGCCGAGCTCCATGCTGAAGGAGACCAGCCGCTGCGCCGCCGAGGCCGCGACGCGCCGGCCGGTCGCGGTGGAGCCGGTGTAGGCGACGTAGTCCGCGGTGTCGACGATGGCCTGACCGGCCTCGGAGCCGGCCCCGAGGACGACCTGGAGGACGCCCTGCGGCAGGCCCGCCCGGTAGAGCAGCTCGATCGCAGCGAGGGCGGTGAGCGAGCCCTGCTGGTCGGGCCGGAGCACGACGACGTTGCCGGCCATGAGCGCCGGGAGCGCGTCGGTGATGGCCAGGCTGAGCGGGTAGTTCCACGGGGAGACGATCCCGACGACGCCGATCGGGTGGTGTAGCACCCGGGTCTGGGTCAGGACGGGGTAGGCACCGAGCACGCGGCGCGGCCGCAGGTGGTACTCCGCGGTGCGCGCGTAGTAGCGGGAGGCCATCGCGGTGTCCGCGATCTCCTCGAAGGCATTGGCCCGGGTCTTGCCGGACTCGATCTGGACCAGGTCGAGCAACTCCACCTGGTGGGTGAGCACCAGGTCGTGGAAGCGCAGCAGGATCCGCTTGCGCTCGGCGAAGGGGGTACCGGCCCACCGCGCCTGCGCGGACCGGGCGGAGGCGACGGCCGACTCGACGTCCGCCGCCGAGGAGAGCGGGAGCGCCGCGATCGGCGCCCCGGTCATCGGCGAGGTCCTCGTGAAGGTCTCCGCCCGCGGCCCGGCGACGACCCGCGCGGCGAGGCGGCGCGAGCGGCTCGGGGCCACGACGTACGTGGCGGTGGGGTCCAGCTCCGGATCGGCGATGGTCTCGGAAGTCATTACTCCAGAGTAATCCCCGGCCGCCTCGACGACCACCGTTCGAGGGGCGCCGTGAGACGACCCACAGGTCAGCTCGGCTGGTGCGGCGCGACGACGACCTCGATGCGCTGCAGCTCCTTGACCTCGGTGTACCCGGTGGTGGCCATCGCCCGGCGCAGCGCACCGACGAGGTTGGTCGTGCCGTCGGCGACCCGGCTCGGGCCGAAGAGGACCTCGTTCAACGGGGCGACCTGGCCGACCTCGACGCGGGCGCCGCGCGGCAGCTCGGGGTGGTGGGCCTCGGCGCCCCAGTGGAAGCCGCGCCCCGGCGCGTCGGCGGCCCGCGCGAGGGCAGCACCGAGCATCACCGCGTCGGCACCGCAGGCAATGGCCTTGACGATGTCGCCGCTCGTGCCCAGGCCCCCGTCCGCGATGACGTGCACGTACCGGCCACCGGACTCGTCGAGGTAGTCCCGGCGGGCCGCCGCGACGTCCGCGACCGAGCTGGCCATCGGGGCCTGGATGCCCAGGGCCTGCCGGGTCCGGTGCGCCGCTCCCCCGCCGAAGCCGACGAGCACCCCCGCGGCCCCGGTGCGCATCAGGTGCAGCGCGGCCGTGTAGGTCGCCGCGCCACCGACGATGACCGGCACGTCGAGCTCGTAGATGAAGCGCTTGAGGTTCAGCGGCTCCGCGCGGCTGCTCACGTGCTCCGCGGAGACGGTCGTCCCGCGGATGACGAAGAGGTCGACCCCCGCGTCGACGACGGTGCGCCAGTGCTGCTGGGTGTGCTGCGGGCTGAGCGCACCGGCGACGGTCACGCCCGCCTCCCGGATCTCGCCCAGCCGCTGCGTGATCAGCTCCGGCACGATCGGCGCGGAGTAGATCTCCTGCATCCGCGCGGTGGCGATCGCGGGGTCGAGCGAGGCGATCTCGGCGAGCAGCGGCTCGGGGTCCTCGTAGCGGGTCCACAGCCCCTCGAGGTCGAGCACCGGCAGCCCACCAGCCTCACCGAAGGTGATGGCGGTGCTCGGCGACATCACCGAGTCCATCGGCGCCGCGATGACCGGCATCTCGAAGTGGTAGGCATCGATCTGCCAGTCCAGCGAGACCTCCTCCGGGTCGCGGGTGCGCCGGCTCGGCAGCACCGCGATGTCGTCGAAGGAGTAGGCCCTGCGGCCCCGCTTGCCCCGTCCGATCTCGATCTCGTTCACCCGGCCACCCTAAGGGTTTGGTCCAGTCGGGAGCGCAGGAGCATAATTGATTGGCCGATGCATGCAACTGTCGTGCTCGGCGCTCGTGGCAACGAGGCCACCGCCCCGACCCACGACCCATTGCTCACCCCGTAGGAGACGCCCGTGCCGTCCACGTCCACGCACGACCCCTCGCTGCCCGAGGAGTACCCCGAGAAGATCGATGCCGCAGTCCTGAAGATCGCCGGCGTCGTCGTCCTCGGCTCGATCATGGCGATCCTCGACATCACCGTCGTCAACGTCGCCCTCCCCCACTTCCAGACCGACCTGGCGCCCGGCGACACCCCGCTGGACTACTCGACGGTCGCCTGGACGGTCACCGCGTACACGCTCGCCCTGGCCACGGTCATCCCGCTCACCGGCTGGGCCGCGGACCGCTTCGGCACCAAGCGCCTCTACCTGATGGCGATCGTCTTCTTCGTCGCCGGCTCGACGCTGTGCGCCTTCGCGCCGAACATCCACCTGCTCATCGGCGCCCGGGTCATCCAGGGCCTCGGCGGTGGGATGCTCATGCCGCTCGGCATGACGATCATGACCCGCGCGGCCGGGCCGGCCCGCATCGGCCGGCTCATGGCCATCCTCGGCGTCCCGATGCTGCTCGGCCCGATCGGCGGCCCGATCCTCGGCGGCTGGCTCATCGACAACGCCCACTGGCTCGGTCGCCCGAGCTGGACGTGGATCTTCCTGATCAACCTGCCCATCGGCATCATCGCGCTCACCTACGCCGCCCTGGTGCTGCCGAAGGACCACACCGAGCCGAGCGAGTCGATCGACCTCATCGGCCTGCTGCTCATGTCCCCCGGCCTGGCCCTCTTCCTCTACGGGGTCTCCTCGATCCCGGACGCCGGCACCTTCGCCGACGCCGAGGTGCTGGTCCCGATGCTCATCGGCGCGGCGCTCATCGCGGCCTTCGGATGGTGGTCGATGAAGCCGAAGCACCCGCTGCTGGACCTGCGGCTCCTGGGCAACCGGCAGTTCTCCGTGGCGGCCCTGACGATGTTCCTCTTCGCCTGCGCCTTCTTCGGGGCGCTGCTGCTCATGCCGACCTACTTCCAGCAGGTGCGCGGCGAGAGCACGATGGACGCCGGGCTGCTCATGGCGCCGCAGGGCATCGGCGCGCTCGTGACGATGCCGATCGCCGGAGCGTTCGTCGACCGCTACCCGGTCGGGCGCATCGTGCCCGTGGGCATCGCGCTCATCGCCGGTGGCATGTTCGCCCTCACCCAGCTGACCGCGGAGTCCAGCTACTGGGGCTTCGTCATCCCGGTGCTCTTCGTCATGGGTCTGGGCATGGGCGCGACGATGATGCCGCTGATGACCAGCTCACTGAAGGCGCTCGTCGGCCCCCAGGTCGCGCGCGGCTCGACGATGCTGAACATCATCCAGCAGGTCGCCAGCTCCTTCGGCGTGGCCATCGCCTCGGTGCTGCTCACCCGCGGCTACAACGACCACCCGCTCATCGGGCAGGCGCAGGCCTTCGGTGAGGCGAGCAAGGGAGTGAAGGACCCGAGCGTCATCCAGCAGCTGCTGGAGAAGTTCCCCGAGGTCGGCAAGATCGCCGCCACCGTCAACGACCCGGGCGCCATGGCCCAGGCGCTGCAGACGGCCGTCCACAGCGACATGGCCGAGGCCTTCGCCTCGACCTACTGGGTCTCGGCCTTCCTGTGCCTGGCGACCTTCGTCGTCGCGCTCTTCCTCCCCCGCAGGCACGAGGAGAGCCACATGCTCGACGAGGAGGACGAGGCATCCACGCCCGTCGCCTCCTGACAGGACGCGAGCGAAGGGGGGTCGGAATCACCACCGACCCCCCTTCGTTGTTCACATGGAGACCACCGTCGTGCATGGTGGAGACCCACGTACGAGAAGGAAGAGCCCGATGCCGAGACTCAGGGGTGCAGCAGCCATCCTGACCGCCGCCGAGACGGCGCGCCAGTGGGCGCGCAGCAATCCCGACCAGGCCGAGGCCTACATCGACAAGGCCGTCGGCTTCCTCGACCGGCGCACCGGCGGGAAGTAC
Source organism: uncultured Janibacter sp. (assembly GCA_964386935.1). Taxonomy (GTDB): domain Bacteria; phylum Actinomycetota; class Actinomycetes; order Actinomycetales; family Dermatophilaceae; genus Janibacter. Next base: position 7,074 of record CAYLUX010000030.1, read on the forward strand.
CACTCGAAGGTCACCGGACTCTCCGGCCACGCCAAGAAGGCCCTGACCGGCCGCTCGGCAGTGGGCGGAGCGACGGTCGAGGGCGAGACGGTCCCGGAGGAGCCGCGGCGCCCCTTCCCCGACGCGCGCCACTGACTCAGGCCTCGGTCTCCTCGAGCACCCGCAGCACGTTGCGGTGCCCCAGGGCCGTCAGGTCCGAGCGGGACCAGCCCCGCTCCCCCAGCGCCGCGAAGAGTCGCGGGTAGCTCGCGACGTCCTCCAGCCCCACGGGGGTCTCGTCGACGCCGTCGTAGTCGGCGCCGATGCCGACGTGCTCGATCCCGACGACCTCACGCAGGTGCTCGACGTGCGCGACCACGTGCTCGATCGTGGCCACGGGGTCCGGCACGACGTCGGTGCGGCCGAGCACCTCGTCCGCGCGAGCCTGGTTGACGAACTTCGGCACCACGTTGGCCATCACGATGCCGCCGTTGCCGGGGACGCGCTCGAGCACGTCGTCGGGGACGTTGCGCGGGTGGTCGCACACCGCGCGGGCCCCCGAGTGGCTGAACATCACCGGTAGTCGAGTGGCGTCCAGCGCGTCGTGCATCGTCTCGGCGCTGACGTGGGAGAGGTCGACCACGACGCCCAGGTCGTTCATCCGCGCGACGACCTCCCGGCCGAAGTCGGTCAGACCGCCGTGCTCGCGCTCGTCCGTCGCCGAGTCGGCCCACTCGGTGTTGTCGTTGTGCGTGAGGGTCATGTACCGGACCCCGCGCCGGGCGAAGTCCGCCAGCGTCGCCAGCGAGCCCGCGATGCAGTGCCCGCCCTCCATGCCCATCAGTGCCGCGTGGTGGCCCCGGTCCCAGGCCCGGCGCACGTCATCGGCCGTCCGGGCCGGCACCATCTCCTCATAGCGGGCACACATCGCCTCGACGAAGTCGATCTGCTCGTGGGTCGCGGTCACGGCCTCCTGCCCCTGCAGCGAGGTCGGCACCCAGACCGACCAGAGCTGGGCGGCCAGTCCCCCTTCGCGCATCCGCAGCAGGTCGGTGTGCAGCTGCGGCTGCGGCTGCGAGATGTCGCACGCGTCGAGGTCGTAGGAGGCCAGCTCCCGATGGTGCCAAGGGAGGTCGTTGTGCCCGTCGAGGACCCGGATGCTCGCGTGGTTGCTCATACCGTCAGTCAACCACCGCGCCGCGGCCGGCCGGCACTCCCGGGTGCATGCTGGGGTCATGGACCCGGGAGACAACGCCATCACCGACGTCCCGGGCGTCCGGGTCGGCCACGCCACCCGTGACGAGCCGGGCTGGCTCACCGGCACCACGGTCGTGGTCCCCCCGCTGGGCAGCACCGGCGGGGTGGACGTCCGCGGCGGCGGCCCGGGCACCCGGGAGACCGACCTGCTGGACCCGCGCAACGCCGTCACGGCGGTCGACGCGGTGCTCCTCTCCGGGGGCAGCGCCTTCGGCCTCTCGGCCGCGGACGGGGTGCTCGCCGAGCTCGCCGACGCCGGCCGCGGCTGGACCGTCGGCACCGAGGCGGGGCAGGTCGTGCCGATCGTGCCCGGCGCGATCCTCTTCGACCTCGGCCGCGGCGGGGCCTGGCGCCACCACCCCGGCCCGGAGGAGGGCCGCACCGCCTACCGCGCAGCGGACTCCGGGCCCGTGACCGAAGGGAGCGTCGGCGCCGGCACCGGGGCGGTCGCCGGAGGCCTCAAGGGCGGCATCGGCACCGCGAGCGCGCGCCTCACCGACGGCGGGACCGTCGGGGCGCTCGTGGCGGTCAACGCCGTGGGCTCACCCCTCTCCCCCACTGGTGAGCTGCTCGGCGCGGGCCTGCTCCAGGACGGCGAGGTCGACCTGCCGCGGCCGGATCCCGCTGCCGCACAGTCCTACTGGGACCGGCGCGCTGCCGAGATGGCCGCGCTGCGCGCGGGGACCGCGACGACGCTCGCGGTCGTCGCGACCGACCTCGAGCTGGACAAGGCAGGCTGTGGCACGTTGGCCCGGGTCAGCCACGACGGGTTCGCTCGGGCGCTCAGCCCGGTGCACACCCCCTTCGACGGGGACACGGTCTTCGCCCTCTCGACGAAGGGGGCCGGGCCGCCGTCCCCCTTCGCCACCGTCGAGCTGCACACGGCGGCCGCCGACTGCGTCACCCGCGCGATCGTGCGGGCGGTGCTGGCGGCGGGCTCGGTGGACCGCTCCGCGGAGGGCGGCGTCGTCGCGCCCTCCTACCGGGAGGCGATCGCTCAGCCGATCGAGTAGTTCGGCGCCTCGACGATGCCCTGGATGTCGTGCGGGTGGCTCTCCTTGAGCGAGGCGGAGGTGATCCGGACGAACTTCCCCTTCTCCTGCAGCTCGGCGATCGTCCCGGCGCCGACGTAGAACATCGACTGCCGCAGCCCGCCGACCATCTGGTGGGCCACCTGGGCGAGGGTGCCGCGGTAGGCGACCCGGCCCTCGATACCCTCCGGCACGATCTGGTCGTCGCTCGTGACCTCGGCCTGGAAGTAGCGGTCCTTGGAGAAGGACTTCTTGCCACGGCTGCTCATCGCGCCGAGGCTGCCCATGCCGCGGTAGGCCTTGAACTGCTTGCCGCCGACGAAGATCAGCTCACCGGGGCTCTCCTCGCAGCCGGCCAGCAGCGAGCCGATCATCACGGTGTCGGCGCCGGCGACCATCGCCTTGGCGATGTCCCCGGAGAAGTGCAGGCCACCGTCGGCGATGACGGGCACGCCGGCCGGGCGCGCCACCCGCGCGACGTCGTTGACCGCGGTGATCTGCGGTGCGCCGACGCCGGTGACGATGCGGGTGGTGCAGATCGATCCCGGGCCGACACCGACCTTGATCGCGTCGGCACCGACGTCGAGGAAGGCCTGCGCGCCCTCGCTCGTCGCGACGTTGCCGCCGATGACCTCGACGTGCCTGGTGGCCGGGTCGGACTTCAGGCGCTGGACCATCTCCAGCAGCAGCCGCACGTGGCCGTGGGCGGTGTCGGCGACGAGCACGTCGACGCCTGCCTCGATGAGGCGGGTCGCGCGCTCCCACGCGTCGCCGAAGTACCCGATGGCCGCGCCGACCATGAGCCGTCCCTGTCCGTCCTTGGTCGCGTTGGGGAACTGCTCGCTCTTGACGAAGTCCTTGACGGTGATCAGGCCGCGCAGGTGGTTCGCCGCATCGACGAGCGGCAGCCGCTCCAGCTTGTGCTTGCGCAGCAGCAGCGTGGCGTCCTCGCGGGAGATCCCCTCCGGGGCGGTGATGAGCGGCATGTGCGTCATCACGTCGTGCACCCGCGTGGTCGCCCACTCCGCCACCGGCGTGAAGCGCAGGTCCCGGTTGGTGATGATGCCGATGAGCACGTTCTCGGCGTCGACGACCGGCAGCCCGGAGACCCGGTACTCGCCGCAGACGGCATCCAGCTCCTCGAGGGTCGCGTCCCGGCCGATCGTGACGGGGTTGTCGACGATCCCCGTCTGGGTCCGCTTCACGAGGTCGACCTGGTAGGCCTGGTCGTCGATGGACAGGTTCCGGTGCAGCACACCGATGCCGCCCTGGCGGGCCATCGCGATCGCCATGCGCGACTCGGTCACGGTGTCCATCGCGGCGGAGACGAGCGGGGTGCGGATGCTGATCTGCCGGGTCAGGCGGCTCGTCGTGTCCAGGTCACCGGGCTCGTACTCGCTGTAGCCCGGCAGCAGCAGCACGTCGTCGTAGGTCAGGCCGACCTTCGCGAAGGGGTCCGGGCTCTCGGGACGGACAGGGGCAGGTTCGCTGGAGGCGCCGAAATCCATTGCCCCATCCTAGGTCACCGCGCCCGCCCCCCTCACCGTGACCATTCCCTGACCAAGGCGTCCATTTCCGTCCCGAACCCTTACTCCACAACGGTTCGGCGCTGGTCGCCCGACTCGTACCTTGAGGGGGCAGAACATCGGCGGCGCTGCCGCCGACGGTGAGTCGTGTTCGAAAGGTGCAGCAGATGGCTCAGGTGCCAACGCCCCCGGGACCGGTCGCCGATCGGTGGGAGTGGCAGTTCGACGGCGCCTGCCGGGACACGGGCAGCGAGTCCTTCTACCACCCGGACGGCGAGCGGGGCGCCGCGCGCCGCATGCGCGACGCCGCCGCCAAGGAGATCTGCGCCCACTGCCCGGTGATCAACGCCTGCCGGGAGCACGCCCTCGCGCTGCGCGAGCCCTTCGGGGTCTGGGGTGGGCTGACCGAGGACGAGCGGGTCGCCATCCTGCGCGAGCGCGACCTCGAGCGGGTGGGTCTCGCCGGCTGAGGCGGGGCACTCCCCCTTCGCCCGGAGGTCGGGGCCATCGGCCGCGGACACGTACGCTTGCCATCGTGTCCACCGCAGAGCCAGTCCACATCCGTGACGACGCCATCCGTCTGGGGCAGTTGCTGAAGCTGGCCTCCCTCGTCGAGGACGGCGTGGCCGCCCGCGAGGTCATCGCCGAGGGGCTGGTCACCGTCGACGGCGAGGTGGAGACGCGGCGCGGCGCGCAGATCGCCGCCGGGTCGGTCGTCGAGCTGGCCGGGCAGCGCATCGAGGTCGTCACTGGGGAGCCGGAGATCGACGTCCCCTGGTGAGCCACCGGGTCACTCCCCGGCGAGCATCCAGTCCAGCGCCTCCTCGACGTGGATCGTGGTCGTGTCGTGCATCGGCACGGGGCAGTCGTCCTCGTCCAGGAGCAGCCCGATCTCGGTGCCGGCGAGCACCACACCCTCGGCGCCCCGCTCGGCCATCCCCCGCATGACCTCCCGGAACTGCTTGCGCGAGGAGTCCTTGATGATCCCGTGCACGAGCTCCTCGTAGATCATCCGGTCGACCTCGGCGCGCTCCTCCTCCAGCGGGAGGATCACCTCGATACCCCGCTCCCGGAAGGGGCGGGTGTAGAAGTCCTGCGCCATCGTCGTCGCCGTCGCGACGAGCCCGACCCGACGCTGGCGGGCCGCCTGCACCCGACCGGCCGTGGCCTCGGCGATGTGCACGAAGGGGACGTCCAGGGCGCCGGAGACCTGGTCAGCGACGGCATGCATGGTGTTCGCGGCGATGAGGACCGCCTCGGCGCCGCCGTCCTGCAGGCTGCGCCCGGCCGAGATGAGCTGCTGGGCCATCGAGTCCCAGTCGTCGGCGTTCTCGGCGTCGTCGACCGGCTGGAAGTCGACGCTGTGGATGAGGACCCTGGCGCTGTGCAGGCCACCGAGACGCGCCTCGACCCCTTCGTTGAGACGGCGGTAGTACTCCGCCGTCGCGGACCAGCCCAAGCCGCCGATGACACCGAGGAGACGCATGGCCACATGCTACCCAGCCGTAGGGAGAGCGCAGCGGGGGCGATCCCGCATCGCGGGCCGGTGCGCGGCGCCGGTCCGGGCCGTCATACCCTGCCTGACGTGAAGGTCCTGCTGCTCGAGAACATCCACACCGCCGCCCGAGACGCCCTCTCCGAGGCCGGATTCGAGGTGGAGACCCGCTCGGGGGCCCTCGACGAGGAAGAGCTGATCGCAGCCCTCGAGGGCGTCGACATGGTCGGCATCCGCTCCAAGACCCAGGTCACCGCGCGCGTCCTGCGGGCCCGGCCGGAGTTGAAGGTCGTCGGCGCCTTCTGCATCGGCACCAACCAGATCGACCTCGACGCCGCGGCCCAGGCCGGAACGGTCGTCTTCAACGCCCCCTTCTCCAACACCCGCAGCGTCGTCGAGCTCGCGCTGGCCGAGATCATCGCCCTCGCCCGCCACCTGACCGACAAGAACGCCGCGCTGCACAAGGGCGTCTGGGACAAGTCGGCCAAGGGCGCCCACGAGGTGCGCGGTCGGACCCTGGGCATCATCGGCTACGGCAACATCGGCAGCCAGCTCTCGGTCGTCGCCGAGGCCTTCGGGATGCACGTCTACTTCTACGACCTCGAGGACAAGCTCCCGATGGGCAACGCCAAGAAGTGCGACACGTTGGAGGAGCTGCTCTCGACCTGCGAGACGATCACGCTGCACGTCGACGGGCGCGCGGGCAATGCGGGCAACTTCGGGGCCGAGGAGTTCGCGCGGATGCTGCCGCGCAGCCTCTTCCTCAACCTCTCCCGCGGCTTCGTCGTCGACCTCGAGGCGCTGCGCGACAACCTCGTCTCCGGGCACATCGCCGGCGCTGCCGTCGACGTCTTCCCGGAGGAGCCGAAGAAGGCCGGCGCCCCCTTCGAGAACGTCCTCCAGGGCATCCCCAACGTCATCCTGACCCCCCACGTCGGTGGCTCCACCGAGGAGGCGCAGCTGGACATCGGGCACTACGTCTCGGGCAAGCTGCGCGACTGGGCGAGCACCGGTGCGACGACGATGTCGGTCAACGTGCCCGGCGTCTCCGCTCCCGTCGCCCCCGGCACCACCCGCATCCTGCACCTGCACGAGAACGTGCCGGGCGTGCTGGCCCGGGTCAACACGATCCTCTCCGAGGGCGGCGCGAACATCGACTCCCAGCAGCTGAGCACCCGGGGCGAGTACGGCTACGCCGTCACCGACCTCGCCGGCTCGCTGCCCGCCGACACCGAGCAGCGGCTGCGCGAGCTCGAGGAGAGCGTCGAGGTCCGGGTCATCGTCACGGCCTGACCTCCCACCGGCCGGTGGGCCCGGCTCCCGTGCACTTCGTACGGCAGTTCGGGCGATTCCTTGGTCCGCCGGCCCGGAACACCGGGGACGGCTGGGACGAAGGGGGACGAACTGCCGTATGACACGCCCCCGGGACCGTCACCCGAAGAGCTGCAGCCGGCCCGCCGCGTCGAGCACGAGCAGCACGCCGATGATGCCGAGCACCCACCCCATCATCGCGTCCGAGCGCTTCGCGAACCACGCGTTGATCCGGGCGAGCAGCGGCTCCACCCGGCCGGCCAGCGCCACCCGCAGGCCGAGGAGGAGCAGCGCCGGCGCGACCATGACGACGACGTAGCCGACGAGCAGCCCGATCTGGCTCGCGCGGGCGAGCCCCGATGCAGCGAGCAGTCCCATCGCGGCAAGGTAGGGCAGCATCGAGGCCGCCTCGATGACCCCGGCGAGCAGCGCGAGCACGACGACGGCGCGAGCGCTCGCGTGCTCCCCCACCACCGTGCTCCTGAGCCGCTCCACACGGGTCGGTCCACCGCCGCGGGCCGCTCGCCTGGCTCGCCGTCGGGCCGCCGGCTTCTCGTCGAAGAGGAAGCTCGCCGCGAAGAGGCCGACCCCGACCACGAGCTGCGCCCAGGCCAGTGCGGGGTTGTCGGAGAGCCCGTCCACGAGACGCCGTAGCGCGTCGACGCCGAGGAGCAGCGCGATGCCGAGCACCCAGTAGAAGGCCGCGATGGTCAGCAGGTAGCCGAGCACAGGTCGCACCCGGATGCGCCGCTGCGCGAGCATCCACACCGGGATGCCGAGCGTCCCGACACTCGTGCCGTCGATGAGCGCGAGCACCACGAGCCCGCCGAGCGTGAGTTCCATACCCCTGCCTTTTTGATACAGCCGTGCTGGATCAAGCGTAGGGGAAGAAGCACAGATGTGCGAACATGGGCTCGTGCCCAAGATCGTCGACCACGAGGCCCGACGCGGCGAGATCGCGCTCGCCGTGCGGCGCCTCGTCGCGCGCGAGGGTCTGGCCGGCGCGACCGTACGAGCCGTCGCCGACGAGTCCGGATGGTCGATGGGCGCGGTGCGGTACTACTTCGCCAGCCAGGACCAGCTGCTCGTCTTCGCCGTGGAGTCGATGATGGAGCAGGTCACCGCACGCGTCCTGCGGATCCGGGAACGGATGCCCGCCGGCCCGGACCGGGCGGCCGCTCTCATCGAGCAGCTCCTCCCCCGGGACGCGGAGCGTCGCGCGGAGTGCACGGTGTGGCTCGCGGCGCTGGCGCGGGCCCGGCACGACCCGACCATGGACGAGCTGCGCCATCGGGCATGGGCGGGCGAGCGCCACCTGCTCGCGCTCGCGATCTGCGACGCGCGGGGCGTGGCCGTGGACTTCGTCCGCAACGAGGTCCCGGAGCGCCTCGTCGCGGACGTCGACGACCTGCAGCTGCGCGTCGACGGCGCGACGCTGATCTGGACGAACATGGCCGACCAGGTCCGCGGCCGCGATCTGTCGATGACGGTGCGCAATTGGGTGGAGGACCTCGCCGGGTGATGGCGAAGGGGGCCCGCCTCACCCACCCGTGAGCACGAGACCCCGGGCAGTCCGCAGTTGGAGGTCGAAGAGCGCATCCGGATCCGGGACGGGTCCGTTGTGCCCGAAGACCTCCCCGGTCACGGCGCCGAGCAGCAGCATCCAGGCCGACAGGGCCCGCGCGATGACTGCCGGCGGGAGCGAGAGCTGGTCGAAGAAGTCGTCCCCGGCGACCCACGAGCCGACCGCAGCCTCCCCTTCGTCCACGAGCCCGGGGGGCAGCTCGACCACACGCCCGGCCGAGTACGCGTCGGCGACCACCCGGAGGAGAAGGAGAGGGACCCTCGTCCCAGCGGTGACCGTCCGCTCCGCGGGGGCGACGTAGTCCGGCAACGGCGTGCCGTAGACGAGGGCGAAGTCACGCGGGTACTCCAGCGCCCACCGACGCAATGCGCGGCCGCTGGTGTCCCAGCGCTCGTCGACGTCGCGGGGATCCACGGCGTCGTGCGCCTCGAGGACCGCATCCCCGAGGGCGGTGAAGGTCTCGACGATGAGTCGGGTGATCAGCTCGTCCCGGCTCTCGACGTAGCGGTAGATGCCCGAGGAGACCATCCCGAGCTCTCGGGCGATCGCACGCAGGCTCAGCGACTCCGGGCCCTCCTCGCGCAGCTCCCGCCTGGCGACCCGCATGATGTCCGCTTCGACGGCCCGTCGCCTCTCCGCTCGCACGCCCATGTCGGCACTCTGCCACAGTCGGCACCCAAATGTGAGCACTGCTCTTGAAATCGCCGTGAGTGCCCGTCACGCTCATTACGAGAGCACCGCTCACTAATTGAGGAGAAGTCATGTCGCACCACCTCGTCCTCGGCGCCGGAGGCGTCGGACGCAGCACCGCCACCCGGCTCGTCGAGCTCGGGCACTCCGTCACCCTCGCCTCGCGCTCGGGGGTCGTCCACGACCGTCCCTGGACCGAGATCGACCCGGCCGCCGTCACGGTCGTCGCCGCGGACGCCTCGGATCCCGACCGGCTCAGCGAGCTCGCCACGGGAGCCGCGAGCATCGTCAACGCCATCAACCCGCCCGACTACACGGTGTGGGAGTCGGTCTGGCCACCGATCGCCCGGGCCGTCCTCACGGCGGCCGAGCGCTCCGGGGCCGACCTCGTGATCGCCGGGACCCTCTACCCCTACGGCGTGGTCGACGGACCGATGCGTGAGGGCGACCCCATGCGCCCGAACGGCCACAAGGGACGGATGCGCGAGTGGATGTGGGACGAGGCCCTGACCGCCCACGAGGCCGGCCGCGTCCGGGTCACCGAGCTGCGCTCGAGCGACTACATCGGTCCCCAGGTGACGAAGGGGGCCAGCGTCCTGAACGACTTCGTGATCACCCCGGCCGTGCGCGGCCGGACCGTGGTCCTCCCGATGGGGCACCCGGACGCGCCGCACACCTGGACTGCTGTGGAGGACGCCGGGATCCTTGCGGCCACGCTGGCCACCGACGACCGGTCCTGGGGCAAGGTCTGGCACACCCCGAGCACCCCACCGAAGACGATGCGTCAGGTCGCCGCCGAGGCGGCGCACCTCACCCATCACCGCGAACCGCGCGTGCTGAGGGTGCCCCGCCCGATGCTGACCGCGGCCGGAGCCGTCAACTCCTTCGTGCGCGAGCTGCTCGAGACGCGGCATCAGTTCGAGCGGCCCTACGTCATGGACTCCACGCTGACCCGGGAGACCTTCGGCCTGCGGCCGACCCCGTGGCGCGACGTCCTCGCTGCCACGGTCGCGGCGCGCGGGTAGCCGGGAGCGGACGACGAAGGGGGCCGCCCACCGCGATGGTGGACGGCCCCCTTCGCTCGCTAGAGGTCAGTGGGAGTGGCCGTGGCCGGCCTCCTCCTCGTCCTCCTTCTTGTCCACGACGAGCGTCTCGGTGGTGAGGACCATCGAGGCGATCGAGGCGGCGTTGACGAGCGCGGAGCGGGTGACCTTGACCGGGTCGATGACACCGGCGGAGAGCAGGTCGCCGTACTCGCCGGTCGCGGCGTTCAGGCCCTGGCCGTTGGTCAGCTCCTGGACCTTCGCGACGGCGACGTAGCCCTCGAGCCCGGCGTTCTCGGCGATCCACCGCAGCGGCTCGACGACGGCCTTGCGCACGAGGTTGACGCCGACCTCCTCGTCCTCCTCGACCTGCAGGGAGTCGAGGGAGGCGACGGCGTGCACCAGGGCGGAGCCGCCACCGGCGACGATGCCCTCCTCGATCGCGGCGCGCGTCGCGGAGATCGCGTCCTCGATCCGGTGCTTCTTCTCCTTCAGCTCGACCTCGGTGTGGGCACCGACCGAGATGACGCAGACGCCACCGGCGAGCTTGGCGAGGCGCTCCTGGAGCTTCTCGCGGTCCCAGTCGGAGTCGGTCCGCTCGATCTCGGCCTTGATCTGGCTGACGCGGGCGTCGACGTCGTCCTTGGCGCCCTCGCCGTCGATGATCGTCGTGTTGTCCTTGGTGACGACGACGCGGCGGGCCTGACCGAGGTCCTCCAGCCCGACCTGGTCCAGCTTGAGGCCGACCTCCTCGGCGATGACCTGACCGCCGGTGAGGATCGCCATGTCCTGGAGCATCGCCTTGCGGCGGTCGCCGAAGCCGGGCGCCTTGAGCGCGACGACGTTGAAGGTGCCCTTGAGCTTGTTGACCACGAGGGTGGAGAGCGCCTCGCCGTCGACGTCCTCGGCGATGATGACGAGCGGCTTGCCCGACTGCACGACCTTCTCGAGGACCGGCAGGATCTCCTGGATGTTGGAGATCTTGCCCTGGTTGATGAGGATGTAGGCGTCCTCGAGGACGGCCTCCATGCGCTCGGCGTCGGTGACGAAGTAGGGGCTGATGTAGCCCTTGTCGAACTGCATGCCCTCGGTGAAGTCGAGCGCGGTCTCCGCGGTCGAGGACTCCTCGACCGTGATGACGCCGTCCTTGCCGACCTTGTCGAAGGCCTCGGCGATCGTCGAACCGATGACCCGGTCCTGGGCGGACAGCCCGGCGACCTGGCCGATCTCGTCCTTGCCCTCGAGCTCGCGCGCGTTCTCCAGCAGGCGGGCGGAGACGGTCTCGACCGCCTTGTCGATGCCGCGCTTCAGGCCGGCAGGGGCCGCACCGGCGGCGACGTTGCGCAGGCCCTCGCGGACCATCGCCTGGGCGAGGACGGTCGCGGTGGTGGTGCCGTCACCGGCGACGTCGTTGGTCTTGGTGGCGACCTCCTTGGCGAGCTGGGCACCGAGGTTCTCGTAGGAGTCCTCGAGCTCGATCTCGCGGGCGATGGTCACACCGTCGTTGGTGATGGTCGGCGCGCCCCAGGCCTTGTTGATGACGACATTGCGGCCCTTGGGGCCGAGCGTCACCTTGACGGCGTTGGCGAGCTGGTCGACGCCCCGCTGGAGGGCGTCACGCGCGGAGTCGTTGAACTCCAGTTCCTTGGCCATGAGTGTCCTTTGTCTCTGCTGCGAAGGGGGAAACGGCGACGCCCCGGAAGGACCCGGGTGGGCCCGCCCGGGGCGTGCGCTGAAGCTGTGTGGCTGCTCGTCAGCCGACGATCGCGAGGACGTCGCGCGCGGAGAGGATCAGGTACTCCTCGCCGCCGTGCTTGACCTCGGTACCGCCGAACTTGGAGTAGATGACGCGGTCGCCGACGGAGATGTCCATGGGGACGCGCTCGTCGCCGTCGTCGTTGAAGCGGCCCGGGCCGACGGCCACGACCTCGCCCTCCTGCGGCTTCTCCTTGGCGGTGTCCGGGATGACGAGGCCGGAGGCGGTGGTCTGCTCGGCCTCGATGCCCTTGACGACGATCCGGTCCTCGAGCGGCTTGATGGAAACCGACACGCTGACTCCTTTGGTGAGGGTCTGGTTATGAGTTCTTGGTGTGCCGGGCCGGGCGCCGTCGCGGGGGTCGACCAGCCATGGCGTTGGCACTCGCCACTGGTGAGTGCCAAGGTTCAATCTATGCCGCCGTTTGGCACTCGGTCAACCTGAGTGCCAGCCGGGTCCCATCCCCTTCGCCGGCGGCACGTGGACAATGGCCGGGTGGATGTCCCGACCGTGCGCTGGCTCGCCTCCGAGGAGGGTCAAGCGGTGCTCGCCGGGCTCGGCGAGTACCGGGAGTCCGAGGCGGTCACGGTGGCCACGCGGCTGCGCGCCGACGGGCTCGGCGCCGACCGGGCCGCGGCCGTCCTCACCCAGCAGCGGCTGCGTGGCCGTGCCGAGGAGAAGTTCGGCTCGGCGGCGCAGGGGATGCTCTTCACCCCCGACGGGCTGGAGCAGGCCACCCGCGAGGAGGTCGCCGCCGGGCACGCCGAGCGGTTCGCCGCCGCCGGCATCAGCACCGCCCACGACCTCGGGTGCGGCATCGGCTCCGACGCCCTGGCGATGAGCCGGCTCGGCACCACCGTGCACGCCCTCGACGCCGACCCGGTGACCGCCGCGATCGCCGACGCGAACCTGCACGCACTGCCCGGACCACCGCACGGCAGCAGCGCGCGGCACGGCCTGGCCGAGGACTTCACCCCACCGGAGGGACCGGAGCGGGAGCGCACCGGTGTCTGGCTTGACCCGGCCCGCCGCACCCCCGGACGCACCGACCGCTCGGGCCGCACCCGCCGCGTGTTCCGGCTGGAGGAGATCTCCCCCTCGTGGGACTTCGTGCTCTCGGTCGCCCGCGAGGTGCCAGCCACCGGAGCGAAGCTCAGCCCGAGCATCCCCGAGCACGTCCTGCCGGCGGGCACCGAGGCGCAGTGGACCTCCTGGCACGGCACCGTCCTGGAGTGCGCCATCTGGTGGGGGCCGCTCGTGCAGCGGCCCGGCCGCAGCGCGCGGGTGCTGCGCAAGGGGCGGGACCCCGTCGAGGTGGACGAGACCTCCTGCGAGGCGGATCCGGCAGCAGCAACCGGTCCCGAGTCGATCGGACGCTGGCTCTACGAGGCCGACCGCGCCGTGGTGCGCGCCGGACTCATCGGGACGGTCACCGGCGCCACGGGTGGGGTCGAGCTCGAGCCCGGCGTCGGGTACGTCACGTCCGAGCAGCGCCACGACATCGGCCACGCCCGGCGGTTCGAGGTGCTCGAGGCCATGCCCTACTCGGTGAAGACGCTGCGGCGCTGGCTGCGCGAGCGCGGTGTCACCGGCCTGACGATCAAGAAGCGCGGCGTGCGCACCGACGAGGAGCAGCTGCGCCGCCAGCTGAAGATCGGCCGCGGTGCGGGTGACGGCGCCACTGCGACAGTGGTGCTCACGCGCGTCGCCGGCGAGCAGCTGGTGCTCGTCGTCGCTCCCTGAGACACGATCGGTCCACCCGGCAGGAGGCCGATCTCGCAGGTAGCGTGCAGGACATGGCACACCACGTCTTCTCCCGTGCTGCCGCGGCCGCGGCCGCGCTCGCCCTCGTCGGGTGTGGGTCGACCGGTGACAGCGTCGCCAGCACCTCGGGTGGCTCCACCGACACCTCCTCCACCGGCGGCTCGTCGTCGGCCGGCTCCTCCTCGACCGGGGGCACGCCCCCTTCGTCCACACCGGCGGTCAGCAGCTGCGTGAAGAAGGTGCGCTCCGGGATGACCCCGACCCAGCGCGCCGGCCAGCTGGTCATGGCCGCGCTGCAGCCCGGCCCCGCGGACGGACTGGACCGGTACATCAGCGAGCAGGGCCTCGGCGGCATGATCTACCTCGGCGGCTGGGAGGGCGCCGACACCGTGACTGCCACGAGCAAGCACATGCAGCAGGTCGCCCCCACGGTGGCGGGCACGAAGGTGGGCACCCTCGTCGCCGCCGACCAGGAGGGCGGCGAGGTCCAGCAGCTGAGCGGCCCCGGCTTCTCGGACATGCCCTCGGGGCTGGAGCAGTCCCGGCTGCCGCAGCTGCGCTCGTCTGCGAAGACCTGGGGGTCCGAGCTCGATGAGGCGGGCGTGAACATCAACCTCGCACCCGTCGCCGACACCGTCCCCGCGGACATCGGCACCGACAACGAGCCGATCGGCAAGTGGGACCGTCAGTACGGCTCCACGCCCCGCACCGTCGGCGAGGGCGCGAGCAAGTTCGCGAAGGGGATGATCGACGCCGGTGTCGAGCCGACCGTCAAGCACTTCCCTGGCATCGGCCGGATCAGGGGCAACACCGACCTGACCGACGAGAACATCAGCGACCGCGAGATGACCCGGGACGACGCGCACCTGCACCCCTTCGCGAAGACCATCGACGCCGGCGCGAAGATCGTCATGGTCGGCTCCGCGCACTACCCCAAGATCGACGGGGAGACCCCGGCGGTCTTCTCGCGGACCATCGTCACCGGGATGCTTCGGAAGGACATGGGCTTCGACCGTGTCGTCGTCACCGACGACGTCGGCGCCGCCAAGTCCGTGGCCGCGACCCCGGTCGCCCAGCGGGCCACGAAGTTCGTCGCCGCCGGCGGGGACATCGTCCTCACCGCCGAGCCCGGCCAGGTGCCGACGATGGTGGAGGCGCTGCAGGCGAAGGGGGAGAAGAACCCCGCCTTCGAGAAGAAGCTGAACGCCTCGGTCACCCGGGTCCTCACCCTCAAGGAGGACATGGGCCTGCTGCGCTGC
>CAYLUX010000031.1:0-21553 GCA_964386935.1 uncultured Janibacter sp.
GAGATGACCTGCTGCGCCTCTCCGTCGGGCTGGAGGACGTCGAGGACCTGCGGGCGGACCTGGACAACGCGCTGCGCGGCTCGTAGAGCGCCTCCGGCTCAGACGAAGGGGAGGTCCGTCGCCATCCCCTCCGGCCGGCCCGGCTCGGCGTAGTGCTCCACGCCGAAGGCGGCGGCGAAGACTGCCTCCGGCATCTCCAGCATGGACTGCACGTCCTCCTGCGAGGCGTGGCAGGCGAGCGCCTCGCGCTTGAGGTCGATGACCTCGGTGACGTCCACCGCGTGGTGGATCTCCTTCTCCGGCAGGCCGATCGGGTTGCCGTCGTCGGCCGGGGCGTCGGCGTCCATGTCGATCTCCAGGCCGGCCCGGCGGGCCTCCTCGAGCTGCCGGCGCGTCCGGTCCCGGTTCATCGTGTTCTCCAGCACGCGCGGGCGGCGGGCCGCGAGCTGCGCCGCGCGGTGGGCGACGTGATGCACCTTGACGTGGTCCGGGTGCCCGTAGCCGCCGTGCCAGTCGTAGCCGACGAGGATGTCGGCCTCCTCCTCGTCGAGGATCCGGGCGAGCCGCCGGGCGGCCTCGTCGGTGTCGGCGGAGTGGAAGGAGGTCTCGTGGCCGTTCTGCTCCCACCCGGTCATGCCGGAGTCGGCGTAGCCGAGCCACTCCACGCGGGAGGTCCCGGTGAGCCGGGCGGAGGCGGCGGCCTCCCCCCTTCGGTACTCCGCGAGGTCCATCCCCTCCGGGAGGTCCTGCGGGACGGTGCCGTGCTCGCCGCCGGTCGCGTAGACGAGGACCACGCGGTGCCCGGCGCGGGAGGTGAGGATCATCGACCCGGCCGTGCCGCTGGCCTCGTCGTCGGGGTGGGCGTGGAGGAAGACGGTCGTGGTCACGCGCTCCATCCTGCACCGGGTGGGTGTCGGTCGGATACCGAAGGGGGCTTTCCGGTTGCCGTCCCCGGGGTCCGGGTGGAGAGTCATGGCCATGCGTGAGCACCCAGAGGGGCACTGGCTCCCCTTCGACACCTACCTCGCAGCCATCGAGCGCGAGACCCGCCGGTTCCGCGAGGTGCTTGCGTCGGCGCCCGCCGGGACCGCCGTGCCCGCCTGCCCCGAGTGGGACGTCGACGACCTGCTGTGGCACCTGGGCGGGGAGGTCCAGGCCTTCTGGGCGTGGGTGATCGCCAACCGGCCGCTGCCCCCGGCCGAGTTCGAGGAGCCGCGCCGCCCGGACTCGCGGGCCGAGCTGCTGACCCTGCTGGACCGGGCGCACGAGGCGCTGATGCTCCGGCTGCGCAATGCCGACCCGTCGGAGGGGGCATGGAGCTGGGCGACCGACCCGGCCCTGCACACCGTCGGGTTCACGATGCGGCGGCAGGCCCACGAGGCCCTGATCCACCGGATCGACGCCGAGCTGGCCGTGGGGGAGCGCACGCCCGTCGACCCGGCGCTGGCTGCGGACGGCTTCGCCGAGTGCCTGGAGGTGATGTACGCCGGGCTGCCGCCGTGGGGGTCCTTCGAGGCGGACGGCACCCGGATCGTCATCGACGCGACGGACACCGGGCACCGGCTCGTGGTCGGGCTGGGGCGCTTCACTGGACACGACCCGGACACCGGGGAGGACGTCGACGAGGACGACGTGCACGTCGTCGGCCACGGCCACGTCGGCGAGGCGGTCGAGGAGCCGGAGCTGTGGGTCCGCGGCACCGCCGAGCTGCTCGACACCTGGCTGTGGCACCGCGCCGGCCTCGCCGAGCCGGAGACCGATGGGGACGAGGAGGTCGCCGAGCGACTGCGGGCGATCCTCACCCAGCCGATCGACTGACGACCGCTACTCCACCTCGACGGCGATCTGGTGCCAGCCGGTGGCGCCGTCGGGGACGACACCCTGCTCGCGGCGGATCTGCATCCGCCCGTCGGCGTCGGTCGCCCGCACGGTGAGCCGGTGCTCGCCCGGCGTCGCGTCCGGCCAGGTCCAGGCCCACTGCCGCCAGGTGTCGACATTCGGGACCGCGGCCAGCCGCGCCTCGTGCCACGGGCCGTCGTCGACCCGCACCTCGACCCGGTCGATGCCGGTCCCCTGGGCCCAGGCCACGCCACCGACACCGACCCGTCCCTGCTTCACCGATGCCCCGGAGCGGGGCGCGTCGATGCGCGAGGAGAGCTTGATCGGTCCGCGCCCGGACCAGCCCCGCTCGGTCCAGTAGGCGGAGACCTCGTCGAAGCGGGTCACCTCGAGGTCGACGAGCCACTTCGTCGCCGAGACGTACCCGTAGAGGCCGGGGACGACCATGCGCACCGGGAAGCCGTGCTCCAGCGGCAGCGGCTCGCCGTTCATCGCGACGGCGAGCAGCGCATCCCGTCCGTCGGTGAGTGCCGCCAGCGGGGTGGAGCAGGTCCAGTCGTCCACGGAGGTCTGCAGGACCGCGTCCGCCTCCGGTGACACCCCGGCCCGATCGAGCAGCCGTGCGACGGGCACGCCGCTCCACCACGCGTTGCCGACGAGGCCGGCGCCGACCTCGTTCGAGACGCAGGTCAGGGTCAGCCAGGTGTCGCGCAGCCCGAGGTTGATGAGCTCGTCGTAGCCGATCTCGACCTCTTGCTCGACCATCCCGTGGATGCGCAGCCGCCACTCCTTCGGGTCGACCTCGGGGACGGCGAGGCGGGTGTCGATCCGGTAGAACTGCGCGTTCGGGGTCTGCCAGGGTCCGACCCCGGCGAGGTCGACCTCGACCCCGTCCGGGACCCGCGGCTTCCGGACCGGCAGCCGCAGCCCCCGCCGGGCGTCCTCGACCAGCCGCCGCCCCCGACCGATCGCGTTGCCGGCCACGGCCAGCGCCACAGCGCCGACGGCGGCCGTGCCGGTCAGCAGGAGGAAGCCGCGGCGGGTGGGCTGGGACCCGTGCTCCCTGCTCGTCGGCGCACGAGGGACGAGCAGCGTGAGGGTGACCGCGGCGACGACGACGGCCACCACTGTCGTGACGACGTCGTCGCTCCCACCGCCTCCGGCCAGGATCGCCCCGCCGGCGAGGACGCCGAGGGCGATGAGCACCGCCAACCCCCCGAGGAGGGCACGGCGCGCGAGCAGGCCGGCGACGGCGCCGACGAGGAGGGTGATGAGGACCGTGCCGGCCACGAGCAGTGGCTTGTCCCAGGTGCCGAGGACCTGGATGGCCGTCTCGGCGAGGCCTCCGGGCACGAACTCGATGACGGCTTCACCGACGGCGAGGACCGGGGAGGTCCCACGGTGCAGCAGCCCGCCGACGAGCTCGGCGGCTCCCAGCCCGAGCGCCGTCGCGACCGCTCCCGCGAGGGCCGCGGCCCAGGCTCCACGCCGCACGGGCCCACCCCCTTCGACTATGCCGTGATCGGCTCCGAGACGGGTGACCGGTCGGCCAGCGCGTCCCGTCGATCGTAGGCCCAGCCCGGCCCGCGCAGCAGGAAGCCGTAGCGGTCCGACCAGGTCGGCGCGGTCGCGATGTCCGTGGCGATGTCACGCCACTCGTGGCTGGCGATGACGCCGGGGTTGAAGGAGTCGATGTTGCGCGTCAGCCCGTACACGACCCGGTCCCGCTCCGGCTCGAAGGTTCCGAAGAGCTTGTCCCAGACGATGAGGATCGAGCCGTGGTTGCGGTCCAGGTACTGGCGCTGGCTGCCGTGGTGGACCCGGTGGTGGCTCGGGGTGTTGAGGACCTTCTCCAGCCAGCCGATGGAGCGGACCGCCTCGGTGTGGATCCAGAACTGGTAGATGAGGTTCAGTGCCCGCGCGTCCTCGATGTAGCGCGGCGGGACGCCGAGCAGCGCGAGCAGCCCGTAGGGGACGGCCATCGTGAAGCCGTCCGCCACCGGCTGGCGCAGCGCGGTCGAGAGGTTGTAGCGCTCGCTGGAGTGGTGGACCACGTGCACCGCCCACAGCCAACGGGACTCGTGGGCGAGGCGGTGGTTCCAGTAGTAGATGAAGTCCCAGCCCGCGAGGGCCAGTACGTAGGCGGCGGGTCCGCTTGCCCGCAGCGGCGTGAGGCGAGAGAGGCGGGTCGCGGAGGTGGCGCTGGCCCACACCGACGCGGCGGCCACGGCGGTCGAGGCCACTGCGGCGACAGCTGAGCCCCCGGTGAGCCGGCCGAGCGCGTCCACCCGGGAGCGGACCGGCTCCGGCCGGGCGTCCGAAGGGAGCGTGCCCGCCTCCGGGAGGCGACCTCCGTGCTCCCTTCGCTTGCGGAGCACGTCGCCGATCGTGGTCACGGCGCCGGCGACCGCACCGGCGGTGAGCACGGCGGTGCCGAGCTTCGTGCGGCCGGGGGTGAGGCGGCGCATCAGCGGGCCGGTGACGAAGGGGGCCACGAGGCTCCCGACACCCATCGTGAGCGAGGCGAGGGTGTCGTTCAGCTCGTAGTCGCCGGCGCGGGTCTCCCCGGCGGGGACGGGGTGGCGGCGCAGCCAGGCGTACTCGGCGCCCATGGCGCCGACGAAGGCCGGGATCGCCAGGACGGTCAGGTCGGGACGTGCCATGGGGCTCCTTTGCCGAGATGAGGTACTGAACTGACTCTAGAGTCAGTTCAGGGTGATGACAAGATGTGGCCGATCAGGAGGTGGGGCCGTGGGTGCGATCGGGACGAAGGGCGTCGCCCGCGCCGAGCGTCGGCAGCAGCTCGTGCGCGAGGCGGTCGAGGAGCTCGGGCGCTTCGGCTACGCCAACGTGTCGATGACCGACGTCGCCGGCCGCGCCGGGGTGTCGAAGGCCATGGTGCACAACGTCTTCGGCGCCAAGGCGGAACTCGCCAGGGCCTGCCTCGAGGAGGTCGGGCCCGTCCTCGTCTCCTCCATCGCCGCCGCGCAGACGGCCATGGACCCGGGGGCGCGCGCCGGGGACACCTTCACCGCGATCTTCACCGCGATGGCCGAGCACCGGCACGCCTGGGCGCTCGTCAACGACGAGACGCTGCCCGCCGGTTCGGCTGCGGCCGAGCTCGCTGCGGGCTACCGCGAGCAGCTGCACCAGATGGGGACGGCCGGGACGCGCGACGTGCTCGAGGCCGCGGGCCTGAGCGACCCGCTCGACCACGACCTGCTCGACAACATCTGGGGAGCGATCGTGGACGCAGCGGTGCGGTGGTGGCAGGAGCACGAGGACCACTCCGCCGAGCAGATGGCCGAGCGGATGACCCGCCTGCTGGGCGTGGTGACGCTGCGGGGCTGAGCTGCGCGATGGTGCCCGGGCTCGTGATGTGACTCGCGGGTACTGCACCACTCTCGTGGACTCCCGGGCGGACCTTCCCCGGTATCTCGGGGTTCTCGGGGAGCTCCATGACCCAGCGTGGTGTCGTACCCGCGGGTCACTCCCTTCGTCACCGGCCGGGAGCAGTGGCGGGGGTGGCGCCGCCGTCGGCCACCGCCATGGCCGCGCGGTCCCGGGGGAGAGCCCGACTGGCCCGCCAGGAGCCGAGGACGGCGATGGCCAGCCCGATCGGCACGATCACCAGCAGCGCCCGGTGCAGTCCGACCGCCTCGGCGTCGAGGTGCCCGACGGGCGTGGCCAGGGCATCGGAGAGGGCTCCGACGAGGATCGGCCCGATCGTCGCGCCGATGAGGTTGAAGGACGCGAAGTACACGGCGATGGCGGTCGCGCGCAGGTCGGGCGGGGTGACGTCCGCGATCGCGGGAGAGGCCACGGCGGAGAGGAACTGGGTCCCGCTCCAGCCGATCGCGAAGAGCGCGATGAAGAGGGCCGCGGCGCCCGACCCGAGGAGCAGGGCGATGAGCGTCAGCGGGATGGCGCCGGCGAATCCCGCGGCCGCCACGAGGAGCCGGCCCGACGGGTGGCGGTCGGCGGCCCGGTCGGCCAACCGCCCACCGAGCAGGAGGCCGATGATGCCCGCGAGGCCGAGGATGGCGCCGGCGCCGATGGAGGCGGGCACGATCGACAGGCCGAAGTAGCGCTGCAGGAGGGGGACGATGAAGGTCGCGATCCCGTAGGTGGGGATCTGCAGCCCGACGCCGGCGACCATGAGCCAGGTGATCGTGCGGATGCGCAGCACCGTGCGGTACGGGTGGCTCTCCTCCTGTTCCGCCCGCAGCTCGACGGTGTCGCTGGCACCCCGGGGCGGCTCCTTGATGAAGAGCATGGCGACCGCGAGGAGTAGGCCGGGCACCGCGGCGATGACGAAGGGGGCCCGCCAGGTCCCCGTGGCCTCGACGACCACCCCGACGGTGAGGAAGGCGAGGAGCAGCCCGATGGGGATGCCGAGCGAGACGATGCTGATGGCCCGGCTGCGGCGCTTCGGCTCGTAGGCGTCACAGATGAGGGCGTTGGACGCCGGCCCGTAGCTCGCCTCGCCGATGCCCACCGCCAGCCGGAAGACGAAGAGGAGCACGATCCCCTGCACGAACCCGCTCGCGCCGGTGAAGAGGCTCCACAGGACCAGGCCACCGGCCATGACGAAGCGCCGTGGGACCCGGTCGGCGAGGCGCCCGAGGAGGACCCCGGCGATCGCGTAGACGACGGTGAAGGACCCGCCGAGCAGCCCGATGAGGGTGTCGCTCAGCCCGAACTCGTCCTTGAGCGGCTCGACGATGACCGCCGGGATCGTCCGGTCGTAGAAGTTGATGACATTGGCCAGGGTGAGCGTGACGAGCAGCCAGCCGCGCCCACCGCGCGTCAGTGCACTGCCGCGATCCATGGTCGGGCTCATGCCTCCTAGGATGGCGCCCATGAGCCAATCGCGTGCGGAGAAGGACAGCATGGGCACCATCGAGGTGCCTGCCGACAAGTACTGGGGCGCGCAGACGCAGCGCTCGCTGGGCAACTTCGACATCGGGCGGGACACCTTCGTCTGGGGGCGCACGATGATCCGCGCCCTCGGCACGCTGAAGAAGTCCGCCGCCCGGGCCAACGCCCAGCTCGGGGAGCTGCCCCAGGACGTGGCCGACCTCGTCACGAAGGCGGCCGACGAGGTCATCGCCGGCGACCTCGACGAGAACTTCCCGCTCGTGGTCTTCCAGACCGGCTCCGGCACGCAGTCGAACATGAACTCCAACGAGGTCATCTCGAACCGCGCCATCGAGATCGCCGGCGGCGAGATGGGTAGCAAGGCCCCGGTCCACCCCAACGACCACGTCAACCGGGGGCAGTCCAGCAACGACACCTTCCCGACCGCCATGCACATCGCGGTCGTCCTCGACCTCGCCGAGCGGCTCTACCCCGGCGTCACCCAGCTGCGCGAGACCCTCGACAAGAAGGCCGAGCAGTACGGCGACGTCGTGATGGTCGGGCGCACCCACCTGCAGGACGCCACCCCGGTCACCCTCGGCCAGGTCATCGGCGGCTGGGTCGCCCAGATCGACTTCGCCCTCGACGCGGTTCGCCACGCGGACCTGCGCGCCCGCGAGCTGGCCATCGGCGGCACCGCCGTCGGGACCGGCCTGAACGCCCACCCCGAGTTCGGCGCGCTCACGGCCGCGAAGATCAGCGAGGAGACGGGCCTGGACTTCACCCAGGCGGAGAACCTCTTCGCCAGCCTCTCGGCGCACGACGCGCTCGTCGAGGTGAGCAGCTCCCTTCGCACCCTCGCCGGCGCGCTGATGAAGATCGCCAACGACGTGCGCTGGTACGCCTCCGGCCCGCGCAACGGCATCGGTGAGCTGGCGATCCCGGAGAACGAGCCGGGCTCCTCGATCATGCCGGGCAAGGTCAACCCGACCCAGGCCGAGGCGATGACGATGGTCGCCACGCGGGTCTTCGGCAACGACGCGACGGTGGGCTTCGCCGGTAGCCAGGGCAACTTCCAGCTCAACGTCTTCAAGCCGGTGATCGCCCACGCGGTGCTCGAGTCGATCCGGATCCTCGCCGACGCGTGCGTCTCCTTCGACGAGCACTGCGCCGTGGGCATCGAGCCGGTGACCGAACGGATCGAGGAGAACCTCTCCCGCAACCTCATGCTCGTGACCGCCCTGAACCGCCACATCGGCTACGACAAGGCGGCCGCGATCGCCAAGAAGGCGCACAAGGAGGGCACGAGCCTGCGCGAGGCGGCCGTTGCCTCCGGTGACATCTCCGGTGAGGACTTCGACGCCTGGGTGGTGCCGGTCGACATGACCCACCCGAGCGCGGGCTGACCCACCCCGCCAACCACGTCGCCCCCACGACTTCCGGCCACCGGGAGTCGTGGGGGCGACGTGCGTTCAGCCGGCGTCGTAGCCGCCGAGCAGCTCCGCCAGACGAAGGGGGCCACGCGCCTCGTCGTGGCGGCCGGCCCGTTGCAGGGTGCGACCGAGGAGCAGGTGGGCGTAGGCGTCGTCGGGGGCCTCGCGCAGGACCTCCCGGGCGGCGGACTCGGCCCGGCGCAGCTGCGCGGTCTGGAAGTAGGCACGCGCCAGCAGCAGGTGGGCCTCGGCGGTGCCGTGACCGACCGGGTCCTCACCGGGCACGTGTGGCGCCTCGAGCTCGGAGCGGGCCCCGGCGAGGTCGGTGAAGAGGGCTTCCAGCTCCTGGACGACCTGCGCGTATTCCTCCTGTGCGAAGAGGGCCTTGGCTCGTTCGTAGCGCTCGTACCCCTGGAAGTCCGGGTGCTGGGTGCTCATGTCCGGGGCAACGTCCGGTCGCCACGAAACCATCCGTTGACGCACCGGTGGTGTGGCTCTGGGGCACACATGACGTTGAACCCTAAATGTCACAAATCGATAACTAGTGACCTGCTGGTAGGTCAGCGCAGGTCACGGAACAGTGTCGGAGCAGTAAACATGGTCGGTGGATGGATCGGGCTGCCCCCTGGCCCGGTCATGACCATCACCGGAATGCACCCCTGAGGAGAACGCCACATGCCGCTCGATCACTCGCCGATCTCACGCCGGACGGTCGCCAAGGGCGCCGCGTGGAGCGTGCCCGCCGTTGCCGTCGCCGGGTCCGCCCCCGCACTCGCCGCCAGCCCGACCTGCTGCGAGCCTGGCATGCAGTCCGTGTCCAAGACGCTGACGTACACCGCTCAGGCAACCTCGCCAATTTCACTGCCGCAGGGCACGTGGACGGTCACGGTGAGCACGGACCTTCCCACGTGTGTCAAGGTCGGCGACCCCATCCCCGCGCCGACTCTCACCGTGAAGGTCGAGACCTCGCAGGACACCATGGGCGGCCTGGACCTCCTGAGCATCGTGTCGGTCGAGGGAACCGGAACCTCCCCGTACTCCATCGCCGGCGCCGTCGTGGACCCCGGCAACCGCACCACCACGCTGACGATCCCCTCCACCGACGTGCCGACGGATGGGACCGTCCTGACCACGACCGGCACCGGTACCGGGGCCGCGGAGACGGCGGCCGCCGCCCCGGGCACCATCACCGTCACCATCGGGGACAGCTTCACGGCCAACCTGACCGGCACCCAATCAACTGGAGGCACGGTCAACCTCGTCACCGAGGGCACCCTCCAGGACGGTCAGGACGCCACTCTCGGCACCATCACCGTCACGGAGTGCTGACACTCCCGACGATTACGCGAAGGGGGTTGGCGCCGGCGGCGCCAACCCCCTTCGCTTCGCTCCATGCAACACACTGGGGGCGTGCCACCTGCGACCGCCGCTCCGGCTAGGCCCGGTGCGCTGCCCTGGACCGGCGGGCGCGACCTCGCCACCGACCTCGTGCGCGGCATCGCCGTCGTCTGCATGGTCATCGCCCACGTCCGCGTCTGGGCGCCGGTCGAGACCGCCCCCGTCAAGGTGGCCCTCCTCGCGATCAACAACGTCGCCTCTCCGCTCTTCGCGGTCATCATGGGGATCTCCGCCGGGATCGTGCTGACCCGGGGGGACCACAGGGTGACGGGCGCCCCCTTCGTGCGGCGCAACGTGGTGCGCGGTCTGCTGCTGATCCTCATCGGGGTGGGGCTGGAGCAGCTGGACACCTTCGTGGCGATCGTCCTGCAGTCCCTCGGTGTGACCCTCGCGGTCGCCGCGCCGCTGGTCCTCCTGCCCCTCCCGGCGCTGACGGCCGTCGCCGCGGCGATCTTCGCTGCCGGCCCGGCGATCAACGCCGCCGCCCGGGCCGCGCTGGACCCCGCTCGCGTGTACTCCGAGGCGTGGGTGGACCAGGTGCTGCAGTGGGTGGTGCTCTCCCCGCACTACCGGCTGGTGAGCCTGCTCCCCTTCGTGCTCATCGGCGCCGTCCTCGCGCGCCGCGGACTGGGGCGAAGGGAGGCGCTCGCCTCCCTCGTCGCCGGCCTGGTCGCGCTCGCAGCGGTGGTCCTGCTGCGCTTGGCGGGGTGGGGGATCGGCGTGAGCGACGTGGTCTCCGGGGGCGTGCCCGACGCCCTGCTCGACGTGGCGCTGACCGGCTGCGCCCTCGGGGTCATCCTGCTGCTCGCCCGGAGTTCCGCGGCATCGGGCGTCCTCACGGCACTGGCCCCGGTGCGCGCGGTGGGTGTCCTCGCCCTGACCGCGTACGTCCTGCACGTCGGCCTGATCGCCCTCGTCGATCAGGTGCTGGGCTTCCAGGGAGCGAGCGAGCACTGGCCGGTCGTGGCCAGCGGCGTCCTCGTGCTCACCCTGCTCGGCTGCTGGATCTGGTGGCGGCTGCTCGGGCGGGGTCCCGTCGAGCGCCTCATGGCGGTGGTCACCGACCGCATCGGCTGAGGCGCCCCCGCGCTCAACCGCGCGCGGCGAAGTCGGCCACCCAGGCCCCGAGCTGCCGGGCGCACCCGTCCACGGCCGCCGACCAGTCGTGGGCGGTCTCGTCGGCGTTGTCGCTGACCATCTTGACCAGGTGCACCGGCACGCCGAGCTCGGCGCACGCCAGGGCGATCGCGTAACCCTCCATGTCGACGAGGTCGGCCCGCTCGGCGAGGGCGATCCGCACGGCCGGGTCGGTGACGAAGACGTCCCCGCTGGCCAGGGCGGCATCGCGTTCACCGGGCAGCTCGATGACCTCGCGCGGGTCGAGGCCGATTTGCCGGATCTCCTCGGCCGAGATCTCGTGGTTGATGACCGTCCCGATCTCGTGCAGCCCGGTGACGTCGTCGCGCAGTGCGCCGGCGGTCCCGATGTTGACGACGACGAGCTCGTCACGGCGCGGGTGCTCGCAGATCGCGCGGGTCACCTGCACGGCGGCCAGGCTCTTGCCGACACCGGTGATGAGCAGCTCCATGTCCTCGGGGACATGGGCGGCCTCGGACTCGACTGCGGCGACGACGAGGATGTGCATGGAGTTCAGGCTAGGCGCAGGCTGCCCGTGGAGTGATCGGGTCTCAGCCGGCGGGGATGTCCTTGCCGCGCCAGAGCTCCACCACATTGTTGTCATCAGCGGTGGTGCGTCCGATGCCTCCAGCCGGTGTTCGCATCCTGATCTTCGTCCGGTCGCTGCGGAAGAGGTCCTTGGAGTACTCGAAGGGGCGCCCGTCGGTGTCCCGAGTGACCCGTCGGACGAGCAGAAGTGGGGCGTCCACGTCGATCGACAGCAGGGCCGCCTCCTTGTCGGTGGCATGGACGACCTCGATGACCTCCTCGGCGTCGTCCGGCTCCACGCCGTATTCCTGACGCAGCAACTCATAGAGTGAGCCGCCAAGGGGTTGTTCCATGAGCCCGGGGAAGTGGTCGACGGGGAAAAAGGCCTGATCCAGCGACATGGGACGGCCGTCCGCGAGGCGCAGTCGGGTCACGCTGACGATCAACGAGTCCTCCGTGAGCTCGAGAGCCTCGCGCACGCGGCTAGACGGACTCGTCATCTGTGTGCTGATGACCCGGGTTCCGGCGTCGTACCCCTGGCGCGCGAGCAGGCGAGGCAGGCTGTGGACCTCGGCCAGGCCTCGCTCGATCTTGGGGTGGCTGATGAAGGTTCCGCCCCCACGACCGGGTACGCGCCGTATCAGACCGGCGCTTTCCAGCGTCGATAGAACGGCGCGCAAGGTTCCCCGGCTCACGCCGTAGCGCACGGCAATCTCCCGCTCGCTCCCCAACCGAGTCCCGGGAGGGAGCGAGCCAGAGTCCATCTCTTCGAGGAGCGTTCGGCGAAGGCCCTCGGCTGCTGATCCTGCCGTGGTCACGCCCGATTGGTTCCCTTCGTCGCTCGGGCAGGAGCTACCTGCTGGAGACTTCAGGTTAGCCGACTGGCAACAGGGGCGCCGTGGTTCACATCTCTTCCATGGCTTCCATCGACTCGGGCAGGATTTGTCCACCGTCGACGACCAGGGACTGGCCGGTGATGTACGCAGCCTCGTCGCTAGCGAAGAAGAGCGCAGCGTTGCCGATGTCTTCCACCGCCCCGAGACGGCCGTGCGGGATCGCCTCGGTCATCTGCCGCAAGTAGTCCTCACCGAGGCCGTCGAGCCCCTCGGTGGCGATGTTGCCCGGCTGGACCGCGTTGACGGTAACCCCACTTGGTGCGAATTCCATGGCAGCCGTGCGCATGAATCCCAGCTGTGCGGACTTGCTTGCCCCGTAGTGGGACCAACCGGGGAATCCGGTGACCGGGCCGGTGATGGAGGAGGTGAGGATGACCCGGCCTGCCCGAGACTTCCTGAGGTGCTCCATGCAGGCCTGGACGGAGTAGACCGTGCCGTAGAAGTTCACGGACATCACCCGGTGGAGCTCGTCGGGACTCATCGTGGTCAGCTTGGCCGAGGGGAAGATCCCGGCATTGGCGCAGAGGATGTCGATACCACCGTTGCGCTCCACAGCGGTCTCGGCCATCGCAGCGCACTGGTCTCTGTCGCTTACCTCCACGGCCACGTGGGAGACCGACCCGGGGAGGCCTTCCAATGCCGAGATGGTCTCTGCTGCTGCGGGCTCGTCCCGACTGGCGATGAGCACATTGCAGCCGGCTCGGGCGAAACAGGTGACGATGCCGCGCCCGATGCCGCGGCTGCCACCGGTGACGATGACCGAGCGTCCCTCGAGAGTGGTGAACATGCGTGACCTCACTTCGTTGTGGGGTTGATCTGTTGGTGGTCAGGTGATGCCGGATCCGTTGGACCGGATGTACTTGATGGCCAGATCCCGGGTGCCCGCGGTGAACGCGTCCCCTTGCTCCTGGACCTCCTGGGCGTGGGAGTGCGAGCCCATCCAGGCCACAAGGAGGAGGCGACGCAACATCACGAAGGTGGGGAGCATGGCCACCTCGTCGTCGGAGAGTGGGGCCATGCTGCGGTAGCCCTCGACCCAGGCGTCCTGCCACTCGGGCAGCCGAGGGTCGTCCTCGAGGAAGGAGACGGCCGTCCCGAAGTCGTACAGGAACCAGGAGTACCCGCAGTCGTCGAAGTCGATGACGTTGACCTGCTCCCCGTCGACGAGGAGATTGGCCAAGCGCAGGTCGGCGTGCACCAGTCCGTACCGGTCGGGGCCGTCGCCATACTGTGCCAGTCGTTCCCGCACGATCTCGGCAGCAGCACCGAACAGCTCGACGTCATCGTCGGTGATGCCGATACCGTCCTCCCAACGACCCCACCGTGGTGACTGGCCCAATGTGTGCTCCCAGTCCCAGGAGAATCGTCGGAACCCTTCCGGGGGAGTCCAGCTCTGTGCGTGGGTGTGCAACCGGGCGGTGATCTCTCCGAGCGTGCGGAAACTGGTCGGGTGCAGGACCCGCCCATCGGGTTCGGTGCCGAGCATGACCTCGAACATCACGGCGTAACGCTCGATGCCGTCGACCTCGGTCACGTATACCCGATCCCCGGTCCTGGTCGGTATGACGATGTTCGATCGGACCTCCGTCTCGGCACGCAACGCTGTGATCCAGTCGAGCTCGGACTGGATGGACCGTAACGAGTGGTAGTTCTGCCGGTGCACCCGCAGAATCCCGGTACGGCCCGTTCCTGGGTCGTTCACGCGGTAGGTCGCGTTCTCCGACAAAGTGATCAACTCGTGGCGGACCTGGTCGGAGAAGCCGTAGTGGGCCAGCGCCTCCACGGAGACGACGTCGTCGCGACGTTCCTGCTCCTCGGTGCGTACGGCGATGACGCCCCGACCGGGCTCAGTGGTCACGGCCCTCCACCTCCCCGAGTACCTGGGTGATTCGTTCGCGGGCGTGCTGGACGTCCTCTGCTTGTCCGCCGATGTAGAGGCGTCCGGCTGCGCCAATCATCTGCACGTCGACGACGGTGATCCCGGGAGCTGCCCGCTCCGCCTCGTTCGCTGCAACCGCGGCGAAGAGAGCGGGGGTCATCTCGTAGACGAGCAGGCTCTCGCCCGGCATGAGCATCGAGCCCTGTCGATTGCGGTTGAGGATCACCGCATGCTGGTCGCTGATGTCCTCGATGACGTCGTGATAGAGGATCTGGGGACGTAGCTGGTCGGAGGAGTTCGCTCCAAGACCCGCGAGGACGGCCTCACCGGCCGATCTCACGTCGGCGAGGTCACGGCCGTGGATCTCTAGGACGCCGAACTGTCGCTCCACGAAGAGGATGCCGGGCTCGACTTCCTGACTCTTGTGCAGTGCCAGGTCGATGACCCGTTGGATCGCCAGCGCGGGCGCCACTTCGATGATCAGAGCGTGGTCCCCGGCGAAGGGAGGATAACCGCGGGCGCGGGTCGGGGTGCCCAGATAGGCGGCGAACTGGGGTTGCAGGTCCTGCACGAGCAGGTACACCCTCAGTTCGGCCTGCGGGTTGCTGGCGTCGGCCACGGCCGTCACCTCCAGGAGTCGTGGTGGGTCAGGGGCTTATGCCTTGGCGACGTCGAAGTGCTTGCCCAGGTCCGCGTGCGGCCGGGGGATGACGTGGACGCTGATCAGCTCACCAACTTGCGCCGCGGTCTCCGCGCCAGCCTCGGTAGCGGCCTTGACGGCGCCGACCTCACCGGTGATGACGACCGAGACCAGACCGTCACCGACTTCCTGACGGTCGGTGATGGTCACATTTGCGGCCTTGACCATGGCATCGGCAGCGGCGAGCGCCGCGACGAAGCCCTTGGTCTCGATCATTCCGATTGCGTTGCTGGCCATGATGATGCTCCTTCGTGGTGGTGTGCTTTGCCTGATGGATGGATCGCGCTAGGTGGATCGCTTGCGCCGACGTGTGGCCGTGGTCTTCCCTTCGGCTCCGCCCTCGGGGTCGTCGATCGACCCGATGATCAAGGCGTCCACCGGTGGTGGTGTTCCGTGAAACCAGGCGGCGGCCACCGACCCCTGGGCCACGATGACGTGCTCGCCGAGGCCGCTGCCCATGACGTCGAAGGCGACGATGCTGGTCTCGGCCCCATCGACGGTGACGTCGAGCAGTGCCCCGTGCGGGAGCCCGTCGACGCGTTTGGTGGACCAGACGTTTCCGGTCACCACTCCTTTGATCATGACCGCTCCTTTTCGATGTGGACGCCCAGCGTCCGGGCCTTGTCGAGGGCAAGGGGAGTCAGGACGGCCGCCCTAGCCAGGACGAGATGCTGATCGGCGGCGGCTGCGGCAGCGACCATGCCCTCTGTGACTGCGCCGCGCTCGATCCTCTTGGCGGACGTGGACCGCCCGCCGCCGACCGACGGTGTCGGACTGCCGCCCCCTTCGAGGGTGAACCGCAGCCATCCGTTGCGGAGGTCAGCGCGGTTCTTGGGGTTCTCGAAGAGCGCGAGGAGCTGCCGGGTGAACTGTGCCAAGTCCTCGTCGGTGCGGATCCGTACGGACTGGCTACGGGTGCGTGCTCCGCCCCTGGTCACGAGATGGTCCCAAGGACCGTGTCGGCCTGCGCGGCCGTCGTCTCCCCCCTGGTTCCGGTCCCGTTCACGGAGGACCTCGCGCACGACGTCGGTGACGACCGAGCGCAAGAAGTCGGGAGAGACGGTGCTCACGAGAGACCTCGCAAGGCGTTCTCGGCCGCCTCCGCCGCCGTGCGGACGTCAGCCTCCGTGCCGCTGAGGTACACGCGGCCGGTGGCGCCCATCATCCGGTAGTCGACGACCTTGATATCGGCAGCCTTCTCCGCTTCGTTCGTTGCCAGGATCGCGTACGAGGCGGGCTGACACTCCAAGACGAAGAGGGACTCGCCGGCGAGGCACATCGACCCCGATCGGTTCCGGTTGATGAGGAAGGCGTGTTGTGGATCGATCGAGGAGACGATCTTGCTGGCGAGGATCGTAGGCGCGACCGCCTCGGTGCGGCTCGTGTCGAGCGCGTCAAGGACCCCCTCGGCGGCGGCCTGCACGGGTCCCGTCTCACCGTGGAACTCGAGGTAGCCGAACTGCCGCTCGACCACGAGGATCCCTGCCTGAACCTCAGCGTCCTTCAGGGCGGCGTCGGTGAGTGGCTCGATGTCCAGCCCGGGCGCGACCTCGACCACCTGGGCTGCGGAGTGGGCGCGGGGCAGGGTGCCCTTGATCCACGTGCCGAGGTAGCACATTGTCTGCGGCTGGAGCCGGTCGATGAAGATGAATGAGCGCAGTTCAGCCATGGTCAGGTCAGTCCTTCATGATCGTGGAGAGCTCGGCGGCGACGAGCCGGCGGATCTCGGCGCGCAAGGCGGCCTCGTCCACGCCACTGTCGGCGGACTTTGCGCGGTGGTCGACCGACCGTGCGGTCAGGTCCTCTGTCACGCGGTCGAGCACGGTGGCACTCCGAGGCGCCCGACCGTCGTGGGCCCGCGGGTCGTTGGCCGGCCAGGGGTAGACAGGCACCGGACGGTGGTGTTCCTGCCACGGTGAGATGCCGCGGAAGTCGGCCATGGGGACCGCGTCGTCGCTGTTGTAC
Source organism: uncultured Janibacter sp. (assembly GCA_964386935.1). Taxonomy (GTDB): domain Bacteria; phylum Actinomycetota; class Actinomycetes; order Actinomycetales; family Dermatophilaceae; genus Janibacter. The sequence goes on from CAYLUX010000031.1 coordinate 16,636, forward strand.
GCGATTCGGGCCCAGTCCAGCAGGTGCTTGGGCTGCAGGTTCTCACCGAGACCGGAGTTTCCGATGAAGCCGGTGCCGACGGTCATGGTCGGTGCCAGGTTGGTGTCCAGGCCCGAGTTGCCGGTGGAGCTCCCGACATTCACGGCAACACGAAGCACGGGCACGGTGGCTCCGAAGTTCATGATCGTGTCCGGGTCGGTGGAGTGCACCACGGCGGAGTGGCCGACGCCGGCGATTCGCACGATGGTTCGGGCTGCAGCGAGGCCGCTGGCAGCGTTCGGGACCCGCATGACGCCAAGTACGGGCGAGAGCTTCTCGTGGGTCATCATCTCCTCGGGAACCGGTGCGTCGAAAGGGGCGAGCAGCACCTTGGTCGCCCGGTTCGTGCGGATCCCCGCGCCTTCGGCGATGACTGCGGCGTCCCGTCCGACGATGTCGGTGTTGAGTCGACCCATGGGGAACATGTGGGCGGTGAGTGCGCTCACCTGCTCCGGCTCCAGGAGATGAGCCCCGATACGTTGCATCTCCTGCAGGAGGGCGTCAGCCACCGAGTCCTCGACGATGAGCACGGACTCGTTCGTGCATAGGACGGAGTTGTCGAAGGCCTTGGACTCGACGATGCATCGGGCCGCGGCACGGATGTCGGCAGTGGAGTCCACCAGGACGGGGACATTCCCCGGGCCGACGCCCAGCGCGGGGTTGCTGGAGCTGTAGGCGGCACGGACCACGCCTCCGCCGCCGGTCGCGACCGTCACTCCCGTCCGCGCATCTCCCATGAGCGACTCGACGAGGGGGATGCTCGGATTCTCGACCCACTGGACGACGCCGCTCGGCGCGCCCGCGGCCTCCGCCGCCTCAGCAAGGACGCGGGCCGCGTCCGCGCAGACCTCCTTGGCCATCGGGTGCGGACTGATGACGACGGCGTTGCGGGTCATCAGGGCCAGGATCGTCTTGAAGTAGACACTGGCGACGGGGTTGGTCGACGGCGTGATGGCCAGGACGACTCCGGCAGGTCGGGGGACCTTGATGATCTTGGCACTCTCGTCGATCTGCGGCGTCACATAGTCATGACCCGCGTACTCCTCGAGGAGGCCCACCGAGCAGGCGAGATTCTTCCTCACCTTGTGCTCGACGACGCCGAACTTCGTCTCCTCGACTGCCATCGCGGCGTGCCGTTCCGCCGCCGCAGCGCCGGCCTCTGCGACCGCGGTCACGATGCGGTCCACCTCGGCCTTGGTGAAGGTGCCGTACGCACGTGATGCCCACCGAGCGCGTTCGAGCATCTGTCCGGCCCGAGCGGCCTCAGCCCGGGCCTCCGCCTCGGAACTCTTGTGGTCTGCAGCCAGCGATGGCGAGGGTGGAGTTGGCTCTGGGGGGTGAGGAGACGCGGGCTGGGAGGCCCGTGGGCTGGAACTGCCCGGTTTCGCCGCACTCCGTCGGGGGTCCCGGGCATAGCGGCTCTTCAGCTCTGCCACGCGCTCCTTGCTCCAGGGCTGCTCCGTCGACGTCGACATCAGGCCGACCTCCTCTGGGGGTGGAGGGAGTCCGCGGCTCGGGCGATCGCCAAGCTTGTGCGGTCCAACAGTTCGTCGCACAGCTCGGGGCTCATGAGGACACCGGGCTTGTACTGCAGCACGCTCGGGTCGAGTGTCGAGAAGATCGCCCACACGCCGAGCTGATACAACTCCCGCATGACGTACTTCGCGCCGTCCGGGTGGGGGAATTCGAGGCCGAAGATGACTCCGTTCTGGCGGATCCCGGTGAAGAAGTCCGGGTGCGCTGCGGCGATGTCGGCTAAGCCCTTTCCGATGGTCTCGGCGATGTAGTGCACGCTGGAGCGAGTCTCCGGCCGGATGGTGATCTCGAGGGCCTTTAGCGCGGCGATGCACCCGAGCTCGGCGCCGCCGAAAGTGGACATGTGCGCGAAGCCGTCCTCGTCGAGCCATGACCCCGAGCGCTCACCGAGCAGGGCGCAGGCGATCGGATACAGGCCACCGGAGATGCCCTTGCCGGTGACGAGGATGTCCGGATCGATCCCGTGCTTCGTGATCCCCCAGAGCTCGCCGGTCCGCATCAGGCCTGTCTGGACCTCGTCGGCGATGTAGAGGGTTCCATACTGCTCGCAGAGCTTCTTGACCGTTTCGAGGTAGCCCGGATCGGGGAGGGGGAAACCGTAGGTGGCGGGAATCGTCTCCATGATCACGGCGGCCACGTCCCGACCGCGGAGAGCCTGCTCCATCGCGTCGAGGTCGTTGAAGGGGACGTGGGGGAACTCCTCGTCCTGCTCGGAGAGGAAGAACTTCGTGAACCGGTCGTCGCCCGCTGCAACCGCCAAGCCGGTGTGTCCGTGGTACGCCTTCGCGATGGAGACGATCTTGCGCCGCTGGGTGGCGTGCCGCGCCGACTTCAGCGCAATGTCGATGGCCTCACCACCTCCGGAGGCGTAGGCGACTCGCGTCAGCGACGGGGGAGCCGTGACGACGAGCTGCTCGGCCAGCGCGGTCCGGGCCAAGGACGGGAAGTGGTGGTTGCCCATGTCGAATTGATCCATCGCCGAGCGGACCGCGGTGACGACTTCCGGGTTGCGGTGACCAAGGTTGTACGTGCCCCCATTGAGGTGGACGTCCATGAGGCGCCGGCCCTCCATGTCCCAAAGGAAATAGCCCTCGCGCCGATCGATGACCAGGTCGACACCGGCGTCCTGCCAGAACTGCGTCTTGTCGTTGTTCCAGTACTGGCGGGACCTTGAGAGGAAGTCGTCCTTGTCCTGGTAGGCGAACTGCTCGTAGTCGTACATGGGGCCGTCCCGTGGTCTCGGGAGCGCGCTGCCTGCGTCTCCGGCTGGCTGGTTGTCGAGGCCATCCTGAATTGGTTCGAGAGCACTTGTCAACGGTACAACCGAAAATGCGCCAAAAGATGAGGAAACTCTTGTAATTGGTACATCTGTGGTGGGATGCTCGCCCGTTAGATGTGGTGTTGACCACATCAGCTCCCAGATCAGCCACAGAGGTGTCCAATGACGTCACACCCGAATGCCACCGGTTCCGGAGGCGAAAACTCCACTGCCACAAGGGCCCCCGAGGTTCAAAGGCTGCGCCGAGGAGCCGTGGGGCTCTTTGGGGTCATGTTCATGGCGGTCGCCACTGCGGCCCCGATCACCGCGATGGTGGGCAACGTCCCGATCGCCATTGGGTCCGGTAACGGTGCATATGCACCGGCCGGCTATGCGGTAGCGACCATCGTCCTGTCTCTCTTCGCGCTGGGCTACTCGGCCATGGCCAAGCACATCACCGCGACGGGCGCCTTCTATGGGTTCATATCCCACGGTCTCGGCCGGGTCGTCGGCATGGGGGCCGGCGCACTCACCACACTCGCCTACGTCGTCTTCGAGGCCGCTCTCGTCGGCATCTTCAGCTTTTTCGCCAGCTCATTCTTCGGGGACCACTTGGGGTTGGACATCCCATGGTTGGTGTTTGCCTTCATCATGCTCGCGATCAACGCTGTGCTGACCTACTTCGACATCAACCTGACGGCCAAGGTCCTCGGAGTCTTCCTCATCACCGAGATCATCATGCTCGGCTTGATGGGCCTAACCGTGATCTTCACGGGGGGCGGACCCGAGGGGTGGTCGTGGGGGTCGCTCAACCCGCTCAACGCGTTTGTGAACTTGGATCAGACGGTTCCGAATCCCTCGGGGGCCGGGACGATGGCAGCCACCGGGGCAGCTGGTCTTGGGCTCTTCTTTGCCTTCTGGTCGTGGGTGGGATTCGAGTCGACGGCCATGTACGGCGAGGAGACCAAGGACCCCAAGCGGATCATCCCGAGGGCGACGATGCTCTCGGTCGTCGGCATCGGCGTCTTCTACGTCATCATCTCCTGGCTGGCGATCGTGGGGACCGGTCCCACCCAGGCAGTGTCCCTGGCCCAGGACCCGGCGCAGGCGGGGGACATCTTCTTCGGCGTAGTGGACGCCCACTTGGGTGGTTGGGCAGTCATCTTGTTCGAGTTCCTGCTCATGACGGGCTCGTACGCATGCGGCATGGCATTCCACAACTCGGCTTCGCGCTACATCTACGCCATCGGGCGTGAGGACCTGGTTCGTGGCTTCGGCAAGACCTTGGGGGCAACTCACCCCGTGCACCGTTCGCCGTACATCGCTGGCTTCACGCAGACCGCGATCGCCACCTGCATCGTCCTGTTCTTCTTCTTCACCGGCCGCGACCCCTACGCTCAGCTCTACGCGCTCATGGCCATCATGGGGACCACGGCAATCTTGATCGTCCAAGCCTTGACCGCGTTCGCGGCGATCTCGTACTTCCATGTGCTGAAGAAGCACCCCGAGTCGGCAAACTGGTTCCGAACCCTTCTCGCTCCGCTCGCCGGAGGGATCGGCATGCTCTACGTCATCTACCTCCTGATGCAGAACGCGAGTTTCGCTGCCGGAGACGCAGCGGGAGACATCATCTTCATGATCTCCCCCTGGGTTGTGGCCGCTGTGGGCGTTGGGGGCCTCGCCTTCGCGCTGATCGCGCGGCGCTTCATGCCGGATCGCTACGACATCATCGGCCGTATGGTCCTTGACGACACCACGGAGCGGGACGGTTCCGCGGACCAGCCCGACTTCCACGTTGCGGACCCTCTGCACGGCAGAGACCCGCGGGACGTCTGACCGTCGTCTTTGCCTGGCGGGGAACGGGCGGGGACAGTGCCAGTCGGCTCTGTCCCCGCTGCCGCTGCCAGAGTGCCTCTCGCCCGTCGTAGGCTTCCGATCATGACGACCCGCGGGCCCCAGGCGCTCATCACGGGTGCCCGGCTGCGCGCGGGCTCGGACCCGGTCGATCTGCACGTCGTCAACGGTCGCACCGAGCGGATCGGCACCGGCCTGACCGCCCCCGGCGCGGAGCTCCACGACGCAGGC
>CAYLUX010000032.1:0-21320 GCA_964386935.1 uncultured Janibacter sp.
CTCATCGGTGGCAGCTCGCTCGGCACCGGACTGCTCATCACGAGGCGTGCCCTGCACACCCTGATCGGAGGAGCCATCCTGATCGGAGGCGACATACGCCGCGCCACCGGCACCGGCACCGGCACCCGCCGCAGCAGCAGGCGCATCCCCTTCGACACCAGCACCACCGGGCTGACCAGCGGAGCCGGACTCATCCACACGCCCCGCCTCACCGACAGGGGCACCCGCCCGCTCATCGGTGGCAGCACGCTCGGCACCGGACTGCTCATCACGAGGCGTGCCCTGCGCGCCTCGATCCGAAGCACCCTGATCCGAAGCCCCCTCATCGGAGGAGTCGTCCTCACGGGAGGCGAGATACGCAGCACCACCGACACCGGCAACACCAGCGCCCGCTGCAGCAGCCGTCGCGCCGCGGCCAGCGCCCCCTTCGTCAGCAGCATCGCCCGGCTCGGCGACGGGGCCGCCGTTCTCGTCGGTCTCCACGTCCGGGTCCTTGGCGTCCGCGGCACGCAGCTGCTCCTCGTGGGCCCGCTTCTCACGGTCGGCCTCGTCGGCACGGATGTCCGCCTCGTCCTGCAGGCGTTCGGCCTCGAGGTTCTTGCGCTCCGCCTCGGCGGCCTGACGGTCTGCTTCGGCGTTCTGCTTGTCCGCATCCGCACGGGCGGCTCGGGCCTCTGCGTCCGCGCTGACGGCCGTGGCCTCACGCTCACGCACGTCGCGCTCACGCTTGTTGGCTTCCTCTCGCATGCGCGCTGCTTCGGCCCGATCCCGCTCCAGACGCTTCTGCTTCGAGCCCTTGATCAGCATCGCGATCAGCCCGACGATGATCAGGAGCACGATGATGGCGACGATGATCCAGATCCACTTGGTGTCCATTGGGTCCTGTCCTCCTTGGCGGAGGCGGCCGCCCTGTACGACCGCTCGGCACCACGCTAAAGAAGATTGGGTCGATCTTCAGCGCAAGCGCCCAGTCAGATCTTCGCGATGACCAAGACAAGGACACCCCGCGTACCTGGAAGAGCTCGCCTACCCTTGCTGCATTCCTGCCCTGGGGGAGTTCGGCGAGGTACCACCACGCGGGGTGCCGGTCGAGAAGTCTACGTGGCCCGGCGCGATAGCCAAACCACGGGGTCGGCCTCAGCCGGGCCGACCACCGTCGCCGGCCCACGACGGCGCCCGGGGCACCGACTGCTCGTACTCCGCGACGGCGTTGAAGCGCGCGACGAACCAGAGGACGAGAACCATCACGACGGTCAGGACCACCGCCACGCCGGCGAGGGCGAGCGCCAACCCCAGACTCGGGGGCCCACCGAGCACCTTGTGGGCCAAGAAGGGCAGGACGAAGAAGGAGACGAGCCACAGCGGGAGGAAGAGGATCAGCCGCAGCTTCAGGTCGACATTGGCTGCGAAGAAGGGCACGCAGAAGGCATGGCCCCAGGCGAAGCAGCACCACGCGAGGGCCACGACGAGCACCCACGCGAGGGGGGAGGTGGGGACGACGTCGTAGACCGAGCCGTAGGCGGCGTCAGCCCCGATGATCGGGCTCCACAGGGCCAGTCCCACCGGCGCGAGCAGGCTCTGGACGGCCACGACGAGCAGCGCGACGGGCACCAGCCCCCTGCTGCGGTCGATCAGGTTGAAGGACTCACCGTGGTCGGTCGCCATGTAGACGAGGAAGGGACCGGCCATGCCGCACAGGATCCCGGCGATGAGTGCCGTGTCGTCGATGGTGTCGTTCGTCTTGTCCACGAGCAGCCGGAAGTGGACGGCCGTGACCACGAGCGTGCCCACGACATAGGCGGACACGAACCAGAGCAGCGCCCTGCGCAGCTCCTGCGCGACGGTCCTGGCTGGGCCGCTGGGCTTGTCGATGGTGCGCTCCGCCAGCGACTTGGGGCGGTTGTGAGTCTGCTCAGACACCGGGCCATGCTCGCAGAAATCCGGTCGGGACGACTCGAGCCGCGCCACCGACGGGTGACGCGGCTCGGGCCGACTGGCGGAGGATGCGGGATTTGAACCCGCGAGGGGTTTCATCCCCAACACGATTTCCAATCGTGCGCACTAGGCCGCTATGCGAATCCTCCACCGGGGAGAGTACCGGAGCCTCAGGCGCAGTGAAAATCGGCGCGATTTCCGGCTTCGGGGCCCGGTCGGCGACCATGGGGGCATGACCATCCCCTCCCCCCGTCGCCTGTTCTTCGCCGTGGCCACCGCCGAGGCGATCACCTGGACGCTCCTGCTCATCGGGATGTTCCTCAAGTACGTCACCGAGACCACCGAGCTCGGCGTGCGCATCGGCGGGATGCTCCACGGCGTCGTCTTCATCGCCTACGTCCTCGTCAGCATCATCGTGTGGACCGACCGTCGGTGGGACACCCGGACCGGTCTGATCACCCTGGCCACCTCGATCCCCCCGCTCGCGACGCTGTGGACCGAGCGGTGGCTCGACCGCTCCGGGCACCTGACCGAGCAGTGGCGCCTCACCGCGGAGCAGGAGACCCCCAGCCTGCCCGAGCGGCTCGTCGGCACGGCCCTGCGCCGGCCGGGCCTGGCCGCCGTGGCACTCGTGTGCGCGGTCGCCGTGCTGACCGGCGCCGCACTGCTCGTCGGCCCGCCGGTGCCCACCAGCTGATCAGGGCAGCCGCGCGACGATCTCCTCGGCGATCGCCAGGCCGGACGTGGCTGCCGGCGAGGGCGCATTGCGCACCGCCTGCACGGGACCGATGTCTTCGATGACGAAGTCGTCGACCAGGGAGCCGTCCCGGGAGAGCGCCTGGGCCCGCACCCCGGCACCACCGGGACGCAGGTCCCCTTCGCCCAACTCAGGCAGGTACCGCTGTGCCGCCCGCAGGAACCGCCGCGAGGAGATCGACCCCAGCACCTCCGCCACCCCGGTGCGCCAGTGCGCGCCCGCGAGCGCCCGGGTGCCGGGCCACCGCAGGGTCTCCCAGAGGTCCCTCGCGTCCACGTCGCGCAGCCGGTAGCCCTCTCGCGCAGTGGCGAGCACCGCATTGGGACCCACGTCCACGGTGCCGTCGACCCGGCGCGTCAGGTGCACCCCGAGGAAGGGGTAGCGCGGGTCCGGCACCGGGTAGACCAGGCCCTTCACCAGGTGCGTCCGCTCCGGCGCGAGCAGGTGGTACTCGCCGCGGAAGGGCACGATCCGCGGGCCCTCTCCCCCGCCGACCATGGCTGCCAGCCGGTCGGCGTGCAGCCCGCCGCAGACCACCACCCGGTCGGCGGACAGGCGGACGGTGCCCCCTTCGTGCTCCACGAGGAGCTCCACGCCCGAGCGAAGGGGGCGCATCGCCACCACCTCGTGGCCGAGTCGGACACCGCCACCTGCCGCCACCACGTCGTCGGCGAGCGCCCGGGCCACCGCCGGGAAGTCGGTGATCGCGGTGCTCGGTGAGTGCAGCGCGGCCCGACCCCGCACGTGCGGTTCGATGTCGCGGAGGCCGTCCGGGCCGAGCATCCCCACCCGGGGCACGCCACCGGCCACCGCGCGCCGGTGCACCTCGGCCAACCGTTCCTCATCGGTGGCGTCCACCGCGACGACGACCTTGCCGACCTCGTCGTAGGTGATGCCCTTCTCCTGCGTGTACTCCCGCAGCAGGCCGACCCCGCGCCGGCAGAGCCGGGCCTTCAGCGACCCCGGCTCGTAGTAGACGCCCGAATGGACCACCCCCGAGTTGTGACCGGTCTGGTGGGCGGCGACCTCGGTCTCCTTCTCCAGCACCGTGACCCGTTCGTCGGGGCGGACCTGTGTCAGGCGACGGGCGACGGCCAGACCCACGATCCCGGCCCCGATGACGACGGTCTCCATGACCCCAGCGTGGCACCGGGCAGTCAAGACTCGGTCACAAGGCCGAGGGTGGTGCGCCCTCCGGCGGGCTTCACCCATATCGTGTCGGCGTGATCTTCCAGTCCATCGGCGACAGTCGGCCCTATCCGGACCACGGGCTGTCGAGCCGCGCGTGGAGCGACGTCCCGCCGCGGCTCGTGCGGCTGGAGAACCTCACGACGACCAAGAGCACGCTCAGCCTGCACGACCTGCTCGCGGAGGACTCGACCTTCTACGGCGACCTCTTCCCCCACGTCATCTCGTGGCGGGGACGCCTCTACCTCGAGGACGGCCTGCACCGTGCGCTGCGCGCCGCCCTCCAGCACCGACCGGCGCTGCACGCCCGAGTGTTCGAGCTGGACTGACCGTGGCCGACGAGTACGGGATGACCAGCGAGGAGCGCGCCGGCCGCCGACGCATGGTCCTGACCGTGCTGCTCGTGGCTCTCATCGCCTTCTTCGTCCTCTGGTACGCGATGTCCTACGTGCGTGCCGACGGTGGTTCGGAAACCGATTCCGCGGCCTCGGGCAGCAGCTCACCCGCGGCCCCCGCGTGCTCGATCTCCCCGAAGAAGGTCACCGTCAACGTCTACAACGCGACCGACCGAACCGGGCTCGCGGGACGGGTCGCGCAGCAGCTGCGGAAGCGAGGCTTCGACGTCGAGCTGGTCGCCAACGACCCGAAGCAGGCCGAGGTCTCGGGCCTCGGGCAGCTGCGGCACGGCAAGGTCACCGACCCCGAGGCGCGGCTCCTGGTGAAGCACGCCGGGAAGCTCCGCGACGTCCAGGACCAGCGCACCAGGGATACGGTCGACGTCGTGCTCGGTGAGAAGTTCCAGAAGCTCGTCCCCGCCGGGGAGGTCGGCTGCTGAGGTGGGCATCGACTGGGCCGAGGTCGGCGAGCGGCTGTGGATCACCCCGAGCCACGCGATGGCGGTGGTCCTCTCCGCGGTCGGGATCTACCTCGCATTCCTCGTGCTCGTGCGGCTCTTCGGCGCCCGGGTACTCGCGGGCATGGGGACCTTCGACATCGTCGTGGCGATCACCATCGGGGCCGTGGCCGGCCGTCTCATCCTCGGCGACCCGCCGTCCCTGACCGCCGGCGTCATCGGGCTGACCTGCCTCTTCGTGCTCGAGGCGCTGCTCGGCGAGGCACGACGGACCACCAGGGGCAACCGCATCGTCAACGCCGGCGCGGTCGTCGTGATGGCCGGGGACCAGATCCTCACCGAGAACCTGCGGGCCGCCCACGTGACCAACGCCGAGCTGCGCGCGGCGCTGCGGCAGGCGGGCGTGCGCGGCCGGGACGAGGTGGCGTGCGCGGTCTTCGAGTCCACCGGGAGGATCAGCGTGCTGCGCCGTGGCCAGCTGATCAATCCGCGCCTGCTCGTGGGCGTCCGCGACGCGGACCGGGTCCCCAAGGAACTGATGGGCCGATGACCACACTCGCGGACCTCGTGGTCGCCACGCTCGACCCGTACACCGGCAAGGAGATCCTGCCGGTGCGCAGGCACGGCTACAAGCTCCTGGGCGCGGCCGCGCTCCACGACCTGCTGGACCGGGGACGACTGGGACGCACCGGCGAGGGGATCAGGTCCCGCGTCGTCCTGCTCGACCCGTCCGCCATCCCCGAGCCCTCCCTGGAGGGCTGCCTCGACACCGTGCGAGGTCACCGGGAGCAGAGCCCGCGCAACGCGATCCTGCGTCTGGGCGGTGGGACCCAGCTGCGCGAACGCATCCACGGCGGTCTCGCGGCAGAGGGCGTGATCGGCCCGCGGGAGAAGGCGGGACTCCTCGGCAGTCGCTACCGCGTCCTGGACCCCGGCCACCAGTACGCGCTCATCGGCAGGCTGCACGCCATGCTCCTCGGGGGCCGGGCCCCCGACGAGACGACCCGCCGCATCGCGGCACTGCTGACGGTCGGGGACACCCTGGACGTCGGCCACCTGCTGGACAGCGTCCTGGACTGGCCCGGGGCCGGCCCTCCCCCGACGGGCGCTGATCGCACCGCCGCCCGAGAGCATGCCGTGCAGGTCGGACGGGCGGCGATCCGCGAGGACTGGGTCGCGCTGACCGCGGTGCGCGCGATCACGCTGCCCCGGCAGATCGCGGCGGTCGGCGCCGCCCTCGGCGTCGTCGATGCCGCCATCCCCGAGTAGCGAAGGGGGACCTGCGGCCTGCTGGGATCAGGGTCGAGTCGAGGTGAGCTCGACCTTGTCGTCGCCGACGACCTCGCAGGTGATCGTCGTGTCGGCGATCTGGAAGCTGCTGCCCTGCGTGCACGTGTTGTCCTTGAGGCCCGCGCGGATGACGGCCTCGCCACCCTCGGTGGCCGAGACGAGGGCGATGCGGTCCTCGGCCTTGTTGGACTCCGTGCCCTCCGACGAGGAGAAGGGCCGCGGGTAGGGGTGGGAGGTGTCGCCCTGCATGCTCACCTCGCAGTTGTTGTCCGTGTCGCACTTCGCGCTCCAGCTGTTGCACGCGCTGAGCGAGACGGCGACAGCGGCGATCGCGGTGGCGGAGAGGAGGGCTCGTACGGGGCTGCGCATGGGCAGAAGAAAACCAGATCATCGGCCGCGGCGCGTAAGGCGCGCCCGCCACGACACTGACGCACCGGCCCATGGACCCGCACAAAAGCCTGAGCCGCGACACCGTGCAGACGATGTCGCGGCTCAGGACCGTTGGCGGTGGCGGTGGGATTTGAACCCACGGTCGGCGTCAACCGACAAACGCTTTCGAGGCGTTCTCCTTAGGCCGCTCGGACACGCCACCGCGGAGAACTGTACAAGGTCGAGGGCCGTGCGCCCGAATCGTCACTGGCGACGTCCGCCGAAGAAGTCCTGCAGCAGCCGGGTCGACTCCTCGGCCCGCACGCCGCCGATGACCTCGGCCCGGTGCACCGAGCGGCGGTCGCGTGGGATGTCCCACACCGAGCCGCAGGCGCCCATCTTCGGGTCCCACGCCCCGAGCACCACGCGCGAGATCCGGGTGAGGACGACCGCACCGGCGCACATCGGACAGGGCTCCAGGGTGACCACGAGGGTGCAACCGGGCAGGCGCCACTCCCCCTTCGCCTCCGCCGCGGCACGCAGGGCGAGCATCTCCGCATGACCTGTGGGGTCCCCGTCCCGCTCGCGGGTGTTCCTCCCTTCGCCCACCACCTCGCCGTCGGCGTCCACGACGACGGCGCCGACGGGGATGTCCCCGTCCGCTGCGGCCTCCCGGGCGAGCTCCAGGGCACGCTCCATCCACGCCTCCTCGGCGGGCCGCGCGGGACGGGTGGGGTCGGGTGTCACCCGGACAGTCTCACTCACGGTAGTTTCGGGCGCATGCGCGTCACCGTTCCGGACCACCCGCTCATCGCCCACAAGCTGACGTACCTGCGCAAGAAGGACACCGACAGCCCGACCTTCCGGCGGCTGGCCGACGAGCTGGTCACCCTCCTGGCCTACGAGGCCACGCGTGAGGTGCGGTGCGAGCTCTTCGACATCGAGACCCCGGTCGCGGGGACGACGGGCATGAAGCTGTCCACCCCGAAGCCGCTCGTCGTGCCGATCCTGCGCGCCGGCCTCGGCATGCTCGAGGGGATGGTCCGGCTGCTGCCGACGGCCGAGGTGGGCTTCCTCGGGATGCAGCGCAACGAGCAGACGCTCGAGGCGGTCACCTACGCCAACCGGTTGCCAGACGACCTCTCCGGCCGGCAGTGCTATGTCATCGACCCGATGCTCGCGACCGGCGGCACGCTCGCCATGGCGATCCACTACCTCGTCGAGCGGGGCGCCGACGACATCACCGCGGTGACGCTGATCTCGGCGCCGGAGGGCATCGAGACCCTGGAGCGGGAGCTGGGCGGCCTCGACGTGCCGATCCGGCTGGTCACGGGAGCGGTCGACGAGCGGCTCGACGAGAACGCCTACATCGTCCCGGGCCTCGGCGACGCCGGCGACCGGCTGTACGGCATCGTCTGAGCGCCACGCCCGACGTGGGCGAAGGCAGCGTCCCACCCGTCACATCTGCAACACTGATTGCCGTCCCGCGTCCACCCGGACGCACCAGGACCGAGCGAGGACGACGGAGAAGCACACGCATGAGCACGCCACCGATCAAGAAGATCGTCCTCTGGCTGGTTGCGATCTTCCTGCTGTACGCCATCCTCACCTCCCCCACGGAGGCGGCCGACATGGTCGGCTCCGCCTGGGACATCGTCATGAACGGCGTGGGCAACATCGGACGATTCTTCGACAGCCTGCTCGCCAGGTAACGCCATGAACCAGCCCGTCGAGCACAAGGGCCTCCGGCGGTACCTGCTCGGCGGCGAGAACCCCGTGGCCGAGATCCGCTACCACGGGATCGTGCTCCTCAAGCCGGCGTTGCTGCTCCTGCTGGCCACCTTCCTGGCCTTCTGGATCGACCTGTCCGTCAGCGACGCCGCCGTGCCGGCCCTGAAGTGGGTCTGGCTCGTCTGGCTCGGGGTCCTCGGCTGGGCCGCCTGGCAGTGGATCGAGTGGCAGCACACCCGGGTCGTGGCGACCGACCGGCGGATCGTGCTCTTCGAGGGCTGGATCAACCACAAGGTCTCGATGATGCCGCTGAAGAAGGTCACCGACATGGGCTACGAGCGCTCGCTGCTCGGGCGCATCCTCGGCTACGGGACCTTCGTCCTCGAGAGCGCCGGGCAGGACCAGGCCCTCTCGAAGATCAGCTACGTGCCCCATCCCGACGAGAACTACCGCGCGATCTGCGCCGTGGTCTTCGGCGTCTCGGACGAGCCCGAGGAGGAGGTCGACGACGGCGACGAGGAGCCCGCCTGGGAGACCTCGCAGGAGTACGCGGCCCGCCTCGACGGTGTCGAGGGCGTCCACCTGGCCCTGGACCAACGACCCCGGAGCGACTCGATCTACCGCAGCGCGGACCGGGAGCGCGGCCGCGAGGGCGACACCGGCGAGCTCCCGCCCTACGACCCGTTCTCCTTCTGATCGAGGAACCGCTCGGCGCGCCTGGCGCGGCGCACCCGCAGCAGCGCCTGCACCGCATCCCAGACACACACGACGATGATGCCGATCGCGACGGCAGGCTCGCTGACGCTCCAGTCCGACCCCCAGCCGAAGGTCTGCGCGAACTCGGTCGGCAGATCGGTGAGCAGCCGCCCCTCGAGCAGCAGCCACACGAGCAGCGCGCCCGTGGCGACGTCGAGCACGGCGTTGACCACGGCCAGCCGCACGGTCCAGCCGCCACGCGCCCAGGCGAGGACCGTCAGCACGACCTGCGCGAGCAGCAGCGCGACGATCGTCACCTTCCACCCCACCGCGAGGGCCGGGTCGAAGACCTGGACTCCGTGCTCACCGACGCCCGAGAACTGCCAGACGAACAGCACCGCGACGACGAGACCGAAGCCGGCCTCGACGACGACATCCCGCAGGCCCGGGCGACGCCAGGGCGCGTCGGGATCGGTGAGCTGCTCCGGGCGCCACCCCTGCCCGACCCGCGCGTCCTCGGCAGGACTGCCGTGGCGCTCGACGAGCGCGAAGGCCAGGGTCGGCCACACGAGCATGTGCAGCGCCGTGCTCATGCCGACGACCACCGCCGAGCCGATGACCGACCCGAGCGTCGCCTCCGGCTCGAAGGCCTCGGCGAAGACGGACACGACGACCACGATGGGCAGCACGACGGTGAGCAGCATCCGCTCGATGCGCACCCAGTCGGCGTAGTACCGCGGGCCCAGCAGGTGGTTGGGGCGCCCGCCGAACCCCCGCGCGAGCACGTCCGGGTCACCCAGCTCGGTGATCGCCTCGCGCTCGGCCCGGTCCGGGTCGAGGCCGGCGGCCACCTTGTCCTCGATCGTGTCGGCCAGCGTGGCGCGCAGCTCGCGGGCGACGTCCGGGCCGGTCTCGGGTGGCAGCTGTCGGCTGACCGCCCAGACGTATCGGTCGGTGAGGGTCGTCGCACTCATGACTGGTCTCCGTCCAGTGCCGCGATCGCCGTGTCCAGCGAGCGCCATTCGGTCATCAGGTGGGCACGCAGGTCCGCGCCGGTCGGACTGGTGCGGTAGAACTTGCGCGGCCTCGCCTCGTCGGTGTTCCACTCGCTCGTCAGGAGGCCCTGCTTCTCCAGGCGCCGCAGCAGCGGGTAGAGCGTGTTGCCGTCCACCGCGAAGCCGGCCCGGTCGAGGGTCTCGAGCAGCGCGTAGCCGTAGCGCGGCTCCTCGAGCGTGGCGAGGCAGGCGAGCACGACGGTCCCCCGCCTCAGCTCCTGGAGGTGCCCCGCGAGCAGGTCTTCGTCCATGCGAGACACAATAGTGTGTGACACACACTATTGTCCATGACACTGCCAGAGCATGACGAAGGGAGGCGGTCACCTGTCGGTGGCCGCCTCCCTTCGTGTCGTGTCGAGGCGTGCGTGCCGCCCTTCGAGGCTCACGCCCTAGCGGGCATTCGCACCTCAGGGACCGCGCGCCCTCAGATCTCCTTGAGGATCTCCCCGACCTTGTCCTTGGCATCGCCGAAGAGCATCTGGGTGTTCTCCCGGAAGAAGAGCGGGTTCTGCACCCCGGCGTAGCCGGTGGCCATGGAGCGCTTGAAGACCACGACCTCGCTGGCGTTCCAGACCTCGAGGACGGGCATGCCCGCGATGGGGCTGCCGGGGTCCTCGGCCGCGGCCGGGTTGACGGTGTCGTTGGCACCGATGACCAGCACGACGTCGGTCTCGGGGAAGTCCTCGTTGATCTCGTCCATCTCCAGGACGATGTCGTAGGGGACCTTCGCCTCGGCCAGCAGGACGTTCATGTGGCCCGGCAGCCGACCGGCGACGGGGTGGATCGCGAAGCGCACGTCGACCCCCTTCGCCCGCAGCCGCTCGGTCAGGTCCGCGACCGGGTACTGCGCCTGGGCCACGGCCATGCCGTAGCCGGGCGCGATGACGACCGACCCGGCGTTCGCGAGCATGTCCGCGACCGTCGCGACGTTGGTCTCGCGGTGCTCGCCGTAGTCCTCGTCGCCACTGGAGCTCGGTGCGTCGGCACCGAAGCCACCGGCGATGACGGAGATGAACGAGCGGTTCATCGCCTGGCACATGATGTAGGACAGGAAGGCACCCGAGGAGCCGACGAGGGCACCGGTGACGATGAGCAGGTCGTTGCCCAGCATGAATCCGGCAGCGGCCGCGGCCCAACCGGAGTAGCTGTTGAGCATCGAGATCACGACCGGCATGTCGCCGCCGCCGATCGAGGCGACGAGGTGCCACCCGAAGGCCAGCGCGATGACGGTCATGATGCCCAGCGGCAGCAGCGACGGGGAGGCGACGAACCAGACCCCGAGCGCGACCGAGACGAGGATCGCGGCGAGGTTCATCCAGTGGCGGGCCGGCAGCACGAGCGGCGCCGACTTCATCTTCGCCGACAGCTTCAGGTAGGCCACGATCGACCCGGTGAAGGTCAGCGCACCGATGAAGACACCGATGAAGACCTCACCCTGGTGGATCCCCACCATGTCCAGCTGCTCGAGCCGGTTGTGCTCGGCCACCGCGTCGGGGCTGTCCCCGTGTGCGGAGAGGAAGGAGTTGTACCCGACGAGCACCGCGGCCAGACCGACGAAGGAGTGCATCATCGCGATCAGCTCGGGCATCCCGGTCATCTCGACCCGGTTGGCGATCCGGATACCGATCGCGCCGCCGATGGCCATGACGACCACGAGGACCCCGAGGCCCCACTTGCCCGCGTCGGTGGCATCACCCGGGCCGGAGTAGACCCCGTCGATGACCAGCGCGATCGTGGCCACCAGTGCGATGACCATGCCGGCCATCCCGAACCAGTTGCCGTGCTTGGCGGACTCGTGCTTGCTCAGCCCCGCGAGGCTGAGGATGAACAACAGTGCCGCGACGATGTACGCGGCGGTGACGACTGTGGAGAGCACGACTCAGCCCTTCCTGAACATGTTGAGCATCCGGTTCGTCACGGTGAATCCACCGAAGACGTTGATGCTGGCGAAGAGGACCGCGGCGGCGGCGACGATCTGGATGGCCAGGTGCGAGGACGTCACCTGCAGCAGCGCGCCGACCACGATGATCCCCGAGATCGCATTCGTCACCGACATCAGCGGCGTGTGCAACGAGTGCGCCACGTTCCCGATCACGTAGAACCCGATCACCACTGCCAAGGCGAAGACGATGAAGTGGGACAGGAAGGCCGTCGGCAGGAACGCCGCCGCGATGAGGAACAGCGCCGCGGCACCACCGATCAACCAGAACTTCCGGTTCGGGTCCACCGGCTTCTTCGGCTCGGGCTCGGGAGCGGGCTCCTTGGCCTGAGCCGGCTTCGCCGCCGAGACCTGCACCGGGGGCGGAGGCCAGAGCAGCTCCTCCCCCTTCGTCACCGTCATCCCCCGCTGGACCTGGTCCTCCATGTCCAGGACGAGCTCGCCGTCCTTCTCGGGGGTGACCAGCTTCATCAGGTTCACGATGTTGGTCCCGTACAGCTGGCTGGCCTGCATCGGCAGCCGCCCGGCGAGATCGGTGTACCCGATGATCTTCACGCCGTTCTCGGTCACGACCAGCTCATCGGCCACCGACCCGGCGACGTTGCCGCCCGAACCGGCGGCCATGTCGACCACGACCGACCCCGGCTTCATCGAGGCCACCATCTCCTCGGTGATCAGCCGCGGAGCCGGCTTCCCCGGGATCAGGGCCGTGGTGATGATGATGTCCACGTCCTCGGCCTGCGCCGCGTACAGCTCGGCCGCCTTGGCGTTGAAGTCGTCACTGGCCTCCTTGGCGTAGCCGTCGGAGGACACCTCCTGCTCGGCGTCGACCTGCAGGAAGTCCGCCCCCATCGACTCGACCTGCTCGGCGACCTCGGGACGGATGTCGAAGGCCCGCACCACGGCACCCAGGCTGCCCGCGGCGCCGATCGCCGCCAGACCGGCCACACCGGCACCACACACGAGGACCTTCGCCGGCGGGACCTTGCCCGCCGCCGTCACCTGACCGGTGAAGAGCCCACCGAACTCGTGCGCTGCCTCGACCACCGCCCGGTAGCCCGCGATGTTCGCCATCGAGGAGAGCACGTCCAGGGACTGCGCCCGCGAGATCCGCGGCACCGCATCCATCGCCAGCGCCGTCACCCCCCGGGCACGCAGCGCCTCGACCTTCTCCTCGTTCAGCGCCGGCGCCAGCAGCGAGGCCAAGGTCGTCCCCGGCGTCAACCGGGCGACCTCCTCGTCACTGGGCTCGTTGACCTTCGCGACGACGTCACAGCCCCAGACGTCCTCGGACACCGTGGCACCGGCCTCGACATATCCCGCGTCCGGGTACGCCGACGCCTCGCCCGCACCCGGCTCGACGACAACGTCGTAACCAAGCTTGATCAGCTGCGCCACCGTCTTGGGAGTAGCCGCTACCCGCGTCTCTCCCGGTCTTGACTCCTTGGGCACCCCAAGTCGCATGAAAAACTCCTGAATCAGGGGTTAGGTGTGGTTGGACGGCAACCTACGTCAGTAGCGACCGCGTGACCGACACATTGTGACGTGTCCAATGCCACTGAGCCACAACGTGAGACGGGGACGCACCAGCCCGCGAATCTGGTGCATGCGGCCCGACGGGGACCGTCGGCTACCTGGTGAGGCGGTCCAGCACGGCACCCAGCAGCGCCTCCCGCAGCGTGGGAGGGACCGCGTCGAGCAGGGCGTTGATCCCGGCCATCCGCTCCGGGACCTGCAGGTCACCGCCGGGCCCGGCCAGCCCGGCGATGCCGAGCAGCCCGTCCAGGGTCTCCTCGTCGAGCGCCGCCGGGTCGATGTCCTCGGCGGCCGCGACGAGGGCCGGGTCGGGGGCGGCCGGGCCGAGCGCCCGCGCGGCCGCGACCGACTCGCCCAGCACGGCGACGAGCTCCTCCCGGTGCTCGGCCGTGGCCGCGCACAGCGACAGGTGCAGCATCGGCGGGTGGCCCTCGAAGGCCATCTGCGGTTGGGCCAGCCAGCCCCGCGCTCCCATCTCGTCGGCGATGGTGAAGACGTCGCCCCCTTCGTCCGCGACCAGCGCGAGCAGCGTCGAGTCCGGGGCCACGGCCGGGGCGATCCCGTCGATGTCGGCGACTGCCTCGGCCACCTGCAGGGTCGCGGTCCGGGCCACGTCGGCCAGGTGTCGGTAGCCCTCCAGCCCGATGGCGTGCACGACCGCCCAGGCGGCGGCCAGCGGGCCGCCGGACTTCGTCGAGGCCAGCGTCGTGTTGAGCATCGTGTAGCCCGGCCACGCCGCCGAGGCGAAGAAGTGCCCCTTGCGCAGCGAGGGGTCGCGGTGCAGCAGCAGCGAGACCCCCTTGGGCGTGTAGGCGTACTTGTGCAGGTCCACGGAGATGCTGCTCACGCCGTCGACCGCGAAGGTCCAGGGCGCCGCGCCCTCCAGGAAGGGCAGCACCCAGCCGCCGATGCATGCATCGACATGGCAGCGGATGCCGCGCTCGGCCGCGATCGCGGCGATCTCGGCCACCGGGTCGAGCACGCCGTGCGCGTATGAGGGGGCCGAGGCGAGCACCAGCACGGTCCGGTCCGTCACCGCGGCACGCATGGCCTGCGGGTCGGCGCGGAAGGTCACCGGGTCGACCGGCACCGTGACGACCTCGACCCCGAGCAGGTGACCGGCCTTGTGCACCGCCGCGTGCACCGTCGACGGCGCCACCAGCTGCGGGTGGGTCACCTCCGGGGCGCCCTCCCGGGCGGCGAGGACGGCCAGCAGCAGCGACTCGGTTCCTCCGGAGGTGGCCACCCCGACCGTGCTCTCCGGGCCGTCGAGCAGCCCCGCGGCCAGCCCCACCAGGTCCGACTCGAGGGCGGCCAGCGAGGGGAAGGCGGTCGGGTCCAGCCCGTTGGTCGCGGCGAAGGTGGCCAGCGCTTCGCGGCCGATCTCGTCCGCCTGCGCCAGGCCGGAGTCGTAGACGTAGCTCAGCGTCCGTCCCCCGTGCGTGGGCAGGTCCCGGGAGCGAAGGGAGGCGAGCGCCTCCCGGATCTCCTCGGCCCCTGCGGGGCTGCTCCAGTCGAGTGACGTCATGGCAGGTCCTTCCCGGCCGCGACGACGGCCGCCTCGTCGATCCGGTAGTGGCGCAGGAGCAGCAGCGAGGCGAGGAAGAGCAGTGCCGGGAGCACGCTGAATCCGAGGATGATGGCGGTCAGCGCCGAGTCGGGCTGGTCCACCGCTCCCCCGGTTGAGGAGACGTAGCCGCCGATCATGAGCACGAGCGCGTACACCCCGGGGCCGAAGGCCAACCCGAGCGTCTCGACGGCCGTCCACACCCCCGTGTACACGCCCACCCTGTTCTCCCCCGTGCGGTCGGCGTCGACGGCCGCGGCGTCGGGCAGCATCGCCAGCGGGAACATCTGCGCGCCCGCGTAGCCGACACCGACGAGCGCGATCGCCCCGGCGACGGCGACGAGCCCGTGGTCGCGGGTGACCCACACCAGCAGTGCGCCCATGGCGAAGCACACGGTGGCCGCGGTGAATCCGGGCCGCTTGCCCGTGCGGGTGCCGAGGCGTTCCCACAGTGGGGCGACCACGAGCGCCGGTGCGACGAAGGCGACGAAGAGGTAGGTGGAGGCACCCGGGCTCCCGATGACCCAGCGGGCCGTGTAGTCGACTCCGGCGAGCATGACGCCGGTCGCGAGGGCCTGGACGGCGTAGGTCAGCATCAGCGCGCGGAAGTCGCGCGCCCGCGCGACGATGCGCAGCTGCTCACGCAGCGACCCGCTGGCGGTGACGTGCGTGACGGGGGTCGCCCCCTTCGTCGCCCACCACGCGCCCACCGAGCCACCGAGGAGGAGCAGACCGACGAAGACCCCGACCGCCGGGTACCCCCACGTCGGACCGAGCGCGTCCCGCAGTGCCGGGGACAACCCGCCCGAGACGAGGATCGCGAGCGCGAGGACGACCACCCGCCACGTCATCAGGCGGGTGCGCTCGGAGTAGTCCCGCGTCAGCTCCGAGGGCATGGCCACGTAGGGCACCTGGAAGAAGGCGTAGGCGCTGGCGCAGGCGAGGAAGAACAGGACGACCCAGATGACGGCGATGCCCTGCGGCGTGGTCGGCCCGGCGAAGAGCAGCGCGAAGCAGATCGCCAGCGCGACCCCGCCCCGCAGCAGGAAGGGCCGCCGGCGTCCGTCCGGGTGGGTGCTGCGGTCGGAGATGCGGCCGGCGATCGGGTTGAGCAGGACGTCCCAGGCCTTGGGCAGCAGGACGACGAGGCCGGCCAACCCGGCGGCGATGCCCAGCCGGTCGGTCAGGTACGGCAGGAGCAGCAGTCCGGGCACGGTGGGGAAGGCGCCGGTGACCACGGACCCCAGCCCGTAGCCGCGCCGCACCCGTGCCGGCAGCGTCGCCGGTGCCCCGTCCATGACCCGATGTTACCCACGAGTCAGGTCAGGCGGGGCCCGGGATCGGCCCGACATCCGATACGTCGGCGGCGGCGGATCAGCCCGGTGAGAGACTGCGACCATGCGCCAGATCCGACAGAGCCTGAAGCTCAAGGACGTCCGCTACGACGTCCGGGGACCGATCCTCGAGGAGGCCAAGCGCCTCGAGGCCGAGGGTCACAAGATCCTCAAGTTGAACATCGGCAACACCGCCCCCTTCGGCTTCCAGGCACCGGAGGCGATCGTCGCCGACGTGACCAGGCACCTGCCGGACGCCCAGGGATACTGCGACAGCAAGGGCATCTACTCCGCCCGGACCGCGGTCGCGCAGTACTACCAGTCGCGTGGCCTGCCGGCGACCACCGTCGAGGACGTGTGGATCGGCAACGGGGTCTCCGAGCTGATCACGATGGTGCTGCAGACCTTCGTCGACGACGGCAACGAGATCCTCGTGCCCGCACCCGACTACCCGCTGTGGACCGGCGCGGTCTCGCTGGCAGGCGGCACCCCGGTGCACTACCGGTGCGACGAGTCGAATGCGTGGAACCCCGACCTCGCGGACATCGAGTCCAAGATCACCGAGAACACCCACGCCCTCGTCATCATCAACCCGAACAACCCGACGGGTGCGGTGTACTCGGAGCAGACCGTCCGGGGTCTCATCGACATCGCCCGGCGCCACGATCTCGTCGTCATGGCCGACGAGATCTACGAGAAGATCATCTACGGCGACGCCGTGCACCACCACGCGGCCGCCTACGCCGGCGACGACGTGCTGTGCCTGACCTTCTCCGGG
Organism: uncultured Janibacter sp.; assembly: GCA_964386935.1. GTDB lineage: Bacteria > Actinomycetota > Actinomycetes > Actinomycetales > Dermatophilaceae > Janibacter. The sequence goes on from CAYLUX010000032.1 coordinate 17,029, forward strand.
CTGTCCAAGGCCTACCGGGTCTGCGGGTACCGGGCCGGCTGGGTGATGGTCTCCGGGCCGAAGCACCTGGCCGAGGACTTCCTCGAGGGCCTCACGCTGCTCGCCAACATGCGGATGTGCTCCAACGTCCCCGCACAGCACGCGATCCAGACCGCTCTGGGTGGCTACCAGTCCATCGACGAACTCATCGTCCCCGGCGGGCGCTACCACGACCAGGCCAAGCTGGCCTCCCGGCTGCTGAACGAGATCCCGGGTGTCAGCTGCGTCGAGCCGAGGGGCGCGCTGTACTGCTTCCCCCGGCTGGACCCGGAGGTGTACCCCATCGAGGACGACGAGGCATTCGTCATCGAGCTGCTGCGCGCGAAGAAGATCCTCGTCACCCACGGCACCGGCTTCAACTGGCCGGAGACCGACCACTTCCGCCTCGTGGCGCTGCCCGACGAGGAGGTCCTCACCGAGGCCATCGGCCGGATCGCGGAGTTCCTCGAGACCAAGCGCGCATGACCGCCGAGACCGCTCCGGAGCCTGCTGCCGAAGGGGGCACCCGCGCCGCGGTCATGGCCGGCGGAGCCCTCGGTACTGCCGGACGGTGGCTGCTCGGGCTGGCCCTGCCCGCGGCCGGGCCCGGGTGGGGCTGGGCGACGCTCGTGGTCAACCTCAGCGGCGCCCTGGCGATGGGCCTGCTCGTCGCGTGGCTCGCGACCCGGACGAGCCATCCGCTGCTGCGGCCCTTCGCCGCGGTCGGGCTGCTCGGCGGCTGGACGACGTACTCGACCTTCGCCCTGGACGTCCACGCGATCACCGGCGGGGGCGGCGCGCTCGCCGCGATCGGCTACGTCCTCGCGACGCTGCTGCTCGGGGTCGGGGCCGCCCTGGCGGGGCTGCTCCTCGGCGAGCGGTGGTTCATGACGGAGCCGTCGCTCGCGGACCAGTACGCGGACGAGGAGGAGCTGTGACCCTGCTGCTCGTCCTCGTCGGGGGCGCGCTCGGCGCGCTGGCCCGCCACGAGGCGACCACCCGGACGCGGGAGCATGGCGCCACCGCGGCCGGGGCCACCATGGCGGTGAACCTCATCGGGTCGCTCGTGCTCGGGCTCGTGGCCGGGGCCGTGCACTCCGGTGCGCCGGGCTGGCTCCTCCCCCTGCTGGGAGTCGGCTTCTGCGGCGCCTTCACGACCTTCTCCAGCCACGCCCTCGAGGTGGCGGCGGCGATCCAGGAGCAGCGGGCACGTCACGCCCTCGCCGATCTCGGCCTCAGCCTGGTGCTGGGCGTGGCACTGGCCACCCTCGGCTGGTGGATCGCCGCCTGACGGGGCCCGCCTCCCGGCGCTCGAGGACGCCGAAGAAGCGTGCACGTCCTAGGATTGCCCCATGACGGACCGGGACCCGATCGCCGCAGCGCACGAGCAGTGGGTGGACCACGGCTGGTCCGACGCGGCCGACGGGATGGCGCTGGTGACTTCCCTGACGCGTGCCCACCAGCTCCTCGTCGAGCGGATCGAGGACACGCTCCGGCCCCACGGCCTGACCTTCGCCCGCTTCGAGGTGCTGCGACTACTGGCCTTCAGCCGCCGCCGGTCGATGCCGATGAGCCGACTCGGCTCGCTGCTGCAGGTCCACCCGACAAGCGTGAGCAGCGCAGTCGCCCGGCTCGAGTCCCAGGGGCTCGTCGAGCGGCTCCGCCGCGAGTCCGACCGCCGCGTCGTGCTCGCCTCCCTCACGACGAAGGGGGTCGAGGTCGTCGATGTGGCCACCGCCGACCTGAACGCCCGGGTCTTCACCTCCCCCGGCCTCGCCCCGGACGAGGTGCGGGCCGCCACCGAGCTGCTCACCTCCCTTCGCTCGGCCCACGGGGACGCGGCGACGAACCCAACGCGTGGGGAACCGGCTGGGGCAGCGGCCAATGGGGATGCGGCCCGACTCAGGGAGTGAGGAACGAACGACCAAGGGCAGCGTCCCCGTTGGCCGCTGTCCGTAAGCACAAGGACTCGCCTCCAATACTTGGATGTCCTAGTATTGACCGGGTACAGATCCCCGACGATGAGGTTCCTCCGATGGCAGCGCCCGCCAAGTCCGACCTGCACGTGCCCACCAACCCGGTCCGGTTCGTGACCGCGTCCTCGCTCTTCGACGGGCACGACGCGAGCATCAACATCATGCGGCGGATCCTGCAGAGCCAGGGCGCCGAGGTCATCCACCTGGGGCACAACCGCTCGGTCCAGGAGGTCGTCGACACCGCCATCGACGAGGACGTCCAGGGCGTCGCGGTCTCGTCCTACCAGGGCGGCCACGTCGAGTACTTCGAGTACCTCACCCAGCTGCTCGCCGAGCACGGCATGGGCCACGTCAAGGTCTTCGGTGGTGGCGGCGGCGTCATCGTGCCCGAGGAGATCGAGCGACTGCGCAAGGCCGGGGTGACGATCTTCTCCCCCGAGGACGGCCAGCGCCTCGGCCTGCCCGGCATGATCAACACCCTGATCGAGGGCTGCGACTACGACCTGTGGCAGCAGGGGCCGGTGGCCCTGGACACGGTGCTCTCCGGCGATCGCGGCGCCGTCTCCCGGGCGATCAGCGGTGCCGAGCTCGGCCGGCTGGACGAGTCCTTCCTCAGCGGCATCCAGCAGGCCGCGGAGCGCTCAACCGCCCCCGTGCTGGGCCTGACCGGCACCGGCGGGTCGGGCAAGTCCTCGCTGACCGATGAGCTGATCCGCCGCTTCCGCGTGGACCAGCAGGACAAGCTGCGCATCGCCGTCATCGCCGTCGACCCGACCCGGCGCAAGGGCGGCGGTGCCCTGCTCGGCGACCGCATCCGGATGAACTCGCTGGGCCACGCCACGGCCGACGCCGGGCCGATCCTCTTCCGCTCCGTCGCCACCCGTGGTGACCGCGAGATCCCCGACTCGCTGAGCACCATCATCGACATCACGAAGGCGGCCGGCTTCGACCTGGTCATCGTCGAGACGCCCGGCATCGGGCAGGGCGATGCCGCCATCGTCCCCTTCGTCGACCTGCCGATGTACGTCATGACGCCGGAGTTCGGCGCCGCCAGCCAGCTGGAGAAGATCGACATGCTCGACTTCGCCGAGGTCGTGGCGATCAACAAGTTCGAGCGCCGCGGTGCCGCGGACGCGCTGCGCGACGTGGGCCGCCAAATGGTGCGCAACCGTGAGGCCTTCGGCAGCAAGCCCGAGGACATGCCGGTCTACGGCACCTCCGCGGCGACCTTCAACGACGACGGCGTCACCGCCCTCTACCAGCACCTGCGCTCCGAGCTCGCCGAGCGGGGCATGCAGGTCGAGGAGGGCCAGCTGCCGGCCGTCGACACGAAGTACTCCACCCGCTTCGACCAGGTGGTGCCCGCGACCCGGGTGCGGTACCTCTCCGAAATCACCGAGACCGTGCGCGGTTACCACTCCCGCACCGAGGAGCTGGCCGACCAGGCCCGTCGGGTCCAGCGACTGGCGCTCGTCGACGACGAGCTGACCGCGGCCGGCAAGGACGGGCACGGCGTGGACGAGCTGCTCGACGCCGCGCGCGCCGAGCTGCCCACCGAGATCGGCCAGCAGATCGAGCAGTGGCCCCAGGTCGTCGAGTCCTACTCCGGCGAGGAGCAGGTCGTCACGATCCGCGGCAAGGAGATCCACAACAAGCTGACTCGGGAGTCGCTCTCCGGCAACAAGATCCCCCGCGTCGCGCTGCCGCGGTTCACCGACCACGGCGACCTCGTCTCCTTCTGGCGGCGGGAGAACCTCCCCGGCTACTTCCCCTTCACCGCGGGCGTCTTCCCCTTCAAGCGGGACAACGAGGACCCGGCCCGGATGTTCGCCGGCGAGGGTGACCCCTTCCGGACCAACCGGCGCTTCAAGCTCCTCTCCGAGGGGCAGCCGGCGACGCGGCTGTCCACCGCCTTCGACTCGGTGACGCTCTACGGTCGCGACCCGGGCGAGCGGCCGGACATCTACGGCAAGGTCGGCACCTCGGGCGTCTCGATCGCGACGCTGGACGACATGAAGGCCCTCTACGACGGCTTCGACCTGCTCGCCCCCACGACGAGCGTGTCGATGACGATCAACGGCCCGGCCCCGACGATCCTCGCCTTCTTCCTCAACACGGCGATGGACCAGCAGGTCGACCTCTTCCGCGAGCGCGAAGGGAGGGAGCCCTCCGCCGAGGAGGAGCAGGAGCTGCGGGCCCACGCGCTGGCCAACGTGCGCGGCACCGTCCAGGCCGACATCCTGAAGGAGGACCAGGGGCAGAACACCTGCCTCTTCTCCACCGAGTTCTCGCTGCGGA